>QKHT01000082.1 GCA_003249935.1 Bacteroidota bacterium
AAGCAGTTTCAAATTTCGGTTTGTAGCTGCTTTTTTTGTTTTAAAGATTGTTTTTTACCGACTTATTAACCTTTTGTTTATATAACATCATGTATTTTACCTACATACTCTACAGCGAATTACGAGATAAATACTACATCGGTTCAAGCGAGAATCTTGAGAGACGGTTGGAACGTCATAATGCCGGTGGTACACCATCGACAAAAAGTGGCAGGCCTTGGAAAATAATTTACTACGAGCAGTTCAATTCCAGAACCGAAGCTATCAAGCGCGAAAATCAGATTAAAGCCATGAAGAGCTTAAAATATATCGAAATGCTTATTCAAGAAAGTCTATTTCGCGGTTAGAGCGTCCCGATTTCTGTATCTTCTGCTTAAAAATGTTTTGATTTTTTATGAGTTGTGTTTTTGTGTAGGTTGAGATAGGCGAATTGTTGAGGTGGTGCATAATTTATTTCATTTGCCCTGCCATATCGCGTTAAAATGCCCATATAATCTTAATATAAAATGATTTAATTTGAATTTTTTGTTCGATGAGCGAACAAGGCCTCGTTCATTCATTCGTTCTTTGGCTGTTATAGTTATTTGTTCATGGCTGTTGATTGGGTGATTAAAGTGCAAATGAGATTTGATAATTGCTTTTTATATGAAACAACTAATGGTTAAAACGGCAGGATTACTCCTGTTTTTGTCTCTTTCCTCATGTGCTGCTTCGCAGCAGAGCGAGGCCCTTAAGCGGTTCAAAACAAAACATAAATCGCATTGGAGCAATACCTTGCCCACCGAGGCTTCTATCGATATTAAATATTCGAACGTGACTGGTATTGGGTTCGAAGATAGCGTAATACGGCGCGACCCTACCGATATTATTAAGGTGGGCGACACCTATTTTTTGTGGTACACCCATTCTAAAGGCGGGCCGTTATCGGTTGGTTTTACTAAGGCAAATGATACCTTGCGTGCCTATCCTTGGGATTTGTCGGAAATATGGCTGGCTACCTCAACCGACGGGATCAACTGGGTCGAGCAAGGCGTGGCGGTAACGCGTGGTCCCGAGGGAAATTACGATGCACGCAGCGTTTTTACGCCAAATATTTTGGCCGCTAACAATAAATACTACTTGTTTTATCAAACGGCACCCGGTTTGGCCGATGGCGAAGAGGGCGACTTTAAATGGACGAAGTTTGGTATGTCGTGGGCCGATTCGCCCTTTGGACCATGGCACAGGGCCGAAAAACCTGTGTTAGAACCGGGCAATTATGGCAATCCCGGCAATTACCCCAATGGTCCGATCGTAGCAAAAGGCGATTGGGACGGGCTTATAGCGCACGACCCCAGTTGCATTGCCATAAAAGGCAAGTACTATTTGTATTATAAAAGCCGCTATTTCAGGGGGAGCGACGAACGGTTCAGTAGTGGCGATTTGAAAGACTGGGTCGAAAAAGAGGGTGGTATACCCATAGGTTGGGGCGTGGCTGTGGCCGACAAACCCGAAGGTCCGTATGTTAAATCGGCTTATAATCCGGTAATCATTGGCGGTCACGAGTGCATTGTATGGCCGCATAAAGGTGGTGTATGCGCCTTAATTGCACAGGGTCCTGAATGCAATACGGTTCAGTTTTCGACCGATGGCATTAACTTTAAGGTTATTGGCACTGTAAAAGAAGCACCCATTGCTGCCGGTATTTACCGGCCCGATGCCACCGATGGTAATGTGGGCGATACCGATAACCACATCTGGGGCATTTCGCACGTCGTACAACAAACGCCGTGGCATTTTTTGCGACGGTTCGATTTTACCGAAGAATTATGCAAATAATATTGTAAATCGGTCAGTAACACTATTTAAAATATTTTTGAGCTTTATTTAAAAAGCATTTGCTTTCATTTGTATTAAAAAATATCTGTAATGAAAAACAGCATTATACACGTTACGCTGGCGGCCTCTGCATTCGCAATGGCTTTGCCGGGCTGCTTGGCTCAAAAAACAAAGCCCAACATCTTGTTTATTTTGGTCGACGACCTGGGATACAGCGACCTGAGTTGTATGGGCAGCAAATATTACGAAACACCCAATGTCGATAAAATAGCCAAAAACGGCATGATGTTTATGCAGGGATACGCAGCTTGTCAGGTTTGTAGCCCGTCGCGGGCATCGATACTTACGGGCAAATTTGCACCACGCCACGGTGTTACCGATTGGATTGGCGAGGCGAGCGGCGAAGCATGGCGCAAACAGGGCCGTTTTAGCAAAATGCTCCCGGCCGAATATGTCCACAGCCTCGATACTGCCTTTGTTACCTTACCCGAAGCCCTACGCAGTGCGGGTTACAACACTTTTTTTGCCGGTAAATGGCATCTTGGTGGCGAAGGTTCGAGCCCCGAAGATCATGGGTTCGATATTAACAAAGGCGGGTTCGATGCCGGTTCGCCCAAAGGAGGCTATTTTGCCCCCTTTAAAAACCCAAAACTCGAGGACCATCAGCCGGGCGAAAACCTTTCGATGCGATTAGCGCAAGAAACGGCCGACTTTATGACCGCCAATCAGCCTGCTAAAACCGGCAAGCCATTTTTGGCCTATCTGTCGTTTTATGCGGTGCATGGCCCTATCGAAACCACCCGGCAAAAGTGGCAAAAGTTTCGCGATAAGGCCGAAAATATGGGCATTGCACCCACTGGTTTCGAGATGGGCAAATACATTCCTATTCGTCAGGTGCAGGACAACCCCGTGTATGCCGGGTTGGTTGAGCAAATGGACGATGCGGTAGGTTTAGTAATGAACCGCCTGAAAGCGTTGAAACTCGATAAAAACACTATTGTGATTTTTACATCGGACAATGGTGGTGTGGCTGCCGGCGATTCGTATTCTACCAGCAACAAACCGCTGCGTGCCGGTAAGGGATACCAGTTCGAAGGCGGTATACGCGAACCCTTTTTTGTAGATGTGCCATGGTTGAACCTCGCCGGAAAGCGGTGCGAGTCGCCGGTAATCAGTACCGATTTTTATCCAACTCTGCTCGATTTATGTGGGTTGAACCTCAGGCCCGACCAACACCGGGATGGTGTGAGCATTGTGCCGTTGCTCAAGGGGCAAACCATGCCCGACCGTGCATTAATCTGGCACTATCCGCACTATGGCAATCAGGGCGGCGAGCCGGCTTCGATGATTCGCAGGGGCGACTGGAAACTGATACACTACTACGAGGATGGGCGCGAAGAACTATATAACCTCAAAACAGACCTTAGCGAACAGAACGATGTAGCTTCGGTTCAGCCCGAAAAAGTAAAACAACTGAGTACCGAACTGTTTGCCTACCTCAAAAGTGTTAATGCAAAATACCCGGTTCATGACCCGCTGTACGATGCCGCCAAAGAGAAGGCTTATTTGCAAAAGGTAGCCACCGATGGCCTCAAACGGCAGGAAATGCTGCGCATGAAGTTGCTTTCGAAAGACTTCGACCCCAAAAACAACTGGTGGGGAAGTGCTGGTACAAAAGATTAAAAACAGAACCAAATAAGCGTAGTATAGATTCAAATTTCAAAGAGCCGCCAACTATTCGTTGTAATAGTTGGCGGTTTCTTTGTTTAGGCCTGAACCGTTATTTAGAATAATTACTATTAGAGGGGGTACCTAAAAACCGAATTGATTCTGTTTTTAGGTAGATTAATCCGCCTGCAACCGAATTGATTCTGTTTTTTGCCGCATTAATTCGGCTTTTTGGTAGGTTAATTCTCCCACAACTGCATTAATTCTGTTTTTTGCAGGATTGATTCGGTTTTATCCCGAATGAATGGACCTTTTTGCCGAATTGATTCGGTATTTTGTTGAATTAATGGACCTTTTTGCCGAATTAACGGGGTTTTTGGGTGGGTGAACGGGTGTTTTGCCGACTTTATACGTTTTTTGCGGGCGGTTCGGCTGCCATTTTCGAATCTATTCGCGCGCTTAAATAGCGGCTTT
>QKHT01000053.1 GCA_003249935.1 Bacteroidota bacterium
CATCGTTCAGAACGGAAAAGCGCAATCGTCGTTCGTTCATTTCTCGGAATGCCCCGGCATGAACAACCCAAACGAGAAAGTACTGCCCATGTTGGTAGGCAGAACCATGTCGTGGACCAACTTCTCGTTTTCGGATGGACCGATAGAAATTCGGGTAAAGAAACTGTTTGGCGAGATAGCCAAAGAGGTTCAGATTTTACCAAAACGTTACGGTGCTCGCCTCAATTGGATTGACGGACAAACGGTTAGCTTTACGATCGACAAACCGGAATATGTGTCGGTAAATTTTATTTGTGCTGCAAATAGCGACGAATTTAACCAGATTAACAATGGCTTAATGATTTTTGCCGATGCACCGGAAACCGACCTCCCCGACCTCAGCAGCAAGTCGCTGGTAAAATACGCCCCGAATGCCGATTTAATTCACGCCAAAACCATCTACTTCGGCCCGGGGGTTTACGATTTAACCAAGGATTTGCCCAATGGCATGCTGCCGGTTCACGACAATCAGGAGGTTTATATCGACGGAAATGCATATATCTACGGTGGCATAAAAGCACCCGGAACCTATAATGTAAAAGTATACGGCCGCGGCACGCTATGCGGAAAGAAGCAGATTTTTCATTACGCCGGCATGCCCCAACTGCTCGAACTGGAACCGTGGAACTATCGCACCAACGTGCATCGTGGCGGCAATGCCACCGTAACCGGCATTACTTTGCTCGAATCATTCAACCACAACATGGCCATTCCGCCAAATTCGTTCGTAAAAGATCTGAAAATATTAGCATGGAAGGTAAACAACGATGGCATTCGTCCGGGCGATAATTGCATTATCGACCATGTATTTATGAAAGTTGCCGACGACCATTTATACACTTTTGGCAATACGCTTGTTACCAACAGCCTCTTCTGGCCCATGTGGAACGGCGCCATTATGCAGGTAAGCTGGGGCGATTATGGTGGTGGTGGCTTCCGCTTTGTGAACAACGACATAATTAATTCGGAGTGGAACCAGGTTTGGCATAACAACGGTGTTGTGGCCTCACAAGCACAACCCAATTCGAAAACCGAAGATATTCTTGTGCAGGATTTACACGTAGAAGGCGACCTTAATGCACTGGCAAATCTGCATTTTAGTTCGTATGCCAAAGGCAACTACCCCTACTATGGCTATTTGCGGAACATCACCTTCCGAAACGTGGAAATCACCGGACGACAACTGTCGAACAACGGTCACAAAACATGGTACGACCAAATACCCGATTCGCTCCAATTCGACCTCAACCCCAAAGATGCCATTAAAAGTTGTGTAAGCTATATTGGCGGCTACAAAGCTCCCGATGGCGGCATTGCAAAGGTAAACAATGTGGTTTTCGAGAATGTACGCATAGGCGGCGTTCCTCTTACCGATAACAACAGCGCGCAATATGTTAAGGTCGATCCAGCGACTACTTCCGGCATTCGGTTCATTTCTACCGGAAATGCCGACGATAAGCTCGCGTTTAAAGCGGGATTTGCCCGATCGAACGAATATAATGCCGACGAAATCGGTTCAGGCCAATGCAAACAAGGCTTTAAAAACGGTCACGATCCCAAAAATTCGGGTTGGATTCTTGCAGGCGACAGTACCGTATTTTCTATCGAACTGCCCGAAGATGGCCTTTTCGACCTAAAAACATCGGTTGCCAACGACCTCGAAACATCGCAGTATCAGGTTCATTTCGCTAACAATGAAACCGAAATATTTACGATTGAACCCATTCGGGACAATGGTTACAACATTCATAAAAAAGTGACACAAAAACCGGTAAGTCTGAAAAAAGGTTTCAATAAAATCGTTTTCAAAACCCTGAAAGGCGCATGCAAACCCGATTACATCGAGTTTACACATCATACCGGTACCATTCCAAATGTAAATGTAGAGGTAACCAGCGTAAGTATAATGCTTGTAAAAGGTGATACATGGGTTGGCGCAGGCCTGAATATTGGTGTAACCCCTTCGGCACTGAGTTTCAATTCGCGGCACGGCGTAGTGATTAATGCCGATGAACGCGGCCCTACCGAACCGGTTCAGGCCAATAAAGTAGAGGTATACAACCCGCTGGGCGAACGGTTAATACTCATAAAATCGAACGATTTGGTTCGAAGCATCGACATTTCGCAACTGGCATACGGTCCGTATACCACCATTTTCAGCGATCAAAAAACGTTCTGGGTAGCAAAAATGATTCTCAAATAACCACAAAAATCCCATACAATGAAACTAAATAACATCCTTCCGCTTGGTTTTATGGCCATTGCCTCCACATTAATGGCGAAACAAACCACCAAACCCAACATTCTGCTCATTCTTTCCGACGATCAGAGTGCCCCCTATCTGAGTTGCTACGGCAACCCGAATGTGCAAACCCCCAATATCGACCGTATAGCACAAGAAGGCATGCGTTTCGATCGGGCGTATGTAACCGCACCGCAATGTGCGCCATCGCGGGCCTCGATTATGACAGGGCGAAACGTGGTGGATATTCAGATGCTCCGATTTTCGGCACCACTCGATCGTACTGTTATTTCGGGACCGGAACGCCTTCGCGAAGTGGGCTATTTTACCGGGCTTTGTGGCAGAACCTACCACCTCGATGGTATGGGAAATCTGAATCCATCGGCTAAGGCCACATTCGAAAAATACAAAATGGTTACATTCCCCGATAGGGTCGACTACTGCAAAGTGAATGGTAATCCGGATTCGACCATGGCACAATTCAACGAATTTTTAAACAGGGTTCCCAAGGGAAAACCTTTCTTTTTACAAACCTGCTTTTCCGATCCCCATCGCCCGTTTACGGCTCAAAGCTACGAACCCGATCCCGCAAAGTTGGTTGTTCCACATACTTTGCCCGACACAAAACTGCTTCGCGAAGATTTGGCAGCCCACATTGGCGAAATACAGCGTTTAGACGAGTATATCGGAAAAATACTCAAAGAGCTCACAAAACGAAATCTCGATAAAAACACATTTGTGGTATTTATCAGCGACAATGGCGCGGCACTTCTCCGGGGCAAAGGCACTTTATACGATCTCGGTATTCACATACCAATGGTGGCACGCTGGCCGGGGGTAATAAAACCGGGATCAGTATGTAATCAGCTTATTTCGTGCGAAGATCTTGTGCCCACATTCCTTACCGCAGCCGGCATTAAGCCCCCAAAAGATATTACGGGATATAGTTTTATGTCACTTTTAAAAGGCGACACCGCTGCCATACGCGACTATGTTTTTGCCTGTCGCGGCCCACACGGGATCAACTTGCCCACCACAAGCAATAATCCATTCGACCATGCCCGTGTGGTGTTCGACAAACAGTACAAACTCATTTACAACCCCATGTTTGCACTACCCTACTCGCCCATCGATTGCAACAACGACCCGTTCTGGCTCGAACTGATAGAATTGCACAAAAAAGGTTTGGTTGAACCACGTTTTGACCAAACCGTGATGTTCTCGCCAATGCGCCCGATGTTCGAACTGTTCGATACCAATGCCGACCCGGGAGAGTTCGTAAATCTTGCGGGAAAGACCGAATACGCAGCTGTGGAAAACAGATTAAAAGCGGTTCTTAACGAGTGGATGATTGTTTATCGCGATGTGGTGCCATTGCCATTGAAATAGTAAACAAGCATCCTTAAATCAAATTGCTGAATAGTAAGATAACCAACAATATAATAATGGTGGTTGAACCAATTACAAGCGCCAGATTAGCTAAAAAACACAACATACGATGACGATACTTAATAAATTATATACATTACTTCCGGTTATTATAGCCGGCTTTTGCCTGCCATCCTGTTCTCCGGCAACAACGGAATCCCAATCGCCCATGGTGGAATTTGCCCGTCAGGAAATTCAATCGGCAATTGAGCAATCCGGAATAAGCGGCAAACAGGATGTGGTAT
>QKHT01000132.1 GCA_003249935.1 Bacteroidota bacterium
AACAACAATTTCTTCGGCCTTTGGGTGTTTCGGCCGAACAATCAACAAAAAGGTATAATCCGGATTTTCGATCGAAACCAATAACATCGGGTTCGCCGCCCGACTTTTCCATTTCGTTCAACGACCAAAGTTTTTCTCTGTTTGTTTCCAATCGCGAACGCACATGGCCCCATTCTATTCTCTCGTGCCGTTGGGGATTCTTTTTAAAACGTGTTTCCAAAATAGTTATTAGTGCCGCTTGTCCCTCTGCCGATAAACTGTTTTTTTGAGCCATAACGATGTTTCTTTTTTATCAGAAGATAACAATCGTTGATTTGGAAAGTTCTAGGATGGAAGATTACGCGGATTCGGCAATTAGCTGTTAGCTGTTAGCCACTAGCCAATAGCCAACATTCATTGGCGATTAGCTATTGGCCGTTAGCGTTTATCAATTGTCCATTCTCAATTCTCCTTCACATTTTAGTAAACCGAATTGTTTTTTGCTCGTTGGTCGTTACGATTTTTAAAAAGTAAAGGCCACTCTCGAATTCGTCCAACGGCAATTTGGTGAGTTCTGCAATGGTATCGATCTGCTTTAAGAAACCGCCGGCCGCATTAAAAAGGGAGATGTTTGAGCTGAGGGGTGCCGAAATATTAATATTAGTGCTTGCCGGATTCGGATAGACCGAAATAGACTTCTTTTGTGCATTTGGTTCAAGCCCCAAAGCTTCGTCGACGTTTATTTTAAACCAAATGGTATCCGACTGATACGTGGTGCCGACTTTAAGTTTTACCGGTACGCGCAATTCTCCCGTGAATCCTGCACTTGGCGTAACGATATCGGTATTTGTAGTGTATTGTGCGGTGGTAACCGGCAATATACTGATGGATTTAAGGGAAGAATCGGCTTTAAATTCGTTGTATTGAACCCCCGTTGGGCCAGAGAGGCAAATGGATTTAAAATCCATTTTTATGAGGTGGGGTAGTGCATTCAGCAACGTACTGTTGCCACTCGTGGGTACTAAATTCAGATTGCGGTTCTGATAATCTGCAAATCCGGGATTGGAAGTGTAGTTATAATTCTGCCCCGAAATAAGATTTTCCTGTATCACACCATTGATCTTTCGGAATTCACCTACGGTATAATATCCGCGGTTAATAACGGTGGATGTGGTGCTTGCCATGGCGAATATAGATGTTTTTTCGTTGTACACTAGATTGCTTTTAAATACATTACTCGATGGAGTTCGGCGATCCCAATAGTTGGTGATGGTACCCGATGCATCTTTCTCCTTATTATAAGTGTATGTTTGAGGATTGGGTGTTACCCCCTCGTCATCGAAATAATTATTCAGTTCGGGATATGCTGCAAAGTATTGCGGTGTGGCCTTTGTTTTAAATTCCGTCGACCAGCTATCCAACCGTCCTTCGAATTCGCCTGTGGCATAGCCATTCAGTCGCAACGAAATACAAAACGGATAGCTGCAATAAACAAATACATTTTTACGCACAATATTGTCGGCATCGCCATGCACCATTACCGACCAGCCCGATTGTTGGGCAATATTGTTATAAAAATAGTTTTCTTCTATAAGCACGCCACTGGTTTCGTTATCGAGATAAACACCAGCACTCTGTTTCCAGGTTCCTGTTACATCATGGAATTTATTGCGTCGGATAATGGTTCCCCGCGCAAGCGGAGAGTTTCCGGTATTGAAATAGATGCCCAACATATCGGAATATTCGCGTGGGGCATCGTGAAAATCGGAATACTCAATAATATGATTGTTTCCTCTGACTGTCATGGCCATGTGTGGGCCGTTATACAATTCTACATTGCGAATAATCTGACCCACATCCGAAATGTTCAGACCGGGATTGTAGGCGCGTCTTTCCTGCGAAAAATCGTGAATCTTTGAGTTTTCTACCCTGTTATTTCCGGGTTCCAGCGTGGTGGTATTGCCGCCGGCGAGGGTAATGCCATTTGCGCCAATATCGTGCAGGTGACAGTTAAGAATTTTGTTGTTTGTACCGCTGATGGCAATACCATCCAATCCGCAGGTGGCAATTTCGCAATTGATAAAATTTATCCCCGTGGCCGCATTGGTGACTTCGATAGCCGAATTGCGGGTTCCATCAAAAACAATGTCGATAAACTGGATATATTTGGCACCAACCAACGAAATAAGTTTATTTTCGGACTGACTCATAATCACGGTTGACGAATCGGTAAAATCCGCCGGCGGATAGAAGTAAAGCAAGCCCTTGGTTCGGTCAATATAAAACTCTTCGGGGTAATCGAGTTCTTCCAGAATGTTGAAATAGAACATTTTGGCATCTGTGGTTACAATATTATTGTAATAATCCCACGCCATAGTTATCACGCCGGTGGGCGATATGGTACTAATTTTGTTTTTTTGCCATTCCCATGGTTTCGATAAGGCCCCGTCAATCCAAATGTCGCCGGTGTTTTGCCATGTTTTTACAATACCCGATTTCGAGGTAAATCCTTTAGTGGTGGTGGGTGAAACAATATCCGAATAGTTCGATGCATCGGGATACCGGGCCAGGTGCATGGCTCGGCCGTTAATAAACAAATTGGCTGGTGGAATCGGTTTGTTAGTTACGCCATAGCCTACATGATCGATAATGCCGTAGGTGGTAATGCCATTTGTTTTGAGGTCTATCATCTTTATTTTATCGCGAGCTGTGGTCTTTTTAATCTGTTGGGTAATTTCTGCCGGTGCTTTCTTAACCCATGATGGGTTAATTGTTTTCGCGCCGGTAAAGCGTACTTTCTCGAACGGATACGCTCTGTAAGTAATGTACTTGTCAATTTCGCCCGATTCGCCCGAACCAAAACTTACAGTGGAGGGCAAATAGTAATCGCCTTCGCGAAAATAGACCGTAATACCGGTTGTCGGCATGCCAACAGTGAGTTTATAAACATACACTTTTAACCGAGCCCCTTCCACTGTTTTAAGCGGGGCGGTAATGGTGCCACTGTTATTGTCGTTGCCATTGGGCGATACAAAAAATACGCCCTTGTTTGCTTTTGGCACTGCCGCCAGTTTAATCTGTTCAGGGGTGATGCGGTAACTGCTTCCAGCTTTAATCCGGGCCTCGTTCTGCCCTGCAATTTGGTAATTAAAAACCGTACTGCCATCGGATACTGTTACTTCGAACGAATAGAGATTGGATGTGGCACTGCCGTCGGAAAGCCGGATTTTTACAAATAATTTTCCGGTAAAATCCTGCTTTGGCGTTACAATGTTATTATTAAATGTATAGTTTACGCCTGTTTCGGGCTGAACCGAAAAGTTAACCGAATCAAGCGCATCGAGGCAATGTATCTGCAACAGTTCGGGTGTAATTGCAAAAGGGTTATTTTTTAAAACCGTTAATCCCATTTGGCTTGCAATGGTAAAAGGGTGCCGGTAGTTAGATACCTGTGCCGGAAGAGTAAGGCTGAGAGCCAAAAACATGATGGCCGGGAAAATGTGTTTTAGTTTCATTGTAGAAGATCTTTTAATTCGCATTGCAATGATAACCAATTCTGAACTAAACAATAATTGAATTTCATCAGAATCCTGTTTGCCACCCCAATATGCAGACATTTGCCCATGAAGATTCTTGTTTATTTTTGATTCTTTACAAAACAAACATAACTCGCCCACGATTCGCTCTAATTCATTATTATTACAGCCAAAAATGCTAATATTGTATATATCTTTTTTTGTTAGTAACGGCTTATAATGTGTTAATTTTAAATTTATTGTCTTCAAATAACTAAAATGAATACTCAAAAAATTATTTCCTTAGGTCTTGGTGTGGTTTCGATGTTATCCACAACGTTGGCTGCCAAAACCACACCGCCCAATGTTATTCTGCTTTTGGTGGACGATCAGGGCATTGGCGATTTGGCTTGTCAGGGTAATCCCTGGCTCAAAACCCCACAGATTGATGCCTTT
>QKHT01000022.1 GCA_003249935.1 Bacteroidota bacterium
CCCACAAAGATCCACGCAACCGGTTCAACCAAAAATTGCTCGATAGCCTCGAAATAGTAAAGCAATTTCGGTATGCCCGTGTGTATGCTTTCGACACACCCGCGAGAATAGAAGTGGATGGAAAAAGACGAAAAGCCATTATTGCCCTGAAATAAAAAAAACAGATCGTTCGATGCCGGATAACCGGTGCAGGACAAAATTGTAACAGACACATATACTGTAATTTATAATAGTTTAACACACTATTATAAAAAATTTCTGATTATATATTTTGAGGTACAGGTGAAAAAAAACAGATAGGCAACGCGATAAAAAATATCGAAAAGCCTATCTGTTCACTAATCTCTAATTGTGCGATTGAATTGTTTGAACCGGCTGCTTCAGCATTGTATCCCCTGAATTGCTGTTGGCATATGCCCCGATTATTGCCGTTTTGAAATAAATCAAAAACAATAAGACAATCAATCTTTTTGCGTATTTCATAAAAAACCCTCCTGCTACAAAACTAAAGAATTTTATTAGAAACCTAAATTATTCACATTAAATTATATATAAATTATTACATGTTTTGCAGCATGTTTTAATTTGAAATGTCATATGTGTGACAGTGAAGATTATAAATTGGTTAAATAAGGACGTATTCAATTTCAAACAAGCTATATTTGCCGAAATTTTTTTGTAATAAATGAGACATCATTCCATATATTTTGTCCGAACCATTCTCTTTTGGTTAATTCTTTATTTTTTAGTCAGGTTGGCTTTTCTTGGTTATAATTATGGTGCTGCGGCCGACACCACAGGAGCAAAGCTTTGGCTTGCATTTTTTTACGGATTCAGGCTCGATTTGTCGCTCACGTCATACGTGGCTGTATTGTCGGCACTTATTATCGGTTGTATGTTTTTTGCAAAGCCCGTACAATTACGGCGGGTATTGCTATGGTTTAATATGGTTTGGCTGGTGCCGGTGCTTACGATTTCAATAGTAGATATCGAACTTTACCACAACTGGAATCAGCACCTCGATGGTTCGGCCCTGCTGATGCTTAAAAACCCCGAAGGTGTAACGCAATCGCTCTCATTGTTCAAAATGGTTACCATTGTTCTGTTATGGCTCGGTTCGATCTATGCCGGATACCGAATTTTACGCGATTGGGTTTTTGGTTCGCGCATCAAATCCTATAAACTCAAAATGTTACCGGTGTGGATTTTTGTTGCCGGTGTTATGTTTATTCCTGCACGTGGCGGGGTGGGGCGAGCACCGATTAATACCGGCGTTGCTTTTTTTTCCGATAAACTTTTTGCCAACCATACTGCTGTAAATGCTACATGGAACTTCGCTTATTCGCTCAAGCGGCTCAAGCAAACCACACGGGCATACCGGTTTATGGCTGAACCCGAGGCCAAGGTTTTGTTCGATAGCCTGATGCATGAGTCGGGTGTGTTTCCTAAAATTCTTAATACCCCCAAACCCAATGTGGTGGTTATTCTGCTCGAAAGTTTTTCGGCACAGGCCATCGAAATGCTGGGTGGCACAAAGGGCGTTACCCCAAATCTTACGCAATTAAAGTCCGAAAGCATTGTGTTCAGCAATATCATGGCGGCCAGCGACCGTTCGGGCAAAGGCATGGTGGCCGTATTTGCCGGTTACCCGGTTCAACCCTCGTTTTCTATTATTCAGTATCCGCAAAAAACGGCATCGTTGTCGTTCTTGCCTATGGAACTCAAAAAAGCGGGGTACAACGATTTAATGTTTATGTATGGCGGCGATATCAATTTTAATAACTTTAATTCGTTTGTGCATCTGGCCGGATACGATAAAATTATTTCTCAGGGCGATTTTCCATCGCGCACTTACGGTGTAAAATGGGGTTCGCACGACGAATATACGCTCGATTCAATGGTCGTGGAGATGAAACATTCGAAACAGCCATTCTGCAAAGGCATATTTACACTCAGTAGTCACGAACCGTTCGATGTGCCCGGACCACGGTTTTTCGACGATAAATATCTCAATTCGGTGCATTACACCGATGCCTGTCTTGGCCGCTTTTTCAAAAAGGTAAAGGCCGAAGGCCTTTGGGATAATACTTTGTTTGTGCTGGTGGCCGACCATGGTGTGCCCGGACCACTCAATGCCACCAACGACAAAACCGAACGGTTTCATATTCCCATTATTTTTACCGGCGGTGCATTGGCCGTAAAAGATACCGTGGTGACCAAATTCGGCACACAAACCGACGTGGCCCGAACTGTACTTTGCCAATTAGGTCTCGAAACTCAGGGTTTTCGGTTCAGCAAAAACCTGCTCGATACCGCTTCGCAAAGCTTTGCGTTTTACGACTTTCCCGATGGCTTTGGCTTAGTTACGCCTCACATGTTTCAGGTGTACGACAACGACCTTAATAAGTTTATTCGGTTCGATGGTGCAGCCACCAAAACCGACTCGCTACTCGGTAAAGCCTATCTGCAAAGCATGTACGAAGATTACAGGTTGCGGTAACCTCACTTAATTACTGCCATTTGAATATTGTTGAATTTTTGTATCGTGAGGACTTTGTTTTGTTATGGTTGGGTTAAACGATTTTTTCTGATTTAGTGTTCGTAAATATCCCCAAAATTTGTTTCTATAAACAGAACCCGAAATACTTTCTGTATCTCTAAACCTATGAATGGCAAATTATTGCCGGTTGCTCTGAAAATATGCAAATGTCTCACTTCAGGCGTTATGCATGGTGGAAGTTGTGGATGAATTTTTTCTACCGGAATTTTCTCCAATCCAAAGCTATGTCGGTGCGATTGTCTTATTTCTTTCCACCCAAGTTCCGAAAGCTTTTTTAGTCGCATTAAAAACTCAAAGAAGAAGTCAGCACGCTTACAATCTTTAATAGAAGCATCACTTAAATACCTGAAACAAAATATCGGATAATCTTCCTCTGTAATTTTGTTTTTGTTAATCGAAGGTTCAGGTAATACATTCTTAATTTTAATAGGTTTATGCTTCTTGCTCATTTAAGCCGTTTCATAAAATAGGTTTTCATCAAGTTTTGATCAATCTTACTTCCCACTCCTGTTGGTACCGATTTCCATGGTGTTTCGGAATGGGTTAAGTTCATTAATCCAACGGCCGAATAGGCACTATAGACTCTGTATACTTCGTTGAACAGGGATTCCTCTTCCTTGGTGAGGGTTATCGTTTCTCCGGTATAAGGTATGCCGGAATTGCCGAATCGTTTAAAATGGTCGTATACTGTCGGGACAACAGGTCCATACATCCAGGCTTCTATCTCGTCATCAAACATTGGGTCGCCAAAATATGCAAGGTGAAATCCCTGCATATAATAGAGGAGTTTTTGTAACTTAAGGTTACAAATTAACTCCTCTGCTTCGGCATTTGTCGCTTTCGAGAGAATTTTATTTGCTATGTCTATTGCTTTGTAAGTCATCTTATAAGTTTGTCAGACTGCAAATTTATTAAATATTTCTGCATCGAAAAAGTGAATTGTATTCGTATTGTTGTTTAAAAGTTTACAACGGCACTTCAATACATATTATTTGGGTATTGGCTGAACCGGATACGATGGGTACGGTGGCCATTTCGGTAATTTCGATGGCATCGCGCCGTAAAACTGTTTTACCTGCAATACCGGCCTCGCCCTCTACCACTATGCAAAACAGTCCGTGGTTCAACCCTACATTAATATTTGTGCTGAACCCATGGTCGAAAATGGCGGTAGAAATCGTGGCGTTCTGATGAATCCAAAGTCCGATATTGTCTTCGGTAAATGGCGAAACGAGCGTGGTAATGGTATTGCGAAACGTGGCAGGGTCGAAATTCATCTGGTCGTAACGCGGTGTATGTCCGCGACGGTCGGGCATAATCCAAATCTGAAACAGTTCAACCGCCACATCGGCATTGTGGTTGTATTCGCTGTG
>QKHT01000005.1 GCA_003249935.1 Bacteroidota bacterium
ACTTTAATGTGTGAAATAAGACAAAGGCGTGGAAAGTGGGACATCTATTTTTAGAAGTGAGGTATTATACGCCTTAAAATTTTAAATAGCGGTTTAAGAAGCTGTTTGAACCCTGCAATACAAATAATTTACTGGTAGTATTATATCTATAGGTAAAAAAGTAGATTTTTGAGTTAGCTAAATATAATATGAATGTTTTTACAATAAAAAATCCCAATCCAACAAGCATGTCAAATGTATGGTTAAGCGAAGCAGATGTTGTTTTTTTGCAAGGGTGATAAGGCCAAATATTTAAAAAACGGCCTTTTTGTGCTGTTAAGGAGCGCAAAACTTACCATGGTGTACAAATCCCGGACACTCACCCACATGGTTCAGCCCCCCAAAGTATATTTTTAACCGTAACTTTATTTTTAGCAATTAAAGCACTAATACAACAGATACAATGAGTACAGAAAAACAGAATTATAGTGTAAAACAGACAGTTGTGGGACTTCTGTTGTGTTTTTTACCCGCATTAACCGTTGGCCAAACGCTTAAACAGCAGGCATTGGTAAAAATCGACACCCTGAATGCGGTGTTGAAAAGGGCCGAAACGAAGGGTATAGACGTACTGAAAGAAAAAATGACCATACGTACCGCGCAGGTTTTTTTAAAGTATGCCGATTGGGATGAAGCCAATGTTTCGACCAATGCCGATTACTTTAAACTGGTTACTGCATACAAGGATACCGCCACACAGGCTGCCACATCGTTGCCCGATTTCGAGCGGCGCGATGTAATTAAAATGCTCGACGAATCGACAAGTTACCTGCAAAAACTTATCGACGGGGTTTATTTTCGTAAGCCAACGCCCAAAATCGACTGGACAAAAGCCAGTTATGCAGGCAATAAAATTTTGTATAACGGCAAACCGGTATTTCTTTCGGATTATACCTGGAAACCGGGCGTGACAGAATTAACCGAATATCACGGCAATTTAGATGGATTTTATTTCGACCAGAATAAAGTAACGAATAACAAGGGAATTATTAATACCTCCCTTCTTAACGATTTGAAAACTAAATCCACAGGTTCGCTGGGATTTATATTTCTTGGAAATAAAACAGCACCGGCATGGAGCGAAACAGAATATGGTCCCGGCTTTAAAATGCGCGAAGATACCTATACCGGATACGATATCGACAACCCCGGTGCGCTTAAAATTAACGACATGCTGTTTAAAGGCACTGTACCTTATATGGCAGGCAAAAAATATTCGGAACTTGGCTATATGCTTTGTAATGAACCCCATTTTTATACCACGACCACCGGCACAAAACTCGATTGGGCCAGCGGACCTGTTTCGGCATATACCATGGTAAAATTCAGAGCATGGTTAAAGACCCGCCATGCCACTATTGCCGACCTTAATACCCTTTGGGGTACTAGTTTTACCGATTTTGATAGTGTAACCCTGACTATTCCTATCGACAATGCCTTGCAGGGCACCCCTAAATGGTACGATTGGGTTACATTTAATTCGTATCGCGTAACCAAATGGTACACTTCCTTAAAAGATACCCTCCGAAAATACGACCCAACTGCCAAGGTTCATTTAAAAATTATGCCAAACCTTTGGACCGATAACAAGCGCGGACATGGTATTGACTTTGAAGCAATTTCGGAAATGAGCGAAATACTGGGCAACGATGCCGGAACCGAAAACGCACCCATGTGGGGCGGCCCTTACGATTGGCAGGCACGGTATGCCTACGATTGGCGCGAACTTTACATGGGTTACGATTTCCTGAAGTCGGTAGGACCAGATAAAATCAACATTAACAGCGAAGCTCACTTTTTGTCCACCGGCAAGTCGCGCGATCTGTTTCAGAGTCCAATATACGTTCGATCTACATTTTGGGCGGCTACAACTTTGGGTATGAATGTTAGTCAAACCTGGTTTTGGCCTCGTTTGGAAGATGGTTCTATAAAAAGCAATGCCGGCAAAGGGTATGCAGGTTCCAACTGTCAGCAACCACGTGTTACCAACGAAGTGGCATCGACCTATATGGATCTCAATGCCTATTCCGACGAAATTACGGCCATGCAGTTACAGCGTAAACCGTTGCGCATCTTCTATTCCGAAACGTCGGCTACCAATAAACCGACCCATATGGACAATGTTTTCGAGCTTTACGAAACACTGAATTTCGAGGGCGTGCCACTTGGATTTGCCACACAAAACATTATCGAAAAACAAGATAACTCCCTTTGGGATGCTATTTTGGTGTTTAAAACCGAATTTGTAACCAGTGCCGAATTAAATGCGTTGCAAACTTATTTAAATAATGGAGGAACCGTAATTGTAGATGCAGTAAGTCTTAAAAAGAACGAATATGGCAAAGCACTGCCTTTTCTTACTCAGGGTAATGGTACCTTAATTCAGCTTTTTACGGCCGAAACAATTAAGACAAAAGCCCTCGAAATTGTGGCTGCTAAAGGTAATATGCCCGGTGTAACCATAGCCGAAACCAACAGTATAGGCAAAAAAGGCTGTAGCTGGAAATGTGTAAAAAATGCGGCCGGTAATAGTGTAATTTCTGTGGTGAACCTGGGTAAAGGGAATGCTAAACTTACCATTGTACTTAAAAATGCGACCATTGGCACAGCTTGCAAAGATTTGCTCAACGGCGTTACGATTGGTTCTACGCCTACGCTCAAACCCAACGAAGTGTTGTTTATTGAGGTGACCGATGGCAATGGCGATGTGGCTGTAAAAAAAAACAGTGATGGTGATTTAAAATCGGGTGCAACGTTGTACCCGAATGTCACTAAAGGCCCGTTTTCCATCGCCTTTTCGGTTCAACCCAAAACCGTGGAAATGGTTATTTGCAATTTAAATGGCAAGGTGTTGGCCACAAAAAAGTTTGCAGATACCAGCAAAATTGAATACAATATTAGTGCGTATTCGGCGGGTACATATATCGTGAAAATTATGTCGGACAGCGAAGTAAAAAGTTTTATGCTTTTAAAACAGGTGTAATAATTAAGGGATAAACAGATTAAACAATAATGAAAATTTATCGAAAGGCGTTTTTGCGTCAATGTGTTTTTTACGGGCTGAACCGCATAGTAATGCTTGCAGGGTTTTTGGTAGCAGGTTCGACGGCATTGGCCGAAAAAACAATTGAGTTTAAGCCATCAAACAACGACATGACTGGTATGGTGCGCGAGGCTATAGAAAATTGCGCCGACAAGGAGGTAAAGCTGGTGTTCGAAGAAGGAACCTACCGTTTTTTGCCCGATTTGGCCGAAGAGAAATACTGTGTTATCACCAACCATGGCAATGGCTCGAAACGGATTATTTTTCATTTCGATGGGTTTCGTAAGGTAGAGATTGAAGGTAACGGCTCCGAATTTGTGTTTCATGGGCAGGTGTTGCCTTTTTTGTTCGAACGCTGTAATCAGTTGAATGTAAAAAATATTACGGTCGACTGGGACATTCCGTTTGTGTTTCAGGGCGAAGTGGTGGCGGTAAACGAAAAAGAGGGTTGGCGCGAACTAAAGCCGGCAACCGAAGGTTTTTCGTGGACACTGGAAAATGGCCGGATACAGTTTCCTAATATCGATGGGTTTGCCTATTCGGAATTGGGGAGTACCTTGTCGTTCGATGGCAAAGAAAAACGCGTAACGCATGGTGCATGGGATATGAGCAGTGCGCCGCGTTGGGTCGAAAAGCGGCCGGGCGGTATTTTGCGTTTTTACGAACCCACAAAAAAGTATCCCCCGGTAGGCTCGGTGTTAAGTTCGAAAGGCGATCGCGAACACGACCGCTACGCACCGGCGTTCGAAGTTAAATCGTCGAAGAATATAACGTTCGACGGGTTAGTTGTGCACCACGCGCTTGGCATGGGCTATTTGTTTGAGCG
>QKHT01000092.1 GCA_003249935.1 Bacteroidota bacterium
GTTTTAGTTTAATTTTTTCTTCAATAAATTTGCCTTCGCTATCCACGTTGGTCAACATAATGGATTGCTTGTTGAAATAGAAATGCCATTTGTCGAATACCTTCGCAAAATCATTGTCTTCAAAATCGGCCAATGCTTTGATAATATCCGCACGGTTCTCCACGCTCATTTCACGGCGTTTCTTACCTTTGCTTTTCTTTAATGGCACATATTTACTGCTGCCGTCAATGAGTATAATTTTATCTTTTCGCTCTGTGGGTTTGTTTTTATTGAACACCCACAAATAGGTATAAATGCCGGTATTAAAAAACTCATCGGTAGGCATCTGAATAATGGCTTCCACCCAATCCTGATCGAAAAAGTATTTCCGAATGGTGCTTTCGCCACTCCCAGCATCGCCACTAAAGAGTGAAGAGCCGTTGTTTACCACCACGGCAATCCCATCATTATCCAAATGATAAACAATGTGCTGGTCGAAAAGTAACTGACCGTCCGAGATTGAAGGCAAAGCCACAAAACGACCCGTTTTGTCGGTTTCAATGGCTTTTCGATAGTCTTTCCAATCCACACCATAAGGAGGATTGGCAACAATTACATCAAATGTTTTGTCGATAAATGCAGTGTCAGTAAGGGTATTGCCATATTTAATATCAGAGTCGATACGGAATCGACTTTCAATTTTAGCGAGGGCATAGAGCGACGAATTCCAGTCCATACCATGCGTCTTAATTGGTCGGTTGGTTTTACTGTTGAGTTTGTCTTCAATGCCAAACAGTAAGTTTCCACCGCCCGAAGTTGGATCATAAAGGGTAAGGAATTCTTCGTTATCCTGAATTTTGGAAGCTACAATATCCGAAATAAGTGCAATAATATCATCGGGCGTATATTGTTCTCCTGCTGTTTCAGCCGAAATGTCGGCCCATTTGCGTTTAATATGTTCTTCGAGGGTTGTAATCTCGGAGTTGTCGAATGGCTCTAAATCAATTTTACTCCAACCCTGTACAATTGAAAACAGAATTTTCTTGGCACGAAGTATTCCACAAACGCCCGAAATGTCGAGGTATTTTTCCTCGTCATTGCTTTTATCCACGCCCAATAAATGGCGGGTTTCTTCATCGAATGCACCCAAATAAGTTTTGAAATCGGATTCAAAAGTTTTGTCGTTGGCGCAAATATCGCTCAGCGTTTTGTTATTGCGAATCACATAGTCGTTGTAACCCAGACCTGCTGTTAAAAAGTATTCGATATAATCGTCGGTGTTATTTTCGGATTTTCCAAACTCTTCGGACAATCGTTTATGTTCCCTTATCAAGCGGCTCTCTACCATACGCAAGGCGAAAAATGGCATCATGTATTTAGGGAAATCGCTCTGTTTCAGCCCTGCTGAGCGTAAAGAATCGGCTGACGACCAAATGTCGGACTCGTATTGAAGAATGTTTAATGGCATTGAATTACTTTATAATTGTATTGTGCAAAAATATAAAAAAAGGAACGGGATACGATATATAGTACTTTTGTGGAAAGGTAACTGATATTTACGATACATTTTACTTATTCACACCATTAATTTGTACGCAGCCTGCTTAATTTAATGGAACTGTATGGTGTCTGTGCTTACTAAATTCATCTTATAGCATGGGGCTAATTGTGAGATTCATGGCAGTTTGGTTGTGTTCGGAATAACGCACCCCAATTGTTCCTTATTTAGAACCGTTACTATTAGAGGGGGTACCTAAAAACCGAATTGATTCTGTTTTTAGGTAGATTAATCCGCCTGCAACCGAATTGATTCTGTTTTTTGCCGCATTAATTCGGCTTTTGGGTAGATTAATCCTACCACAACTGCATTAATTCTGTTTTTTGCAGGATTGATTCGGTTTTATCCCGAATGAATGGACCTTTTTACCGAATTGATTCGGTATTTTGTTGAATTAATGCACCTTTTTACCGGATTAATTCTGTTTTTTGGTCGATTAATTCTCCTGTAGCCGGATTAATCCTGTTTTTTGCCGAATGAATGGACCTATTTACCGGATTAATTCTGTTTTTTGGTCGATTAATTCCCCCGTAGCCGGATTAATTCTGTTTTATTGACCATTGATTCGGGATTTTACAGAATGAAAGGAACTTTAATCCGAATCTATTCAATTTTATGTGCAGCCGGATTAATTTTAATTGGATAATGCTGGATGATTGGCTTTCGAACTGGTTTTATTCACCGACTGATGATTGCCTTTGGCTGGCCTATACAGCTATTAGATAAAAAAGAGGCTGCCTTTACGAAGGCAGCCTCTTTAAAGTTAAGAGTTAAATTAAGTGCTTTATTAGAGCTTAATTACCTTAATGGTTTTAGCGCCATCTTTGCTGTTTACTGTTACCAGATAAATGCCAGCATTTTCTTTGCTCAAGTCAATAGTTACTTCGTTAGCCGAAGTTATTTTGCTGAACACATTACGTCCTGTGATGTCTGCTACCTTCACATCTGTCATTTTTGCGGCTTTCACTACAAACTTGCCCGATGTTGGGTTTGGATACGATTCAACGTTAATAGAAACTTTGTTGCTTTTTACGCCAAATACGAGATCGTTTTTGAATTTAATGGCGTAGGTTACCGAATTGGCCGGATTTGCCGGATCGTATACCACCACTTTATCGTCGAAACGTACATCGCCATCAATACGATCTTGTCCCATTTTGTTTATCAGTTTAATCCAAAACCGGGTGCAGCTTTTAGGCGCGAAAGGAATACCGGTGTAACAATATTATTTACGTAGTTAATGTATTTCTCATTTTCTTTTACTTCGTAAATATCCGACAGTAAGTAGGGTGTTGATTCGGCTTTGAAACCAAGCGAATACACACAACGATCGCCGTTTTCGGCTCGTACTTCAATATAAGTTTTTTCGGTAGCTAAAAGTTCGTTTCTTGCACCGATTTTAAACTTGTTGCTATCGGTCGGCAAAGTAACTGTACTCAAAATTGCGTCGCCACCATCTGTAAACATCCAAGTAGCACTACCCGGTTTTACAAGTTTAGCCATTACTTCTTTGGCCGTAGTACCAAACGGAATACCTGTAATCGTGCCTGTTTTTTTATCGCCGGCTACGGTTACGGTATAACTTGCCGATGTAAGGCTTATATTGCTATCGAATGAACCGGTAGTTACTTTGTAAGTAACGCTATCGGTGCCCGGTGCAGATATACTTACCACATAATCGCCATTTTCTATTACATCCGATGCAGATTTAAGCGTACCATTTGCTGCTTTTAGCTTCACTTTCATGGCTTTGTCGGCAATAACCACATTTTGCAGGAATTGTGTAAAGGTTGTATTTGGTAAAACACCTTTTATGGATTGTTCTCCTATTATTTCGGGCGAAATTTTGTATAAGGGCGAGGTGAGGTACGCAATATCGGCCGTTAAATTCATAATGTGATTTTTGTAACGGCTCTGATAAGTGTTGTACCATCTCAAGTCCTTGTTACGGTTTGCGTCGTCGCCTTTGTACGAATAATCGACCCATTCGCCGGCTATTGCTGTTGCAGTATCATTCCCGAAACCAAATGAAGCCCCATCAATGGTGTTGCCTCGATAAATCGTAGGCTTGCGATATATTCCGTTGATGTCGTCTAATGCTTTTGCTTTATGAACATAGCTCGACCCATCAGCATTGAAATCGTATATGGCCCATACTTTGGCAAAATTCGATAAACCACCACCAACAATATCAATCAGCTCATAATCATTTACGAGGTCGTTCATCGGTTTGATACCATCCTTTACCGAGTCGCTTTTTATTTTGTATAGCGCACAGGTTTTGGTCGATAAGTATCCGGCACCATTAAGTGCCCAGCCATACATCAACCCTACTCCTGTTTTGTACACATTGGGTACCCAACCGGCGTTTACATCACTTGCAGTCCAAATAGTGAAATCGAGAGCTGCAATTAACGGGTCGTTTTTGTCGCGCGATTTTTTTACCATTGGTCCCTCATTCGGGAATACACGGCTACGAGAGAATGACCAGCAACTTTTTGGTTTAATCATGATCGAAGTCTGGTTCAAATCTTCTTTAAAACGGGGCAGCTTGGTTGTAGGATCTTTAACAACCATGTATCCGGGTCTTAAATTCCATTTATTGGTATCGTTAACCAATGTTGTATTCATATAAGTAGTGATGTTCGAACCATTAAACATTACAATCATATAGTCGGTAAAATCGAGCATCTCGTCAGTTGGATTGTAAATTTGGTTTGGTCCGTCGGCCCAGGTCGATGTACCGCTATTGCGAACAAAATCACTAAAAAATGGGGTGTAAGGAAGGTTGGTTCGTGGCATTTCCTTCATAAATACAAATTTGTAGGTGTTTTTTGCAATGCCATCTTCTGCAACAACATCAATAATAATCGACCGATCGGTTTCGTTGCCATTGAGGTTCATCGCTCTTTTTATATTTACTTTCGACCTGTTGCTGGTTGGAATAGCCAGAATTTCGGGACAAATTTCCATCGACTTGTCGATTTTTATTATGCTATAATAAGACGACTTGTTGAAACCGTACATCGTATCAGTTGGGAGATATGTAATAGTACTGGTCCAGTTTTCAAATCCCGGGAAGATGATGGTTTGAAGTGTGGCATCCGTGTTTTTGGTGTAAGGAATTACCGAAATCTTGTATTGTTTTTCGGAATTGTCTGCCGCTTTAATAGTAAAGATGTCGCCATCAACCAAATCAGGACGTTCTACACCTCCATTGAATGTAAATTTGTATGTAGTGCTCGGGTCAATAACCAGATTTTTTATAAAGGTGTCAATTCTGCATCCATAAGGCACATAGCTTATAGAGTCTATTGGTTTCGCATTTTCCGAAATCTCAAATAGTTTTGTGTAGTTTGTTGCAGTTGGGTTTAATTTGTACAATAATGGTGTAACGCCATTATAACTTACAGTTTTTGGCTGAACCTCAATTCTGAAACCGGTACGTGCATCACTTAATCCCAACGTATAAAAGAAAATGGAGTCACCTGTCATTACAGTATAGTCACCTAATGTGCCACCAAGTTTATATTCCCACGCGAGGTTTGGTCCAAATGTGAAATTGCGGAATATAGAGTCGCGACGTACACCATAAGGTACCGAAATGATCTTGGTAGAAAGGTTAATTTGTAATCCGTTTTTTGGTACAATAGTGGTTAACGATCCTGTACCATGATTTTTGATAGATGTAAAAGGTATATCAGCATAATTGTCGTAGTTAAAACTGGTTTTTGGAATCGGAATCCATTCGGAGTCCACTTTGTCTGTACCTCTCGAATTGGTCCATGCCTGTGCCGCAGTAATTGCGGTTGGATAACGATAGGCATTACCTCTTACGATATTCGATTTACGCATCCAAACACGGGCCTGACTTATATTTTCGCGTGTAATCGGGTTGTAAGAAACACCGGCAATCGGATCGGTATATGGTGTTAAACCGGCTTGACAGTTAAAATTTTCGATCATTACCGAGTCTATGCCTGCTTTTGTTTTGTTATAATATCTGTTCCATAACGAAAAACATTTATAATTAATGGTTACATCGTTGCTCATTGTGTCGCACATTGGCCTAACATATGGATTCAGACTGTTATTATTTGCATACAAAGGTTTTTGATAGGCATTTAAAACCTCAGCTGTTCTGAAATGACCCAGTAAAAAAGATTTCCCGGGGGCAAGTGTGCCAAATAAATTAACTTTTGTGCCGTTGCCAACAAAGGGATTGCCGTCGGTAATTCCTCGGTTAATATAAGTAGTAGTTGCCCAAATTAATTGGTTTAGAGCTCATGTTCGTAAACTCAATGTAACCCCACTGCCACCAGTCCATAACATAAACTTCTGTAACAACTAAACTGTCATTGGCAATGGTATCTGCTGGTGTAATTACCAGTTTGGGGGCTTTGATTCCCTGACTCCAACCGGCAATACTGATAGACATGAGAAATGCCATTAATAGAAAAACTTTCTTCATAACATGAATTAATTAAATGTGTACTGTGTTTCTAATCACTCTATTTTTTAAAAGCGATCCTATATATCTTTATCATTTATGAAATATTATTTCAAATGGGCAATACAGATATAAAGGACGGATTCAAATATAAAGTGTATTTCAAAAGTACAGTGCAAATAGTTGTGTACAAATACTGAACATCGGCAAATTATTTGAGATAAATTTTGTTTTATTGTTCAGTTTTAACCCATTTACTGCCTTTATTGTATAGGGCTAAATGGTTTTGATCCAGGCAACTAACCAAATAGTCTAATATCTAAAGGTTTGGGTACAATTTCCTGCCCGTCTAAATGGTAAATAATTTGTGAGAATGATTTGGTACAATTAACAGAACAGGTAAAAAGTGGGCAACAGTTCAAATAGCCTGCTAATAATTACTTCCACGACAGGCCAAA
>QKHT01000131.1 GCA_003249935.1 Bacteroidota bacterium
TATGGCGAAGATGGCGCATTTCAGGGCCTCATGGAGCTGATGGCCGTGCCTTATGCCGGATGTAACGTGTTGTCGTCGGCTGTAGGAATGGATAAAATTCTGATGAAGAAGATTCTGCGCGAAAGTGGCATTCCGGTTGTGGATTATACCTGGTTTACTTCGCGCGAGTGGTTTTCGAATCAGGATGAAGTGATTGCTTCTGTTGAGGCACTAAACTATCCGGTAATTGTAAAACCGGCCAATCTCGGGTCGAGTGTGGGTATTTCGAAAGCTGCCAACCGCGACGAACTGATTGCGGCTCTCGATATGGCGTGCCGCTTTTCGCAACGTATTATTGTAGAAACCATGGTAACCAAACTTCGCGAAATTAACTGTTCGGTGCTTGGCGATGCCGAAAGTGCCAGTCCATCGGTTTGCGAAGAACCTGTTCGCAGTGGCGAGTTACTCAGCTATAGCGATAAATATTTAAGTGGTGGTGGCTCGAAAGGGGGTGCTAAAGGTGGCAGTTCGAAAGGAATGAGTAGCACCAAACGCCTGATTCCTGCGCCCATCTCTGCCGCACAGTCCGACGAAATTCAAAAATATGCACTCGCCACGTTCCGCGAACTGGGATGTGCCGGCGTGGCGCGTATCGACTTTTTGGTGGATGCCGATACCGACAAGGTGTACGTAAATGAGATAAATACCATTCCCGGCTCGCTTTCGTTTTACTTGTGGGAAGCCACCGGTTTAACCTTCGACCAATTGGTGGATCGCCTCATCGATCTTGCCTTCAAACAAAAGCGCGAAAACGATGGTTTGGTGCATACCTATTCCGAAAATATTTTCAGCTTCAGCGGTTCATCCATGAAACTGGGTAAAAAGTAACGAGACACACTTACTTAAAAAAAGAGAGGCACTTGCGGTGTCTCTCTTTTTATTTATGGCTGAACCATTATCGTCTTTTTGATGTGGGTCGGTTAAGTATCAGCATTTTGCCCGATGTTTTTGGCGGAGCTGCTGTACGTCGGTTGGATGAGTCGTAGCGGCGGTTGCCCGATCGTGCCGGACGGTCGTCGCGCATTTCGCTGTCGGCATCGTTTCCAATGGAAATGGGTCTGGCAAATGCCGGTGTCGGATTCACTGGTATTTTACGCGCAATGAGTTTTTCGATATCCTTCAGATAGCTGCGTTCTTCGGTGTCGCAGAATGAGAATGCCGTACCATCGGCTCCTGCACGCCCGGTTCTGCCAATGCGGTGCACATACGTTTCGGGCACGTTGGGCAAGTCGAAATTTATCACGTGCTGTAAATCGTCGATGTCGATACCGCGTGCGGCAATGTCGGTGGCCACAAGCACTCGTGTGGTTTGTGCCTTAAAGTTGCTTAGTGCGCGCTGCCGGGCATTTTGAGCTTTATTGCCATGAATGGCTTCGGCGGTGATGTTGGCTTTGTTGAGCACGCGGCAAATTTTGTCGGCACCATGTTTGGTGCGCGTAAATACCAACACCGTTTTTATCTCCCGGTTTTGAAGCAAGTTGACCAACAGGTTGTTTTTATCCTTTTTCTCAACAAAATAGATACTTTGGGTTATGGTGTCGGCGGTAGACGATACCGGTGCAACCTCCACTTTACGTGGGTTGGCAAGTATGGTATTGGAGAGTTTTACAATTTCGGCCGGCATGGTGGCCGAAAAGAACAGCGTTTGACGCTGTTTGGGTACCAAAAGCAGTATTCGACGAATGTCGCGTATAAAACCCATATCGAGCATCCGGTCGGCCTCGTCGAGTACCAATATTTCAATCTCTTTCAGCGAAATATGCCCTTGTGTTTGTAAATCGAGTAATCGACCCGGTGTTGCCACCAGAATTTCGACACCGGCCCGCAGTTTGTTTACCTGCGATGCCTGGTTCACCCCACCAAATATTACGGCGTGGTTCAACCCAACATGACGGCCATAAGCGGCAAAACTTTCGCCAATTTGTATGGCCAACTCGCGCGTTGGGGTTACGATTAAACAACGGATTTTATGCTGTTTCGTATTTCGGTGCTCGCTCAATAATTGTAAAATCGGAATGGCAAAAGCGGCTGTTTTTCCTGTTCCGGTTTGTGCGCAACCGAGTAAATCTGTACCTTCGAGAATAATCGGAATGGCTTTTTCCTGAATTGGTGTCGGGGTTTGGTATCCTTCTTCGTCTAACGATTTGAGTATTGGTTCTATAATTCCCAGCTCTCTGAATTGCATTATTTATTTGTATTATGTTTTCCTGGGATTATTTAATTTACTATGTTTCAACCCAATCCCATAAAGTTAAAAAGTGGCGCAAAGGTACCACTATATATGGTGCAAACAAAATGTGTTTTGGTATTGCATTTTTTTAGTTGAACCTTTGGCGTGCTTTACCGTTCTTAATATACAATATTTGTGTGGTATGCGTAGATTGATTTTATCGCCGGAGGCGAAAATGGCCGACTTGCTTTTTGAGAATCATTTTCTGATTGTGATGCTCGAAAACTTTGATATTCAGCTTGGTGTAGGTGATAAAACGGTGCATGAGGTGTGTGTTGAAAAGGGTATCAATACCGATGTGTTTCTTACCTTTGCGGCACTTTACGAGGGCACTGCATACCATGCAAATACGGCTTTGTCAATAGAAGATATGCCGGTTATTGTGGCTTATTTACGCAATTGCCACCGATATTACCTCGACGAAAAGTATCCGAAACTAAAAAAGCACCTCCAAAAAATGCTCGATGCCAGTACCCGGAAAGAGAGTAAACTCGTGGAACGGTTCCTTACAGATTATATCGAAGAGGTAACCGAGCACATTAATTACGAAAATAATATCGTCTTCCCATACGTTACATGGCTCTGCGGGCAGTTGTTCGAAAATATGCATACCGAAAATCCAATAGACTTGCATGTGTCCGAATACAAAGAACATCACAACGAAATAGAGGATAAACTGCACGATTTAAAAAATGTTCTCATCAAATATCTGCCTTTCGATAACGACAGACTGCCACGCCGGAAATTAATCGAAGGGTTATTCGAACTTAGTTACGATCTCAACGTACATTCGCTCATTGAAGATTCCATACTTATTCCACTTGTCGAAAAGGCCGAAAACGCACTAAAAGCTAAACAATGAACCGACTTAAAGGTACCATAATTATTGCCGAACCGTCGCTCATTGTTACCGAAGGTCTATCGGCCCTGCTTGCACCTTTGGGGTATAAAATACTAATGGCTAAACCCGATGTTTTTGGTGAGTTTACACGCATTATTCGCCATTCCACCATCGAAGCGGTTATCATGAATCCGCAATACGCACAGGCTGCTCCCGATTTGTTTCAAAAGTTTATGGCCGAACACCCGGCAATAAGGTTTTGTGCTTTGGTCTATAGTTACTACGATCCTAAAACATTGGCACTGTTTCATGGGGTGCTTAATATTAGTGCATTGCAATCCGATATCGAAAAGGTTCTCAACGAACTGGTATCCCGGCCGCGCGAACCCGAAGAAAAGCAGGTTCAAACCCTAAGCGAACGCGAAATAGATGTGTTGAAGCTGTTGGTAGCAGGTAATTCGAATAAGGAAATTGCCGATGTGCTTAATATTTCCACCCATACGGTTATATCGCATCGCAAAAACATCACCCAAAAAACCAATATCAAATCCGTGGCCGGTTTAACCATTTATGCCATGTTGAATGGCGTTATTTCATTGGAGCAGTACCAGTAGTTTAAAAGACATTTAACTCATAAACAAAAAATATCAATTGCAATTCTATTTAATAAGTGTTTTAATCCATAGAAACCAATTGTACATTGGCTTCTATCATACCAGTGCTTGTA
>QKHT01000224.1 GCA_003249935.1 Bacteroidota bacterium
CTCACCAACGGTTCGGTAAACGCCGGCGGTTTGGCCATGCAAAGTTTGTACTTGTCGCCCGAAACCAATATTGCCGTTAAAAAAGCACTGCCGGGTTATGCATTGCGCTTAAATAATCGCACGCTTTTGGTTGAACCTACCGATGACCGTAAGGTATCGGTTGAGGTGTATAACAGCCTGGGTGTACGCATTAAACCCACAGGTAATTATACCGTTAACCTGCAGCAGGCGGGCATTTATTTAGTAAAAACTACGGTGAACGGGGTGGTTCATGTCGAAAAAGTAATGGCGCAATAATTTATGCTAATGAAAAGGATCTTTTACAAAATGGCTATGTTCGTTATCGGGGCTTTGGTGGCCTGGCCACTTGGTGCCGCAAAAAATCGCTATGGTATGTCGCTAACCGGCGATGCTACTAACTACCGGCTTGCCGATTCGGCGAGCATTTGTCCGCTCATAACCGGAGGGTGCAACGCCTTACCAGCCGATGCGTTTTTAGCCTATACCGATAAGGCCAAACTGATTTCGGCCAGCGATTATACCAATTGTACCACCACGCGATACACATTTAAAACCTATGCCGATTATGTGCTCGAAATGGAAGTGGACTTACCGAAAAGCGGTACAGGGCCGTTCCCGTTCATTATTTTTGTGCATGGCGGCGGATGGGGTAGTGGCAGTTATACCGCTTTCGAAAACCAGTCGAAGTACATGGCATCGCGCGGTATAGCCGGCGTGCGCATCACCTACACCTTAACTACCAAAGGCGGTACTTTTAATCAGGGGTTGCAGGAGCTTGCCGAGGCGTATGCTTTTGTGAAGGCTCATGCCGCAGAATGGCATCTGGATATGCAGCGGTATGGTTACGCGGGTGGTTCGGCCGGAACACCGTTGGCCTCGCTTGCAGCCATGAAGCAAAATGGCAACGGTTGCCGTTTGTATATTGGTTGCAACGGCATCTACGATTTCGAACACCATCTCGATGGGTGGTTTGGCAAATCGTCGGCGTACCTGAGCGAATATCCCACCATGGCCGGTCGCAGCGTAATTTCGGCTATTAACTTTATTCCGGCCGAACCGGCCAATATCCCGGCCGTGGCGGTGTTTCATGGCACCGCCGATTTTACCATTTCGTACCAACAGTCGGTGGCCTTTTGCGAGGCGGTGGCCAATAAAGGCGGCCGAACCGAGCAAAATATTTATCCTTATTATGTGCATGGCTTCTTCAACAAAAACTCGTCCGATAGGTACGAAACGGTCACGATCCGAATGTACGAATTTGCCAAATCGGTATTCGACAAAGCCAATGGCATAACAGCCAATCCGGCCGGTGGCCGCATTTATACATCGGGCCATGTGGTGCATGTCGATGGTTTCGAAAATGCCGGACTCGAAATTTTTAACCTCATGGGTTATAGGTTAAGTACTATTACTCATTTGGGGCGTAACCATAAAGTACCCAACATGGCCTATGGCAGCTATATTCTTAAAGTAGCAGATTACCACAATGTATGGTGCAAAAAGTTAGTGGTGTATTAGCTGTTTTTGGCTGAACCGCCCCGGCAGGCTTATGGGCGTTTAGCGGCGGCTTTTCGGGTGTGCTTGATTACCGGATACAGAAATACCGCCAACAGAATCATGGTGGTTCCGACATAAAACCCTGTGGTCATTATTTCGCTTCTGGTAAAAATAATATGCGCCATTACAATGCCATATATCGGTTCGAGGTTTATGGTGAGCACAACAAGGTAAGCGGTAAGCGACCGCATTACTTTTATGCCGGCAGTGTAGGCGTAGGCTGTACACACTATGGCCAATATCGGCAACCATAAAATATCGTAGCCCTGTGGTATAAAGGCCACCGGGGTCATCATGCGGTTCAACCCGAGACAAACCGACAGAAACAGCAATGCCCCGATAAGCTCGTAATAACTAATGGCCACAGGGTTTCCGGCCCGCATATATTGCCGGTTTTGAACCATAAATACTGCATTGAGCAGGGCCGAAAGTATGGCCAACCACAGGCCGGTAGCAAATCCTTTCTGATAGTTGTAAATAAGCAATAGTCCGGCAATGGTGGCCAACCCAAGTGCTACTTCTATTAAGTTAATGGCCCGTTTTTCGGCCAGCGGTTCAATCAAAGCCGTAAACAGCGTTACCGAGGCAAAACCGGCCAGTGCCACCGACACGTTAGCGACTTTTATGGCCCCGAAAAACGTGAGCCAATGGGCCCCCACAATTACGCCTGTAAGCAGCAGTTGGTTGCGTAGTTTTTTATCGGGGTTGAACCGGTAACCGGTGTGTCGGAGGTAAAGGTAAATAAACGGAATAGCGATAAACAGCCGCCACCACACCATACTCAACGCCGGCAACGAAATCAGTTTACCCAAAATAGCCGTAAAGCCAAGGATAATCACCACAAAGTGGAGATGAAGAATATCGGCCGTGTGTGGTTTGTGCATGCGGTAGTGCGTGGTGTTTTAGCCATTTGAAGGTACAAAAATGTGGAAATCTGATGAAGTGATTTGCAAAACCACATTCTCAAATTTCCACATCTCCCAATTTAAAACTCTATTTCATTAAGCCTCTGCGTTTCAAAAGCGGTTCAATCGAAGGCGCTTGTCCGCGGAAGTTTTTGTACAGTGTCATGGGTTCGTCGGTGTTGCCTTTGCTCAATACATTATCGCGGAACGATTTTGCCGTAGTTTGATCGAACAATCCTTTTTCGAGAAACGCATTAAACGCATCAGCATCGAGCACTTCGGCCCACATGTAGGCATAGTAACCGGCCGAGTAACCACCACTGAAAATATGCTGATAGTAGGTACTGCGGTAACGCGATACAATTTCGGGAATGAGGCCGTATTTCTCAACCAGTACTTTGTTTTCGAAGGCAATGGCCGAACCACCGGGCCACTTGTCGAGGGTATGGTAGGCCATATCGAGCAATGCGGCGGCTACGTATTCGGTGGTTGCAAAGCCCTGATTAAAGGCGCTGGCATTCTGTATTTTTTGAACCAATGCATCGGGAATCACTTCGCCGGTTTTGTAGTGTTTTGCATACGATTTAAGTACTTCGGGTTGTGTGGCCCAGTTTTCCATAATCTGCGATGGCAGCTCTACAAAATCGCGGGCTACGGCTGTGCCACTCAGGGTTACATAGCGGCAATCCGATAGTAGTCCGTGCAAGGCGTGACCAAATTCGTGGAACATGGTGGTTACATCGTCGAGCGATAGCAGCGATGGCATGGTTTCGGATGGTGCCGAAAAGTTGCATACGTTCACGATAATCGGTGCCGAACGTTTGCCGTCTTTCATCTCCTGATCGCGGTAGTTCTCCATCCATGCGCCGGCACGTTTGCTTGGGCGCACATAATAATCGGTGTACAAGATGCCCACCAAATCGCCGTTGGCTTCGGTAACTTCCCATGCCAAAACGTCTTTGTTATATACGGCTACATCCTTCAACGGTTTAATGTTGAGGCCGTAAAGTTTGTTCACCACATCGAATAAGCCTTTGCGCACGTTATTGATTTCGAAATAGGGCATCAGCTCTTCGTCGCTGAGGTTGTATTTGGCCATGCGTACTTTGTCGGCATAATACCACCAGTCGTACATTTCGAGTTTAAACTTGCCGCCCTCTGCATCAATAATCTTCTGCATCTCTTTAACCTCGTTCCTGGCTGCCGGAAGTGCCACGGCCCAAACTTTGTCGAGCAGGTCGTAAACATTTTGGGGTGTTTTGGCCATACATACATCGAGTACGTAAGCGGCATGGTTTTCGAAACCAAAGAGTTTGGCTTTTTGGCTGCGGAGGTTTACAATT
>QKHT01000011.1 GCA_003249935.1 Bacteroidota bacterium
ACCACCGAATATGGACGGCGGCGTACGGCTTCGGTCAATTGGCCGCCTTCGTCGTAACCCACATATCCCGGAGGTGAACCGATAAGCCGCGTGACCGAGAATTTTTCCTGGTATTCGCTCATGTCGATACGTGTCATGGCATTTTCGCTATCGAACAGATATTCGGCCAATGCTTTTGCCAGTTCCGTTTTTCCAACGCCAGTGGTTCCCAAAAATAAAAATGAACCAATGGGTTTGTTGGGGTCCTGCAATCCGGCCCGACTGCGGCGAACGGCATCGGCAATAGCTGTAATGGCTTCGTTTTGCCCAATAACCCGCTTATGCAGTTCGTCTTCGAGATGTAGTAGTTTTTCGCGTTCGCTTTGTATGAGCCGGGTTACCGGTATGCCGCTCCAACGTGCAACTACTGCGGCAATGTCTTCGGCATCCACTTCTTCCTTAATGCTTGGTGCGTTGCCTTGTAATTGGTGTAATTGTGTTTTAAGAGCTTCAATCTCTTTTTCGGCTTGCTGAACCTTACCGTATCTTATTTCGGCCACAAGTCCGTAATCGCCGGCACGTTCGGCATTGTCGGCTTCTGTTTTTAACCGTTCGATGACTTCTTTTTTTGATTGAATTTTATTAAGACACTCTTTTTCGCTCTGCCATTTGGCTTTGTGTTTCAGCTCCTCTTCCTTTAGATTCTCGATTTCTTCGTTAAGTTGAGCCAGTTTTTTTGTGTCGTTTTCGCGTTTTATAGCTTCGCGCTCAATTTCGAGTTGTTTGATGCGGCGAGCCAGTTCGTCGAGATCTTCGGGTAGCGAGTCGGTTTCGAGGCGTAATCGTGCCGCAGCTTCGTCCATTAAATCAATGGCTTTATCGGGCAGGAACCGGTCGGTTATGTAACGGTGACTTAATTCTACGGCTGCAATAATGGCTTCGTCTTTAATTCGCACGCGGTGGTGTGTTTCGTAACGTTCCTTCAAACCCCGAAGTATCGATATGGCATCGGCCTCATCGGGTTCACCCACATAAATGCTTTGAAACCGGCGTTCGAGGGCCTTATCTTTTTCGAAATATTTCTGATATTCGTCGAGGGTGGTGGCACCTATCGATCGTAGTTCGCCACGTGCTAATGCCGGTTTTAGGATATTGGCCGCATCCATTGCGCCATCGCTTTTGCCGGCACCAACCAAAGTGTGTATTTCGTCGATAAAGAGAATGACCTCGCCGTCGGCGGCAATTACTTCGTTCACCACTGCTTTTAGTCTCTCTTCGAATTCGCCTTTGTATTTTGCTCCGGCAATTAGTGCGCCCATGTCGAGCGAAAATATTTGTTTCGTTTTCAAATTTTCCGGCACATCGCCACGTACAATGCGTTGCGCCAATCCTTCGGCAATGGCTGTTTTTCCCGTGCCCGGTTCACCTATAAGTACCGGGTTGTTTTTGGTGCGGCGCGAAAGTATTTGCAGTAATCGCCGTATTTCGTCGTCGCGGCCGATTACCGGGTCGAGCTTGCCGGTTCGGGCTCTGTCGTTAAGGTTAATGGCGAACCGTTCGAGCGAGTTGAATTTGTTCTCGGCATTGGGGTCGTTGACTTTGGCCCCTTTGCGGAGTGATTCGATGGCACCTGACAGCGATTTTTCGGAAATGCCGGCATCGTTTAAAATGTGTGCCGCAGTATCTTTTATTGTGCAAAGAGCTAATAAAAGGTGTTCAATGCTTACAAATTTATCACCCATTTTGCGCGATATGTCGGTTGCCTTGGTAATAACCTCCGACGATTTGGTCGAAAGGTATGGCTCACCTCCGGTGACTCGTGGCAGCGAAGCGATTTGCTGGTCGATGGCACTTGTAATGATATGTTTGTTGATCCCTTGTTTTGCAAAGAGAAAATCTGTGATGTTTTCGCCTGTTGTGATACATGCTTTCAGGAGATGAATTGGTTCAATCGCTTGTTGTCCGTTGCTTTTGGCAATGTCAACAGCTTGTTGCAGGGTTTCCTGCGATTTAATGGTTAAATTATCGAAATTCATTTTTGTAAGTTTTATTTTGGTTTTGTCAAAATGTTTGCCAAAAAATCAAAGCCGTTTGTAAGCGGTTCATAATAAAATAGATAGTTATCGCAGTAAATTTTATGGTGTCAAAATGACAGTTTTTTATTATGGTTTTAGTGAAATAATGACATGTTGGTAAAGTCGCAATACTTTTGTATTTTCGTGGTCGAAAAATGGATTGAAAAATGAAAAAAGTATTATTTGTAATAGCTGTGGCCGTTTCTATGGCATCGTGTAAAACAGCAAAAGTGGCTGAAAAGCCTGTGGTTGAACCTGTTGTGAAAGAGACCGTGTCTCAGTCGACAGCCCCTGTAGTCGAAAATAAAATTCAGTCGAATATTCGGATGCAGGAGGAGAGTGTGTCTGTGATGCAGGGAGAAGATAAATCGGAGGATGCTTTTTCATATTATGTGATTATGGGAAGTTTTTCGGTAAAAGACAATGCATTAAAATTTAAAAGTCAGTTAAAAGATAAAGGGTTTAGTCCTGTGATTTTAGAAAATAAAACAGGCAATTTGCGTGTTTCGGTATTAAGCACCGATAGCGAATCGGAAGCACGTGGACGAATTGCTACCATTAGGAGTAATTATCCTGAACATGCTGATGTTTGGTTGTTGAAAAAATTGAAATAAGGATAAAAAAAGAGGTCGAAAATTTTTTCGACCTCTTTTTTTATCAATCCTTTAAGTTTAATTGTTGCCTCCTCTTGGACGACGTTGGCCATTTTGTTGACTCCCTTGGTTTCGGTCACCACCTGCACGATTACCCATTTTTTCACGCATTTTAGCCAACATTGCTTCATATTTTGTTTTTTGTTTGGCGTCGAGTACCGCCTTAACTTCGGTATTTTGGCTCTCCATTAATTTTCGCATTTCTTCCCGGGCTGCATCACGCGTCGATTCATCTGCAAATTTGGCTCTAACGGCGGTAAGTTTGGCCTGATAATCCTTCTGAATTGCTTTAATTTTAGCTTCTTGTGTGGCATTAATGCCTAAGCTGTCTTTCATCATTTTTATTATTTGGGCATCCCGCGCGGCAGGATCCATACGCTGGCTGCGTTGTTCAGTTCCATTTCCACCTTGTTTGCCCTGACGTTGTGGCCGTTGTGCACTCATGTTTGCAGCGCCTATTGTAAAAATTGCTGCAGCAGCTAATAAAAATACTTTTTTCATTATATACCATTTTAAATGTTTGAATTTTGACTATTGGACATCGACATGGTTTAATTTATTCCTTAAGCAACTGTTTTTATTATTTTTCGAAATCATATTAATTTATTCTTTCATGGCGTTAAATGCTTATTAAATTGTAATTTACAATATTTTAAGCCCTGTTTTTTTTAATTTTTTCAGATAGATTTGTGCCTGTTTAAAAAATGAAGTAAATTGCATTATCGCATTGTTCGTTGATCTTTGAGAAGGAAATACATTAAAGTTTTATTGTTTGTTGTGTTGCGTATGGAAATAAGCATGCAACACGCGGCATTTTTATTTTGCACATAAATGGAACTATGTTTAATAAATGAAATGATAATGTATGGCACAAAAAAGAAAAAAAACGGATGGTTATAAAAGATTGAAATTGACTGAACTTCAAAATAAAAAGGATTATTTTATTCGGTTCAAACAAATTATTGATTTACAATGTGGTGAAGGACTTTTTAGCTCTATACCCAAAGTAGTATTAGACGAAGTCTATGTTTGTCGTAGCATGGGGTTTAAATTGGTTATGAAATCCAATCGTATTCCTGAAGGATTTTCAAGTCCTTTAAAAACGATGTTGAATTGTATTTTGCAAAAAGAAAAAATAGAGATTGGGTCTCATAAAATTGTGACTACTTTGAAGGAGTATCTCACATTTTATCTGACATTACGCGTATTTTATACCATTACCGAAAACCGAAAGTTTAGAAATGTAGATAAACTAAGAGAGGGACTTCGTGATCTTTTTGAATTTGAAGATAGTTATTTTGTATTTGCTGTTCGATTTAAACAGGTGCTTGAATACCTTTGTTATACCTGCCGAGGCATTGGAGATGAACTGATTATAGCCGCCATCAATTATGAGTGCGTGTCGAATGGTAACAAATATGGAGTTACGACCCTGATTGAATTTGATTTAATTGAAGCACAAACAATGCGAGTTAAAATAGATGGGACAAATCGATTGTTGACAAGAATGGGATACGCTTTTAATGATTATGGGGTAAAATGGTGTTCTTTAACTAAACACGATCTGGGCCTTAAAGCAGAATTTGACGATGTTCCTTTGTCCGTTTATTATCAGAATCATATGTTGATTCGCCTGTTTGAAAGGATTGATAGCATGCCTTTTGGATTGGTTTGTTTTTTTACTTATCACTCCTTTCTTTGTCCTGTAATTATAAGAACAAGCGAATATAAATGGTTGTTAGAATTTCGTATTATGAGTTGTAAAGCCGGTTACTTTGTTCTCGATCTTGTAGATAACTTAATTATGGTTCGAACCTTTTTGTTTTTAACCAATAATGGCACCCCGGAGTCAACTCAATTAAATCAAAGCACACGGTTAAGCAAGTTGGATAAAAAATTTCTGGCTATTGACAAATTAAGTACATTTGTGTCTGCCGATTTTGTTAATAATCATGATGTTAGAAAAATATTTCATGAAGCGGGTTGCGATAGCTTGTTTGAATTATCTACTGAAGCGAGAGGCTTAATATATTCTGATATTAACGGATTGGAGTCTACCGAATATTTTATCAAATATCTGCAATCTGATTCTTACTATTTGCCTAATTATGCAGGCCATAAAAGTTGAAAAAAGGTTGAGCTTACAAAAAAACATGGCCATAAATCATGCCACCTTGTTATGGTTAAACCGAATTAGTTTTGTTACTTTGCATCACATTTTATAATATTAAATTTTTTATCCGAAATGGGGAGAGTTTTAATTATTGGAGCCGGTGGAGTAGGTACAGTGGTAGCACACAAAGTGGCGCAAAATCGCGACGTGTTTACCGAAGTAATGCTGGCAAGCCGTACTAAATCGAAATGCGATGCCATTGCAGCGCAAATTGGTGGTGGTTTTATAAAGACTGCGCAGGTTGATGCGGATAATGTCGCAGAACTTGTGGCACTTTTCAATGATTTTAAACCAGAATTGGTTATTAATGTGGCCTTGCCATATCAGGATTTAACCATTATGGATGCTTGTCTCGAAGCTGGTGTAAACTATCTCGATACGGCCAATTATGAGCCCAAGGAAGAAGCAAAATTTGAATATGGCTGGCAATGGGCTTATCAGGATCGCTTTAAGCAAGCCGGGCTCACAGCTATTTTGGGTTGTGGTTTCGATCCGGGGGTAACGAGTGTTTATACGGCATATGCTGCAAAACATCACTTCGACGAAATTCATTACCTTGATATTGTGGATTGCAATGCAGGCGACCATGGTAAAGCATTTGCCACAAATTTTAATCCCGAAATAAATATTCGCGAAGTCACCCAAAAGGGTAAATATTGGGAAAACGGACAGTGGGTTATTACCGAACCGCACGAAATACACAAACCGTTGAACTATCCCGAAATCGGGCCTAAAGAGTCGTACGTGATTTATCATGAAGAACTTGAGTCGTTGGTCAAGAACTTTCCTACGTTGAAACGTGCCCGGTTCTGGATGACATTTGGTCAGGAGTATTTGACCCATTTACGTGTGATCCAGAATATTGGTATGGCTCGAATTGATACCGTTATGTATAATGGTGTTGAAATTGTTCCGATTCAGTTTTTAAAGGCTGTTTTGCCCAATCCGGGCGATTTGGGTGAAAACTATACCGGTTGGACTTCGATCGGGTGCCGAATAAAAGGTGTGAAAGATGGCGAAGTAAAAACATACTATGTATACAACAATTGCAGTCACGAAGCCGCATACAAAGAAACAGGAACTCAGGGTGTTAGCTATACTACCGGAGTGCCGGCAATGATTGGTGCCATGATGTTTATGAAAGGCATTTGGAAAAAAGCCGGTGTGTACAATGTCGAAGAGTTTAATCCCGATCCGTTTATGGACGAACTCAACAAACATGGTTTGCCATGGGTTGAGATTCACAACGGCGATCTTGAGTTGTAGGATACTGTAAGATATATTACTTTTGCAAGGGCACAACGTAAGGTTGTGTCCTTGTTTTTTTTATACATAACAATAAGTAACATAATGGATTATTCAAATATACCATCGCCATGCTATGTGTTGGACGAATTGGCCTTTCGGAAAAATCTTTCACTTATTAAACAAATTGCTGAAGATGCCGGGGTAGAGTTTATTCTTGCTTTTAAGGCGTTTTCGATGTGGAGCGTTTTTCCTATTGTTCGCGAATATGTTAAAGGGGCTACCGCAAGTTCGGTGTTCGAAGCTCAATTGGCCTACGAGGAGATGGGCAGCCCGGCTCATACCTATTCGCCGGCCTATTCAGAAATTGATATGGATTCTATATTAAAATACAGCAGCCATATTACATTTAACTCACTCAACCAATATCAGCGGTTCAGCCAAAAGGTAAAAGAAGCAGGTGTTTCTGCGGGATTGCGTATCAACCCGGAGTATTCGGATGTAGAGACCGATTTGTATAACCCGTGTGCTCCCGGATCGCGGCTTGGGGTTCAGGCCGAAATACTAAAAGATGGATTGCCTGAAGGTATTGAAGGGTTACATTTTCATACATTGTGCGAGTCGCGTTCGTTTAACCTCGAAAATACGTTGGCCGTTGTGGAAGAGAAGTTCGGCCATCTGTTTCCTTTGCTCAAATGGATAAATATGGGGGGTGGCCATCTGGTTACGCACAAGGATTACGATACGCAACATTTGGTTCGCATACTTAAAGGGTTTAAAGCGCGATACCCTCATTTGCATGTGGTGCTTGAACCGGGTAGCGCATTTGCATGGCAAACCGGGGTTTTACGTTCGACTGTTGTAGATTTGGTTGAAAACCGTGGAATTACTACCGCAATTTTGGATGTTTCATTTACCTGCCACATGCCCGATTGCCTCGAAATGCCTTATAAACCTGTGGTTATCGGTGCTTATCAGGAGCCGGTGGAAGGCAAACCTACCTATCGTTTGGGTGGAAGTTCGTGCCTTGCCGGTGATTTTCTTGGCAGTTGGTCGTTTGATGAACCGTTAAAAATTGGCGATGCGGTGATCTTCGACGATATGATTCACTATACTATGGTGAAAACATCTATGTTTAATGGCATTGTGCATCCGGGAATAGGTGTGGTAAATCAAAATGGTGATTTTAAACTGCTTAGAAAATTTAACTATCAGGATTACAGAAGTCGGCTTTCATGAAATTCGAATACGATTATATTGTTAAATGGATTGGTTATAAATAAATTAAACTGTACCTTTGTTAATTGAATCAGAAGAGGTACGGGAATGAAATATTATTTACAATTATTTAGCATATTTTTGTGCTACGCTACGGGCGTGTTCGGTCAGTTAAAAGTGAACGAATTTATGGCATCTAATGCCAACGGCGTTAATGATGAGGATGGCGATTATTCAGATTGGATTGAGATTTTCAATAGTGGAACGACGGACCTGAACTTACAAAACTATTATATTACCGATAATCGTTCAAAACCATTACAATGGCGGTTTCCTAACACAATTATTCCGGCTAAGGGATATTTCTTTTTGTTTGCTTCGGGAAAGGACCGCATTTCCGATGGGTTTACATACCATACTGTAATTGATAAAGGCGATACATGGAGCTATTATGTTCCAATATCTGACATTGGTGATGCATGGAAACAAAAAGGATTTGCAGCCACAGGATGGAGTTCGGGACCCAGTGGGTTTGGTTATGGTGATGATGATGATGCAACAATAGTTCCAAACCCAACGAAAACAGTTTATATCAGAAAGTCATTTAACGTAACCGATATGGCCAAAGTAGCAAAATTCTTTTTTCATGTGGATTACGACGATGGTTTTGTGGCATATATTAACGGAAAAGAAATTGCTCGCGGGAATTTAGGGCGCTCGGGTTCCAAAGTGACTTATAATCAATATGCCGATAACGATTCGCGTGAAGCGGAAATGTATCAGGGGTGGCCACCGGAGGAGCACGAAATTAATAATGTTTCGAATTTTCTTGTTAATGGCGAAAATGTTATTAGTGTTGAGGTGCATAATGCATCGGCTAATTCAAGCGATTTAACTTTGATTCCATTTCTGACACTGGTTTATAATTACAATTATCCTGATGCTCAAATTTCTTCATATCTTAAATTTCCTGTAACATACAATCACACGAACTTTAAAATTAGTGCCGATGGCGAGGGTGTTTATTTGTTTAAGGCATCCGGTGCGTTAGAAGATTCAATTGGTGCTGTTTCGCATCTTTCAGATATTTCGTACGGCCGTCAGCCCGATGGTTCAGCCTCACTAAAGTTTTTTACCGATCCAACGCCAAATAGTTCGAATAATCTGGCTTCGACTTATACCGGTATCTTAACCGATTCTGTTAAGTTTTCGATTGTTGGTGGATTATTAAAAACTGCTACATCATTAGTTTTAACATCGCCCAAATCCGGCGATAAAATATACTATACGCTAAATGGTTCAGAACCCACAGTAACATCGTTAAAATATTCGACACCAATTGCTATAACTAAAGATATGGTGGTGAGAGCCAGAATTATCCGAACCGGATATTCTCCTGGTCCGGAGGTTTCTAATACTTATATTCTGGGCTTAAAGCATACTTTTCCTATCGTATGTATTTCGACAGATTCTGCAAATTTGTGGGACTATAATACCGGAATCTTTGCCATGGGGCCGGGTGCTGCAAAATCATTTCCCTATAAGGGTGCTAATTTTTGGCAGGATTGGGAACGGCCGGCTATTTTGGAAATGTATGAACCCGATGGGCGTAAAGTGCTGAACCAGGGTGTAGGCATTGGCGTTCATGGCGCATTCTCGAGGGCTTATAATCAGAAAACGCTTGAGGTTTTTGCCCGAAAAGAGTATGGTAAAGGTGAATTCGATTATAAAATATTTCCAAACAGACCATTTGATAAGTATGAATCTTTTTTGGTGCGAAATGGTGGCAATACTACAAATTATTCGATGCTCACTGATGGGATTCTTACCACGGCATTCGAATCTTTAGATTTAGACAATCAGGCTTTCAGACCTGCTGTTGTTTATATCAACGGACAATATTGGGGAATTATGGGTCTTCGCGAAAAAATAAATGAAGCCTATTTGTCACAGCACCACGAAATATCTAAGAGTTCGGTAAATTTAGGCTATGATAACTCGTATACATCGTCCGGCGATATTACAGGGTATAAAGATTTGGTGACTTACTTTAAAAATCATGCTAATATTTCGGATACAGATCTGGATTATATCAGTACCCAAATGGATATTGACAACTATATTCGATGGTTGGCAGCCGAACTTTTTATCGATAATAACGACTGGCCGGGAAATAATACACGCTATTGGAATAATAATTCGGAAGGGAGTAAATGGCGTTGGATTTTGTTTGATATGGATGCTTCTTGCGATTTGTGGCGCGATGTTCAGGATGCTTCTTACAATACTTTAAGCGATGCTTTTGTAAACAATTCGGCCATAGATTGGCCAAATCCGCCATGGTCAACGCTTATGCTCCGACGATTGGCTACAAATACAAAATTCACCAATAATTTCATTAATCAATATGCCGATCATATGAATCTTACTTTTCTGCCTAAATACACGCTGGCAGTAGTAGATAGTTTAAAGGCAATTTATAAAACTGAGATGCCAAATCATATTAAACGCTGGCTTGCAAATAATAACAGTGGCGATAATTGCATTCCTGATATGGCATTCTGGGAAAATGAAGTGAAAAAAGTGCGCGACTTCTTATCTAATCGTACTAATTTTGCCCGAACTCATGTGCAGCAGCGTTTTGGGTTGCCGGGTACATTTAATGTAAGTGTGGATGTTGCACCGTCGTCGTCGGGTACCGTATTGCTCAACAGTATTGTGCCGCCATCGTATCCATTCCCCGGTGTGTACTTTAAAAATGTGCCTATCAAACTTACGGCTATCCCGAAGCCGGGGTACAAATTTGTCCGCTGGGAAGGTAGTGTGGTTTCTACAAATGCGACTATTGATTTTTCCCAAAATACAACCGGTACTTTTAAGGCTGTATTTCAAGCAGCCACAGCATCAGATTTAAAGGTAATTATTAACGAAATAAATTATAGTTCTGTTCCCGAAAAGAATACAGGAGATTGGGTCGAACTGTACAATGCCGGTTCAACCAGTGTAAACTTGGGTGGTTGGACTATAACCAATGTGTTTATTGCCAATGGGTATACGTTTGAACCGAACACCATTCTGGCTCCGGGTGAGTATTTGGTCGCTGCACGCGATTTAAAATCGTTCCGAACGGTAAATTCAAATTCCACCAACAGTGTGGGCGATATGACCGTAGGCTTAAAGAGTACGGGCGATACCGTTAGATTGTTCGATGCTACAAGCAAACTGGTCGATGAAGTGATTTATAAAGTTAGTGCGCCATGGCCTGCATCTACTGTTTTATCCGGTGCGACAATCGGGTTGCTGAAACCTTCGCTGGATAATGGTTTGGCTGCAAATTGGTTTGTAAGTGCCGATATTGGTGGTACGCCGGGAAGAGCCAATGTGTTTAGTCCGGGTACTGCTGTAAACCAAACATCGGCTATAAATAACCACATTAGTGTTTCGCCAAGTTTATTTACACAGTCGACTACCATAAAATGGATTGGAGAACGGGGTGAACGTGTGGCGGTGTATGTGTCCGATTTGCAAGGTCGCAGCGTAAAACAGCTTTATTCTGGCATCTCTTCAGGAGCTGTTGAGTCGGTAGTTTGGCAAGGAGATAATGGAACGGGACAGCATTTGTCGGAAGGAATGTATATTATTTCCGTCGTTTCCAATAACCGATTGGTCGGTTCAACCAAAGTAATACTAATGAAATAGTCTGAAACTGAACATAAAAAAAACAGGCAGATCATTTTTGATCTGCCTGTTTTTTTATGTCTTAAAAATTTAGATAGATTCTACAATCGGTGCCATTTCGAGTTGGAGTTCCAACGCATTTTCTCTTGCCTTTGTTGCAAAATCTTCACTATCCGAAGCATACAATATGCTGCGCGAGGCATTTACCAAAAGGCCGCATTTACTGTTTAAGCCATATTTCGCCACGTCCTGCAAACTGCCTCCCTGTGCACCTACACCGGGTACCAGCAAGAAATGATCGGGCACTATTTTTCGTATGTCTGTTAGCATTTCGGCACGCGTTGCTCCTACTACATACATCATACTGTCGGCATCGCCCCACGATTTGGATGTTTCAATTACCTCTTCGAACAATCGGCGTCCGGTGGCCGGATTTACGATGTATTGGAAATCGTCGGCACCTTTGTTCGAGGTAAGAGCCAGCAAAATAACCCATTTCCCGAGATATGTCAAAAATGGTTTTACCGAATCGCTGCCCATATACGGTGCAACGGTTACCGAGTCGTAATCGAGGTTTTCGAAAAATGCCCTTGCATACATTTGCGAGGTATTGCCAATATCGCCACGTTTGGCATCGGCTATGATAAACAATTCGGGGTAGGTATTTCTGATATAATTTACCGTCTTTTCCATGCTTTCCCATCCCTTAACTCCCAGACTTTCGTAGAAGGCGATGTTTATTTTAACCGAAACACAAAGGTCGTGGGTGGCATCAAGAATTTCTTTATTGAAATTAAAGAGCGGATCGGATGTTTCGAGCAAATGGCGGGGAATACGCACAATGTCGCTGTCGAGACCTACGCATAAAAAGCTTTTTTTCTTTTTTATTTGTTCAAATAGTTCTTCGCGTGTCATAATATTCTATTGTTGCTAAGCAGTTATCATTTTTATTACATGGCAGCTTCTTCCATTCGGGCTGCGTTCTCTTCAATAATTAGTTTGTCTATAACTTCCTGAATGTCGCCATTAAGGGCCGCATCGAGGTTGTACATGGTAAAATTAATCCGGTGATCGGTTAATCGGCTTTGCGGATAGTTGTAGGTGCGGATTTTTGCCGAGCGGTCGCCCGACGAAACCATTGTTTTGCGTTTTGCTGCCACTTCATCCATCCGTTTTTGGTATTCTATGTTGTATAACCGGGTGCGGAGTTCGACCATGGCTTTTTCCAGGTTCTTCAGTTTCGATTTTTCGTCCTGGCATTGAACCACCGTGCCCGTGGGTATATGGGTAAGGCGGATGGCCGAATAGGTGGTGTTTACCGATTGTCCACCCGGTCCCGAAGAGCAAAACTCATCGCGACGGATATCTTCATTTCGGATTACAATGTCGAGTTCTTCGGCTTCGGGCAATACCGCCACAGTGGCTGCCGAGGTGTGAACCCGTCCCTGTGTCTCTGTCGAAGGCACACGTTGTACACGGTGAACGCCCGATTCGTATTTTAATATGCCGTATACGCCTTCGCCTTTTACGTTAAATACAATTTCTTTATATCCGCCGGCAGTGCCTTCGTTAAAACTGGTTACTTCGGTACGCCAGCCTTTTAATTCAGCAAATTTCACATACATGCGATACAATTCGCCGGCAAAAAGAGCCGCCTCGTCGCCGCCGGTTCCACCCCTTATCTCTACAACACAGTTCTTTGCATCTTCCGGGTCGGCCGGTAGCATCAGAATTTTTATTTTCTCTTCTAAAACCGCTACCTGAGGTTCCAAAGTAAGTAATTCTTCCTGTGCCATGGCGCGTAAATCGGTGTCACTCTCTTCTTCAAGAATGGATTTTGCCATTTCAATGGTGTCGAGTGTGCGCTCAAGTTCTTTTTTTGTTTGAACCAGCTTTTCAAGTTCGCGATACTCTTTGTTGAGCCTTACGTACCGTTTCATGTCGGCTATTACATCCGGGTCGGTTATTAGTGTGGCTACCTCGCTAAACCTTAATTCGAGACCTTTAATACGCTCTAATAATTGGTTGTTCATATCTTATTATGTCGATAAATCAATAGTTAAACTCGCCAAATTCACTTTTAATGGTCAGGCCCGGCTCACCTGTAGTGCATCTTCCTACTATTTTAGCTTCAATGCCAAAACTGTTGGCTATGTCCATTACGCGTTGGGCATGTTCGGGTTTAAGGTATACCTCCATCCGGTGTCCCATATTAAATACCTGATACATCTCACGCCAATCGGTTCCCGATTCTTTCTTTATCAACGAAAAGAGTGGCGGTACAGGGAATAAGTTGTCTTTAATAATACGCAGGTCTTTTACAAAATGTAATACCTTGGTTTGTGCGCCACCCGAACAATGTACCATACCATGAATATCGCTACGCATTTCGTCGAGTATTTGTTTGATAACCGGGGCGTAGGTTCGTGTGGGCGATAGTACCAGTTTTCCGGCATCGATATCCAAACCTTCGATGGCCTGCGTTAGTTTGCAACTGCCCGAATATACCAAATCGGCCGGTATCGATGTGTCGTAACTCTCCGGATATTTCGAAGCTAAATAATTGCCAAATACGTCGTGGCGAGCCGATGTAAGCCCATTGCTTCCCATGCCGCCGTTATATTCTGTTTCGTAAGTGGCCTTGCCATAGCTCGAAAAGCCTACAATTACGTCTCCTTCCGAAATCCGATGGTTCGATACCACATCGCTTCGTTTCATTCGGCAGGTCACGGTCGAATCCACAATGATGGTTCGAACCAAATCGCCCACATCAGCCGTTTCTCCGCCGGTTAGATATACGTTTACACCCATTTCTCTCAAATTCCCGAGCAACTCTTCAGTTCCGTTTATAATAGCCGCTATTACCTCGCCCGGAATTAGGTTTTTGTTTCTGCCTATGGTACTCGATACTAAAATGTTGTCGGTTGCCCCAACACAAAGCAAATCGTCGATATTCATAATCAGGGCATCCTGTGCAATGCCTTTCCAAACCGACAAATCGCCGGTTTCGCGCCAGTACATATATGCCAGCGACGATTTTGTTCCGCTCCATCGGCATGCATAATGTTGCAATAATTCTCATCGCCACCTAAGATGTCGGGAATAATTTTGCAAAATGCCGATGGAAAAAGGCCTTTATCCAAATTGCGGATGGCGTTATGCACATCTTCCTTTTGCGCCGAAACGCCTCGTTTGCTGTATCTGTTGTCGGAATTTGCCATAATAATTGTTCGGAAACTTTATGTAACCCTCTGATATAGTTGTAAATACTGTTGTTTCTGCTTATCGAACCTTCATTAGGTCGAAATGATTGGCGCAAAAACGTTGCAAAAATACCTAACATTAGCCAAAGGCGCAAATTTCAGTACAATTGATTAAAAATCTTTTGAAGGGTATTTGCGAAAATTGGATGTGTTCTGTTGTCAAAAGTCAATTTGTGGGCAATAAGTTCTGTTGCTGTTTTTAGATTAAAGGCTTGTTGGCTCATCGTTACAAAATATCCACTTTGATGCAAATACCGGGCTAAATACTCTTGTTCCGGCTGACCCGGTGTCGGTACAATCACTGCGGTTCGGTTCAACGCTGCAAGGTCCATTAATGAGCTATAGCCTGAGCGACTAATAATTGTTTTTGCTGTAAGTAGTCTGTTTTCCAATTCATCTCCGGTAAGCATACTCACGCGTTTTACAAATCCGATGGTGGTTTTTTGATGGTTTGTGTCGGGTTTTCCCTGAATTATGGTAACCGGAATTTGCATTTCGTTGGCTTGGTTAATTATAATATGCTCAAATTGTGTGCGGTAAGGTTCAGGCCCGCCTAAAAGCACCACGGTGTCTTCGGTTTTATCTGCCGTTTTTGGTTCGAACCTCGACAATATGCCAATGTAAGTTGCCGGCGTACGAAGTCTTTTTTTTTCGGACAGTTCGCCTGCTAATCGTGGTTTTGTTTCGAAATCGGGTATCAGACAATGATTATATTTTTTAATTATTTGCCGATGTACCCATGCGGGAATAAAGTTAAATGGTTTTGCAATTCCCTTTAACCGGAATTGAAGTTGATGTGAAATATACACTGAGTATGCCTCCTTCGAATAGCAACCAAAACGGTTATCGGATATAACTAAATCGACATTGTGTTTGTCTGCTAATGCTTCTGTTTTTTTGTGGTCGTTGTAAAAATCTACGATGTAATCAGGTAGTTTGAGTAACAATCCGATTATAATGCCTCTTTTTTTGCTGTAAATTATTTCGAAGCCTGTAAACAATTCAGTGGTAATTGTTGGGCAGGCTTCTTTTGCAATTTGAATTACTTTTTCGCTGCCTGCAACAATCACTTTATGTCCCTCATTTACACAATATTGTATTAAGGGCACATCGCGGGTAATATGGCCCAATCCCCAATCTAAAGGGCAAAACAATATGGTGAGTCTGCGGTTCATTTTTATGAAATTTCGGTTGGTATGCCCAGTTTTTCGACCCGAGCACCAATTTCAAAAAGTTTTTCCTTGTCAATTTGTTCAATCGTGTCGAGCGGTGTGTCGCGCGATATGCTGTATATCATTACCGCCGCAGGTTGTATATAAGAAAGGGCTTCGAGCCATGCAATGATTTCGCCTTCGGTGGTGTTGTCGAATGATACATTGCCTTGTTTCCCTTTGCAAAACAGGGTTTGAATGATAAGTTTACCGGCAAATTGTTTGTAATAATACAGCATCATTTCGAGATTAAAGCCGGGGCCGGGTTGATTTATTTGCAAAATCGTGGTTTCAATGGCCGAATCGAGTTTAAGAATATTCATATCGGCCATTTTAAGTGCCTCAAACACATTGGGTTTGTGGCATGTAGTGCCATTCGATAATACCGCTATTTTAATTGCAGGAAAATACTTTTGACCAATTTTTTTAACTTCTGGTACACATTCGGCAAATTTTGGGTGAACCGTGGGTTCTCCGTTTCCGGCAAAAGTTATTACATCCGGAACAATTCCCTGTGCTTTTAAATCCGCAAGTTTATATTCAAGATCAGTATACAAATCTTCAATATCAGGAAATCGCCCTTTGGTCGATTTTCGTTGTGTGTTGAACCCGCATTCGCAATAAACGCAATCGTAAGTGCAAATTTTACCATCATCGGGCAAAAGGTTCAACCCCAATGATAAACCTAAACGGCGACTGGTAACGGGGCCAAATACAATATCGTGAAATAAGAAAGTTCCCATATTATATGTAAAAAAATTTGTTCAAAGGTACATTAAAATGCCGAATTGATATAAAAAAGAAACCCGCAAACGACAGGCTTGCGGGTATAGTATATTTTGATTGCAGGCTATGAAATATCCTCTTCTTCTTCGGTAATAGGTATTTCTCTTTTAAACCGTTGTTCAAGAGAAATAAATGTTTCGGTAGATGATATGCCCTTAATGGCTTGAAGTTTATTGTTGAGAACTGCTTTCAAGTCTTCGTTGTCCCGGGCATATACTTTTGCAAAAATACTGTATTGGCCGGTTGTGTAATGACACTCCACTATTTCGGGAATTTTAAGTAGTTCTTTAACAACCTCTTCATACATCCAGCCTTTTTCGAGGTAAATACCGATATATGTGCATGTGGTAAATTTTAACTTTTTTGCATCGACAAAATATCCCGAACCAATGATAACGCCCAAATCTATCATTCGTTGTACCCGCTGATGAATTGCTGCACGGGATACACCGCATTGTGCTGCAACATCCTTGAACGGTATTCTTGCATTATGAGTAATTATACTCAGAATCTTTTTGTCTAATTTATCTATGCGATTCTCCATGATTTTTGTCAGTTTTATATGTTATCATACCAATTTGCCAACAAATGTACGATTTGTAATTCAATTTGCCAAAATTTATTTGTATTTAATTTGTGTCAAAATGATTGTAAAATAGCTTAAATGCAGTTGTTTACAGCAGTTATTTAAGTCGAATGTGTCACCATATTCGGTAAAGTTTTGTTTTTGATAACAGGTGGATTTTGTATCTTCGTTGCTGCTAATCAATTTTAGTAATGGATATAGAAGTTTTTAGAAACTATTGCGTTTCAATGCCCTTTGTCGAAGAGTGTTTTCCGTTCGACGAAGTAACGTTGGTATTTAAGGTTGGCGGTAAAATGTTTGCGCTGTTGTCGCTTGATGCACAACCGGGGACAGCCAATTTAAAGTGTGACCCTGAAAAGGCAATTGTACTCCGCGAACATTACGATTTTGTTTTACCTGGTTACCACATGAACAAGAAACACTGGAACACGATTATTCTTGATTTTCATGTGCCTGATAAGTTGGTGTTTGAATGGATTGATGATTCATACCGATTAATTTTCAGTAGTTTGCCGACAAGGTTAAGAAATGAACTCGAAAAAATAGGATAGGCATTGAAAGTTGCAGAAAAGGCTATTGTACTACATACTTTAAAGTACAGCGATCGTCGGAATATTGTGCAGTTGTTTACGCGTAAACATGGTAAAGTGGCTTGTATGGCCGGTAGGCCCGATGGCAAACGCGGTGGAAATTCTGCGATGGTTTTTAGTCCGTTGGCACTTGTCGAAGCAGAGATTACCTATTCGCATAAGCGTCAGGTTCAGCAAGCATCTAATTTAAGTCTCGAAAGTTCGTTCACAAATATTTGGTTCGAGCCGTTACGAAACAGCATTGCCATGTTCTTGTCGGAAATTGTTTCGAATTGTTTGCACGAATCTAACCCCGACGAGGCCCTATACGATTATCTTTTTCATGCCATACAGGTACTCGACGTTTTGGATGCGAAGGGAGCCGCACTATTTCATCTGAAGTTTTTGTGCGATTTTTCGCGTTTTCTTGGTTTTGAAATCGAAAATAATTTTAAGGGCGATACCCCCTATTTTGATGCAGTGCTTGGTCGGTTCAATCATTGCAAAACAGTTGCCGACGAATATGTTTCTAAATTGATTTCCATACTATTACAATCATCACTAAGTGATTTGCAAAATATTACGGTTGATGCAGTGTTGCGGACAAATACCATTGATGTTTTGCTTGATTATTACAAACGACATCATCCCGAATTCCGTACACCACGGTCTCTCGAAATATTCCGTGAAATTATGCGCTAAATTTGGTTATGAAGGTGTAAAAAGTTACTTTTGCAGCCCAATAATGGTTCCATAGTTCAATGGATAGAATAGCAGTTTCCTAAACTGTAGATTCGGGTTCGATTCCCGGTGGGACTACTGAAATGTTATTAAAGCTCTGTAAAAAAAATATTTACAGAGCTTTTTTGTTGTTTTTTGGTGGTTTTTTGGTCGATGGTACAAAAATAAAAAACCGGTGCTGAAACCGGTTTTTTAAGGATACTGAAATGCAAAACAAAAATTTGAAAGATAAATAATTAGTTGTGCTCTACGGGCACAACATTTGAAAGATCAAAGTTCATGAGAGCCGATACCTGCGCAATATCCGACAGTTTCATCTGCCCTTTTATGCGCATCAGGGTTTGGAAATTTGGTTCAACCGAAACCATGATAAACTCAGCTATATCGTCAGCATCTCTTCTGCGAATAAAAAAGGTTACCATTTCATTTTTTTCGTGCATATTCAAAATGCACTCCAATCCCTTGTCGGCCAATAAATTTGTCGATAACGAATCGAACCCCGATTTCAACGAGTCGCCCTTTACCCGATTGGTGTAGATGCTTATTGTTTTAATCTTGTTCGAAAGCGTGTTCAATTGAGCCTTATTGTCGCCTTCTTTAAGGTCGGCAATCAGCCGCAAAGCGGCTTTATCAATGTTTACTGTTGTAAGTTCGTTGTTTTCTGTATGGTTTGCGATAAACTCATCAACCAAGTGTTGCGCCGTTGTACCGGCCACATGCGATAGGGTTAACAGCAGTGCAATGGATATCGTTTTTACCATTATTTATTGCCTGTTAATGTTCGATAAATCTTTCCGGGATACTCCCAAATCGACTGTACTGTTGCCACACCTTCGGCCGCTTTTTGTTCGCCTGATACGTTATTTAACGAACCCTGCGATTGTTGGATCCCCTGATTGAGTTTATTTATGGCATGGTTTATCACTTCGGCCTGAGCAGAGAGTTCGCGTATTTTAGCCATGTCTTTGCGATATTGATAGGCACCTACAGAATAGGATGTAACACCAATTATTGCTATTGATAGGGCTAAAACCGTATTGCGAAATCCTTTACTGCGGATATTTAATTTGACTAATTGTCTTTTGGGTCGAAATTCCACACGATGCAGGTTGGCTTGCATTTGTAAAGCATTTATACCATTCAGCATTTTGCGTTCGGCCGGAAAACTCTTGCCGGCAGCACCACAGTCGAACAAGCCCTTCAGTTCTTGTTCTTCAGCTTTCGTGGTTGCACCACGAAAGTACTGCTCCATTAATTGATCAATTCGTTTTGAGTTCATATTGATGTAATGCAAGCATTATGTTTCTTACTTGTTTTCGTGCACGCGACAGTGATACTCTTACCTGGTTATCGTTCAATCCTGTCACTTCTGCTGTTTCTTCGGTAGAAAATTGGCAAATATCACGTAACCATATTACTTCGCGCAAATTTGTTGGCATGTTCGAAATAATCTGTTTAACCATTTGTGCCGCATCAGTCGTATCATAATCATCCGATGCATTTTTCGACTCCCAAGTGCCATTAGGCTCGTCGTCGATTTTTTTGTGTTTCGGTGTTCTGTGATAATCGATGGCCAAATTGCGGGCTATTCTGAATACGTACGACCTAAGGTTGGTTACCTCATTCAAACTTTTTCGCTTTTCCCAGAGACGGGTTAAAACCTCCTGCACCAAATCACGCGCCTCATCCTCGCTTTCGGTAAACCTTTCGGCGTACGAAAGCAGGCTGCCTGTCATTGGAATAACGAAAGTTTCGAACTCGTATCGTGTCATTTTATGGCGTTACTTTTTTTACTGTTTAAAGGTAAGACGGAATATTACATGAAACATTACAGTGTTAACATTTTTTAATAATGCGATGGCGTTCTGTTGTGTAATATTTTTCTTTTTGGTTGAACCGGTTTGTGATAAACGAGAATTAAGGTTTATTTTGCAAAGTAACTTACAGCAATGGTCGACATAACAAAAAGTGATATTAAATTTTTGCCGGGTGTAGGACCGCATCGGGCCGAAATTTTGCAACGTGAAGCCGGTATAAGCACTTATTACGATTTGTTGTACTACTTTCCTTTTCGATATGATGACCGTACCCGTTTTTATAAAATATCAGAAATTACCGGCGAAATGCCATACATTCAGGTTCGTGGATGGTTTTTGCGATTCGAGACCATCGGTATAGGTGTTAAGAAGAGACTTACCGGTTATTTTGTTGATGAAACAGGTACGCTCGAATTGGTTTGGTTTAAAGGAATTAATCAGGTTCAAAAGGCATATTTGCCGGGTATCGAATATGTTCTTTACGGCAAACCGGTTGTGTTTGGCGGACGAATCAATGTGGTTCATCCCGAAGCCGAAAAGGTGGCCGAATTTGATAAGCGAAATCTTGTTTCGGGATTCATGGCGGTGTATCCAACCACCGAAAAAATGAAAAACGCATTTCTCACTTCACGCACTATTCAAAAGTTGGTGGCATTGGTGTTTTCTTCAATCGGCGGATCGCTTACTGAATCGCTGCCCGATTGGTTTGTAGCGCGCCATAACCTGATGCATCTTCACGAAGCGATGACTTGTGTTCATTCGCCAACAAACAATGCCGATTTGGCCAAAGCACGTTATAGGCTCAAATTCGAGGAGTTGTTTTTTATTCAACTGAATATTTTGCGACTTAAAAACCGGCGGCAGGCGGTTGTTCGGGGCTTTGTTTTTGGTGTGGTTGGGCATTATTTCAATACGTTTTACGCCAATCATTTAAAGTTTGAACCGACGAATGCCCAAAAGAAGGTGATTCGCGAAATTCGTAACGACCTGCGCAGCGGCAAACAAATGAACCGTTTGCTTCAGGGCGATGTTGGCAGTGGTAAAACATTAGTTGCACTAATGTTAATGCTTATTGCTGCCGATAATGGTTTTCAGAGTGTGCTCATGGCACCCACCGAAATTCTTGCAAGGCAACATTTGGAGAGTATTTCGGCTATGGTTGAACCATTGGGCCTGAAAGTAACGTTGCTTACCGGTTCAACCCGAAAAAAAGAACGTGCCGAAATGCTCGAAGGGCTCAAATCGGGTTCAATAAAAATACTTATTGGTACCCATGCGCTTATTGAAGATTGGGTTGAACTGGCCAATCCCGGATTGGTAATCATTGATGAGCAGCACCGTTTTGGGGTGGCTCAGCGTGCGAAGTTGTGGGCCAAAAGCGAGATTCCGCCGCACGTGCTGGTCATGACGGCAACACCTATTCCGCGAACGCTGGCCATGACCGTGTATGGCGATTTGGACGTGAGCATTATCGATGAGTTGCCGCCGGGACGAAAACCAATAAAAACAGTTCATTATTACGATAACCGGCGCGATGCCCTGAACCGTTTTTTACGCGAAGAACTGGCTAAAGGACGGCAGGTATATATTGTTTACCCCATGATAAAAGAGTCGGAAACGGTGGATTACAAAAACCTTGAAGAGGGATTTGAGTATATGCAGCGCCATTTTCCACAACCTCAGTACCTAATAAGTATGGTTCATGGCAAAATGAAACCAAAGGAAAAACAAGCGGCCATGGCACAGTTTGTATCCGGACAATCGCAAATTTTGGTCTCCACTACGGTAATTGAGGTGGGCGTAAACGTGCCGAATGCCTCGGTGATGGTTATCGAAAGCTCTGAGCGTTTTGGTTTGTCGCAATTGCACCAGCTACGCGGGCGGGTAGGGCGCGGTGCCGACCAAAGCTATTGTGTGCTGATGAGTGGGGTGAAGTTGGCCGATTACAGTCGCAAACGCTTGGAAACCATGGTGGCCACCAACGATGGTTTCGAAATTGCCGAAGCCGACATGCGCTTGCGTGGCCCCGGCGATATTGAAGGTACGCAACAAAGCGGATTGCCTTTTGACCTTAAAATAGCCAATCTTGGTCGCGATACGCAAGTGCTTCAAATGGCTCGCGATGCGGCTAACGAAATTGTTACCGACGACCCGCTGCTCGAAAACCCCCGAAACCGGTTTTTTGTTCAAAAACTCCAACGCCTTAGCAAAAGCAACACCGACTGGAGCCAGATAAGTTAATCATTCAAAATCAGATGTAGTCGTTAGTTTGCAGCCCACACGTTTTGATCTTGCTTGGTTTGCATACCGAAATGGTGACGAATTTCCGGAAAAGAGAGACAATGTTGCTAAAACCGGTTTAGCCCGAAAATAAAAAATGGGTGAACCGTTTGTTCGCGGTTCACCCAATATTTTTTTAAGTATTGTTGGATTTTTTCTTGAAAAAGAGCAGTGTCACAATGGTTAATTACAACCTGTCTTCGAGAATAAGTCTGGTTTTTTCGAGAGTGACTAACCCCCTGTCGCCAAAGGCAGTCCATCCGCGTTTTTCGAGGCGGGTAACAATGGTGTCGATGGTTTCGCTGCCAAGATTGTAGTCGCTCAAACGTGTTTTGATATCAACCGATTCGAAAAATGCCACCGTTTTTTCAATAGCGGCTTCGATGCGTTCGTCGTCGGTTCCTTCCGAAATACCCCAAATCCTTTGTGCATATTGAAGCAGCTTTTCGCGTTTTTCGGCTTTGAGCACATGCCATACACCGGGCAATACAATGGCCAGAGTTCGCGCATGGTCGATGCCGTGGAGTGCGGTGAGTTCGTGACCAATGGTATGCACCGACCAATCGCTTGGTGTGCCTGTACCAATGAGGCCATTGAGTGCCATGGTTGCGCACCACATCAGGTTGCTCATGGCATCGTAATCGGCCGGATTGGCGTATACGGCCGGTGCCGTTTCGATGAGGGTGAGAAGGATCGACTCCGCAAAACGGTCACTTAGCGGAGCACCTGAAGGCACGGTGAGATATTGTTCGATGACGTGGATGTAGGCATCTACAATACCGTTGGCCACTTGTTGTTTAGGCAAAGTGCCTGCTGCATCGGGTAGAAGGAACGAAAAACGTGGAAACGAAAACGGTGTGCCGAAGGCGCGTTTTTCGTGAATCTCCTCGCGTGTAATGACCGAACCGCTGTTCATTTCGGATCCGGTTGCCGGCAGAGTGAGTACCGAACCGAATGGGGGACTGCGTTGCACGGGCGGTGCCACACACAATCTCCCATGGATCGCCCTCGGTGTGTAATGCCGCAAGGGCTATAAACTTGGTGGCATCGATAACCGAACCGCCACCAACGGCCAACAGAAAGCCCACTTTTTCGGCCTTTATCTGCTCGACCACCTTCATGCAGGTTTCGTAACGCGGATTGGCTTCGATGCCGGCAAACTCGGTGACTTTGTAATCGGCCAATGCCGCTTTTACTGCTTCGTAAACGCCATTTCGCTTAATGCTTCCACCACCGTAAATAATCAAAATACGCTGATTGGCATTGATATACTTGCGTATTTTGTATAGTTGATCTTTGCCGAAAATAATTTTAACCGGATTATAAAATTCAAAATTTTGCATATGCTTTATTCGTTTTCGTCGTCGTTACTGTCGTTAAAACCAATTTCGGGGATAATTGTTTTCGAGTCGATTTCGCCCATCACCTCTACACTACGAAGTTTGCGTTGTATGGCCTTGGTTCGTTTACCCATTACATCGTCGAGCTGTGTGAGGCCGGTGCTTATATTTTTCTGCGCTTTTTCGAGGAGACCGCCAAAGTTGCCGAACTCTTTTTTTACCTCGCCCAATATTTGCCAAACTTCGCCGCTTCGTTTTTGTATGGCCAGAGTTTTGAACCCCATTTGCAAGCTGTTGAGTATGGCCGCAAGGGTTGTGGGGCCGGTGACAATGATTTTGTAAGTGCGTTGCAGCTCTTCGAGCAGGCTGGCTTTGCGTACCACTTCGGCATAAATGCCTTCGAATGGCAGAAACATGATGCCAAAATCGGTGGTTGCCGGTGGGTCGATGTATTTATCGCTGATGTCTTTGGCCATTTTTTTAATGGTGTTTTCAAGAAGTTCGATGCCCGGCAAGTCGGCGGCATCGTAGGCATTTTGCAACTGTTCGTACACATCTTTCGGGAATTTGGCATCTACCGGTAGCCACACCTGATTGGCGTTTTCGTCGCGACCCGGGAGTTTTATGGCAAATTCGACCAAATCGTTACTGCCGGCCTTTGTTTTTACGTTGGCCTCGTATTGGTCCGGAGCCAGAATTTGCTCGAGCAGCATGGCCAATTGCACCTCGCCGATTCCGCCGCGCATTTTTACATTGCTGAGTACGCGTTTCAATCCGCCCACATCCTGGGCCAGTGTCTGCATTTCGCCAAGACCTTTTTGTACCTCAATAAGTTGTTTGCCAACAGTTTCGAAGCTTTGGCCAAGTCGCTCGCTAAGGGTTTTTTCGAGTTTTTCTTCTACCGTAACCTTTATTTGTTCGAGTTTGGTTTCGGTATTGCGTACCATGTCGTTTTGTTTGGTTTCGAGTTGGGCAAATTTTTCACGTTGAAGCTCGTTGAATGATTGCACATTTTTGTCGAAGGTTTCCTGAAATCCTTTAAAGGCCAGAATCAGCGAATCGCGCATCTGAACACTGTCGTTCTTGGCCTGAGCGGCAAGATGTGCGAGCTTTTCTTCGACTTTGACCGTGGTTTTTTCGATCTGTTCCACCATTTTGGCCGTCATTTCGCTTTGCTGGCTGCGAAGTTCGTCGAATTTGTTTTTTTGGTCGGAACCGAATGTCTGAAGGTTGGCTGTGAGCTCCTTGCGGTTAATCTGGTTGTTTTCGTCGATTTTGGCAATGAGCGCATCGGTTTTGGTCTGAAGGGTTTGGTTTATTTCGCGCAAAGCATTCTGACTCTGTTCGGTAATGGATTTGAGCGTATTGTTGAGCTCGATGCGGTTGTCGCGGGCGATTGCGGCGTTTTCCTCGCGGTTGATGCGGAAATCTTCGCGGAGATTTGATTCTATCTTGGCGACAGTCGCTTGTAATTCGGTAATTCTGGCCAATAGAATTTGCGCATCGTCGTTCTGCTTTGGCTTCAATCTCAAAACCAGTACAAAAAGTGCTAACACAAGTACTACCAGTACACAAAGCAATATTATTTCCATTTTCGCAGTTTTTTTATTGTATTACAAAGGTAACATTTGAAGTGAAAACTGTGCGAACCACCGCGATAGAAAATACACGTAATGCAATACATTCCTATTGGTATGTTGGGCTATTCTTTAGAATGGTTTGAATTAAATGGGGAGCATTAAAACCTAATTCATTCTTTCTTTTGTTACATTTATTCGGTTCAGCCCAAAAGATGAATATTAGATTTTAGATGTTCGAAAACATTTTACAGCCTTATCTACGGTAATTTATGAAAATTCATGTTACTATTCACTGTTCTTAAAGTGAATGCATGATACAAGTTTGACGAACTGTAATTTTTTTTTTTTTCGTAATTCAAATTTTCTAATTCCGTTAATCCGGATGCGTATAACTTGACAAAATCGTTTAACTTAAGCATGAAATGTTAATTAATGTTGTGTGTATTTGACATAAATCGTATCTTTAAACATTGTTCAGTGAATGGTAAATTAGTTGATTTTACTTTAATATTTATTGTGATGAAAAGATTTTGGGGTATCATTGGGTTGTTTTTGTATTCGGTTTTTACTTTTGCGCAAACTCGGGTGGTTTATGGTGAGCTGACGATGTTTAACCATTTTCCGGCAAAGAACGTGGTGGTTCAGGCCTTAAAAGCCAAAACATCGGTTACAACCGATTCGTTGGGTCGTTTTGGTATCGTGTGCAATACCAAAGATGTACTAAAAATTGACTCGAAGGTATTCCAAAAGGTAACTATTCGGATCAACCAAAAAACGGATAGCGTAAAAGAGAATTTATTGTTTGTAGAAACTCCTGAAAATCAGGAGTTGGCGATAGGTTATGGATATATATCGTCACGCGATCTCACTTTTGCCTTATCGAATTTATCGTCGGAAAACAGTGATTTTTGCAAATACTCCGATATTTATGAATTGATTCGGGGAAAATGTGCAGGTGTACGCATTGTTTCGGGCGATAATATGACCGGCGGAGATAAATGTATTCAGATTCGCGGCGTAAACTCATTTGTTTTGAACACCTGTGCTTTGGTGGTTGTAGATGGGGTTCCGATGCAGAGTGTGAGTGGAATTACCCCATGTCTCGTAAAAAGTGTAACCATATTAAAGGATGGAGCTGCTGCAATTTATGGAGCCAGAGGTGCTAATGGTGTTGTTTTTATTGAAATGAAGAAGTAATGGAATTGGAATTGAGGTAAAAATACAATTCAACTGTTATCTTTATCGCATTAAAGAATCAATTATGGCAGGACAAAACAGAAGTGAAATTAAACCCGGCATGGATGTGGGTATTGTATTAAAAGAAGATCAGCGAACCGGCGAAATAACCTATGGAGCGGTAAAAGATATTCTTACAAAAAGTGCGTTTCATCCGCATGGCATAAAAGTACGACTGGAGTCGGGCGAAGTGGGTCGTGTAAAAATTATTGGCGAAGCGGAGTAACTGTTTTTTTTTGTATGAACCTCAGATAGCCGGATTGTAAAGTTCCGGCTGTCTGAGGTTTATTATTTAGTTTTTAGTAAGTACTATTTTAATTTTGTTGAAATCGGCGGCAGCATTAATCACTTTCCGAAACGATTCGTAAGCCTCAACAGGATAATAATCGTCGTAATAGTGTTCTTTACAAATTACAATGAGGTTATTCCCCTCAATTTGATAATCTGAGCTAAAATAACAACCGGTTGTTCCGTTATAATCCATTACTACATTCATTATTAAATTTTTAGGGTCGTTTAGCGAATAGCCATCAGGAATGTGAAAAATAATTTTACGATAATAATCGCGCAATACATCAATTTGAATGGGTTGTTTGCGTGGTGCTTCCTGATACAATTCGGACTGGCGGGCAATGGTTTCGCCAATACGAATAATTAAATCTTCGCCTGCCTGTTCTACCAATGTGTGTGCAGTCTGATCCTTTGTAATGATAATTGGTTTTGAACCAATGTCGTTTTGTTTGCCATTTTCTACGGTATAACTATTCATTGTAAGTTCTTCTCCGTTAATTGCAAAAATGGTATTGAGAAGTTTTTCCTGATCTTCTTTGCTTCTGAGTTCCCAAAAAGATTGTAATAATTGTGCCGAATGTCCGCTGAAATTTAATACTGTTTTAATTCTAATTTCTTTATTTTCAGCGTTTACAGTTAAATCTATCTTCATTGTGTCGGTATTATCTCTTGCTGTTTCGCAAGGCAATTTCTTTATATCGTAAGCCATAGATTTTAAATCTTTGTTGTACTCCAACGGATGCATAAACAGCCCGTATTCGCCAACGTATTCGCTTGGTGTAATGCCAAGGCGGTAGTTTTTGTAAGTTGGTGCAATAACTTTATTAACTTCGGGAAAATAGAGCAGTAATTCATCGAGAAAGTTGTAACAATTAAACGATGGGTCGAACGGTTTCTCTGTTTTGTCTGAAGTATATACAAGTTCGAGGGGAATATTTGCGGCATTAAACAAGGCGACAAGAACAAAAGCCATTTTGTTCTTTTTTACGTGTTTTAGTTTGAAAATGTCTGCTAAGTTGTCGGGACTATTTTTTTCTTCCGAAAAAGCTATTTCTGTTTTTACCTTATTTTCAATAGCTCTAATCGCCTCTTCGGGTTTCAATCCTTTTAATTTTATTGTATTAAGATATTTTTCTGCTGCTTTTTTGTCTTCTTTCGATAGTTCATAATAATTGGAGTAAGTTATTTTTGCTATTTTGCTCCATGAGTAAGCGCGCAATGTTGAGTTGTAATTGTTGTAAGTCATAGCTATTTCGACCCTCATTTTATTTGCATCGTTAAATGCATATTGTTCATCGGTTTGCGCAGGAATGTATAATTGACGAGCCGATTTAGTTGTAATGCCTGTGGTATCAGTAACTTCTTCGAACGGAGCAAAACCATTGTAACTTCTGGCTTCGAATTCTAACTTGTCGGGATAAACCAGCAATATTTCTTCGTTCTGCTTGGTGGTTTCGGATTGCACATAAAGCGTACGAAAACCGGAAAATTCTTTTTTAAGACAATAGAAATATTCAATTTCTCCGCCAACCGTTGCACCTTCAATTGCAAAAGTCTTGTAATTACCTTTATTGTCAAGGTTTTCTATCTCTTTTATGCTTTTATCAGGCACCTCGGTAATGCTGCCATTAGGTGCGATAAACCGTGCTTTTATTGCTTCGATAGAAATTACATCGTCTAAGGAAATAAAAATTTTGTTATTCGCGCTCAAAGCATCGGTTGTGTTCACTTTTACTTTTTTGTGATATACAAAAAAATCTTCGAACTGATCCTTGCTATTAGAGTATACTTCAATAATCCGACGTTCAAGTTCAACCACTGCACCATTGGGCGAACTTACCGTATCGCTTACCTCTGGTGTTGGTAAACTATTCCATGTATAGGTTTGGTATTGGATATTGTCGGCCAAAGCCGCGCCTGCGACTACCGAAAGTATGGCTAAAAATTTAAATTGTAGCTTCATTTTGTTTTAGATTTTAGAAAGTCTTATTGTTGTACCGTTTAATTTTTTTATCTCTTCCGAAAAACGTCTGTAATCTGTTAATGCGTTTTCGTACAAAATCAGGAAATCGAATGTAATAATTTCCGTATACACTAATGTGTCGTTTTCTTTTTGGTATTCTGCCGAAAAAACCGCAGCATTGCTTTTAAAAATTGCCGGTTTTGGTATCTGATTTATGGTGTACCCTTCGGGGATTTTTAGTCGACAAGTTAATTTGTAGGTTTTGCAATAGTCGTTTTCAATGGGAATGGTTCTGTCCGGTTTAATGATATTGTTTTCTACCATCTTGTCTAAATTCAGATTGATGTATAAATAATCGTTAACCTTCGAAACATACGATGGTATCGAAAATGAGTAGTCAGTTTTAAACTGTTCTGTTTCGCACCAATTTGGTTCAATTTGCATGGAATTTATCATGCAGTTGTTGTTTGTTTTTGGAATAATATCCAGAAAAACCTTGTTGTACCGACTGCTATCAAGGCCGTCGAAATTATTGCAAAAGGTATTACGTGGTTCGCCCGTGGCTGTTATTGTACCCTTTCCGTTAATTGCTGAACCAACCACTTCAATAAATATTTCGTCGGTAATGGTGTTTTGTTCGGCTTTGGCAACCGGTATCGGTTCGAGCCTGAACTGATTAGGTCCACGGTCAATAAGGCACTCTTTTCCTTGTATAAAAGCCGGATACTGATATAGTTGATGCCAATGTGTAGTGCCATCGAGATAAACAGGTGTGCTGTCGTTTTTCCACCAAACGGCAATCATGTGGTCATCGTTTACCGAAGTGGCAAATTCAGAGTATTTGTAAGGTTTCTCTCTGGATCCAATCCAGGCATAGCTGGCATCAATATTTTGGGAATGCATCATGCCAACCAATAAACTTGTTTTGCCTTTACAATCGCCATATCGTTTCTGAAAAACCTCGGCGGCAGCCACTGGTTTCATACCGTTGTCGCCATCTTCTATTGCAATATAACGGGTATTGGTCTGAACCCATCGGAATATTTTTCTAACCTTTTGTTCTGTTGTATTACAATTTGCCGTAATGGAGTCGGTAAATTTTTTTATGGCAGTATCGTAATTAATGCCCAGCGGCGAAACGAGTTTGTAGCATAATTGATAATAGTCGTTAAGCGACCGGTTCACTACCGAATCGCCATGGTTGTAATCGGCAATCTGAACAATAATGTGAGGGAAATAGTATTTGATGTTCGGTGCATTTGTTTCGTTCTTGTATTTTTGTGTTTCAGCAGACGACCAGCTATACTTCGTGTATTGATTCTCTTTTGAAATCTGAAGTTTTATTTTTGAAGTATCCTTACCGCCAGAATAGTGATAGCGGATTGTTACTCCGTCGGGCACCATTACAGAAAAGGCCGATTCGCGGCAGGTTAAGCTGCTGCCGAAAAAAAAGATGAAAGGCATTTCGGGGTCGCTGCAACGGCACTCGCTTGTTTCAATTAAGCGTGTGCCTTTACTTACCGAAGGGAACGTATACGTGTAACAAACCCCATCATCAAAATAAACCCCATCATCGATGTCGGTGCCTTTCGAGTAGTCCTTTATTTTTATCTTTTCGTACTTGTTGTTTTGTGGCACCAGACTATATGCATCAAACGCAAGGATTTCGAATTTCGAGTTGAAATATGCTTTGTTGGCAGCTAAAAAGGAAGCATTATCGGTAAGGGAAACATCACTAACTGTGCTTTTAATGTACGACACAGGAATTTTGTTTTCCAATTTTATGGTGATCTCCCTTTTCTGAAATTCGCATACAGCCAGTTCATCGGGATAAGAAGCCTGCAACGATTCGAGCATTTTGGCCGGATTTTCTTTACCTGAAAAGGTTTGAAGTACGGTAAAAGATACTGCCAAAGTTGTAAACAGCTTATTTAATTTCATATGGAATATTATTGTAGTAAAGAATGGTATTTATTAATTTGCCTGTCTGGTCGAAATACTTCCACTCACCGGTTTTATCGTTTAATATATAGTTTCCACGTTCTTTTGTTTTACCGT
>QKHT01000024.1 GCA_003249935.1 Bacteroidota bacterium
CATGGTTCCTGTTAGAACCGTAATTAATGCTAAATTAATCTTTCTGATAGACATGTTTTTGAGTTATTTGAGTTCTTATTAAAATGATGTTCCTTCTTAATCAATCATTATGCCAAAATTGTAACAATCACAAATACAACATATTAAAATACATAATAATTTTGCTGACAAATGAATATCTTCGAAAATGAAGTTATAAAAATAAATTCGAATAAACAAATTAAATGTTATTATAATGTTGTTTAATTGTTAAAACAAACAGAAAGCTCCGATGCTACCCTATCGAATAATTGATTGACGATAAAAAATCAGCTACAACAAACGTACTTCCTCCAATAAAAATCAGGTCATTTGTTTTCGAATGTTTAATGGCTGCGTCGAAGGCCAATGCAACACGATAAAAAGCCGAACCTGTCAACCCAATTTCTTTGGCTTTTTGGGTAAGGACTTCGGCACTCAGTGCCCGTTGAATAGTGGCTTGAGTAAAATAGTATTCAGCGTCTTGTGGTAAAAGTTTGAGTACGGGCATTGGGTCTTTATCGGCCACAACGCCAAAAACTATATGCAATTGATCATATTTCAGGCCTTTTAACTGATTCACAATAAATTCAATACCATCCACATTATGACCTGTATCGCATATTACAGTTGGATTATGCTGTATTGTTTGCCAGCGTCCCGTTAATCCGGTTGCCGAACATACTTGTTGCAAACCGGTTTGGATGTGATGTTCGGCAATATTGATGCCTTGTTTTCGTAGTTCATCACAAACAGATAATGTCACAGCCATGTTTTGTTTTTGATAACTTCCATGTAAATCGGTGGCAATACCATATTCCATACCGGCGCAATGATACCACAAATGGTGCCAATCCGGTTCAGCCAAAGCCTTTACAAACTGATACTGTTTGCAGGCATAAACAATACGACTACCGGTTTTATGTGCTATATCTTCGAAAACGACATTAACACTGTCCGTCATCTGACCTAAAATAACCGGAATCCCGGGTTTAATAATGCCTCCTTTTTCGAAAGCAATTTTTTCGGGAGTATCGCCAAGAAATTGGGTATGGTCGAGACCTATGGAAGTGATGACACTTACTAAAGGGTTAATTATATTCGTAGAGTCAAGTCTGCCTCCCATACCTGTTTCAATTACAGCAATTTCCACACCACACAGTTCGAACCAGTAGAATGCCATGGCGACGGTTATTTCAAAGAATGAGGGTTTTAAAACTTCGAAAATCGGCTTATACGAAGCAACAAAATTTACCACCGCCTGTTCCGATATCATTTCGCCATTTACACGGATTCGCTCTCTGAAATCGACCAAATGAGGCGATGTATACAAACCGGTTCTGTAACCTGCCGATTGAAGAACAGATGCGGTGCTATGCGAAACCGATCCTTTACCATTGGTTCCTGCCACATGGATGGTTTTGAACCGAAGATGTGGCTGTCCCATGGCTTTATCGATGGCAAGCGTTGTTTCTAAGCCCGGCTTGTAAGCAGCCGGCCCAACACGTTGAAACATAGGGAGGCTGTTAAACAAATATTCTATCGTTTCGTTGTAATTCATATACAAAATAAAGAATTGCAAATTTCATAATTATTTTGCAGCAACCAAAGTACTTTTCATTATCTTTAAAACAGTTCTGATTTAACCATAAACAATATGCGAACAAAAACAAAAAAGAAAGCTTTTGTGCTCGATACCAATGTAATACTTCACGATTTTGAATGCATTTATCAGTTTCAGGAAAACGATATTTATCTGCCGATAAATGTTTTGGAGGAATTAGATCGGTTTAAAAAAGGTAACGAGCAAATTCATTTTAATGCCAGAGAATTTACCCGTTTACTCGATAAAATTGCTGGAGATGAACCCTTTATCACCGGTGTTTCACTGGGTAAAGGAAAAGGTAAGCTGTTTATTACCACAGGAAAACCATTTCCAAAAGCCATGACCGACTCATTTTTCGAACACTCTCCCGATCATTGCATTCTGGCCATAGCCGATTGGGTTTCGAAAAATGTAGTTGACAAAGAGGTTGTTTTTGTATCGAAAGATATTAATCTTAGGCTTAAAGCAAAATCGTTGGGCATTGCCGCCGAAGATTACCGAACCGATAAAGTAAAGGATATACAAAACCTGAAGCGCGAAATAAAAATCATTGACAATTTCGATACGGCCCTCATTGCCAGGCTTTACAACGAACCAAATGGCATTGATATAGGCGAATTTAACTTTAGTATTGAACCACAAAACAACGAATGTATGGTTTTGCGCAACACCGGTTCGAGCGTGTTATGCCGGTTCGATCCATTAGCCAAAAAACTCATCGCAATAAAAAAGGAGAAGTATTCGGGCATTGAACCACGAAATGCCGAACAAACATTCTCATTTAACATGCTTATGAATCCGGACATTAAGCTGATTGCCCTTACGGGAAGAGCCGGAACCGGCAAAACACTTCTGGCATTGGCGGCTGCATTGGCTCAAGCCAAAAACTACCAACAAATTATGCTGGCCCGCCCTATTGTGGCGTTGGCAAACCGCGACCTGGGTTTTTTACCCGGCGATGCCAACGACAAAATTCTGCCCTATATGCAACCGCTATTCGATAATCTTAACGTTATAAAACATCAGTTTAGTGCCACTTCAAAAGAACTTCGCGAAATAGATCAACTTCAGAAAGATTCGAAGCTCGTGATTACACCGCTTGCCTATATTCGTGGTCGAAGTCTGCACGACACGTTTTTTATTATCGACGAAGCACAAAATCTTACGCCGCACGAAATTAAAACGATAATAACCCGTGCCGGCGAAGATACGAAAATGGTATTCACGGGTGATATTCAACAAATTGATTCGCCTTACCTCGACGAACATTCAAATGGTTTAGCCTATTTAACCGACCGAATGAACGGACAGGATATTTTTGCACACATCAATTTATTAAAGGGCGAACGCTCGTATTTGTCCGATTTGGCTGCTCGTATCTTGTAATTTGGGCATATTGTTGTTACTTTGTTTTATTTTGTATGAACCATCTTTCGAAACATTTACTCGGTCTGTTTTTGTTTATAGGTATTTTTGACGCAAATGCTGCTGGTCCTTTCAGGTTTCGGGTCGACTTTACCGATAAAAACAATACGCCATACAGTTTAGCAAATCCTTCGGCGTATTTAAGTCAAAAAGCTATTATCCGCCGTATTAAACAGCAAATTTCTATCGATTCGCTCGATTTACCTGTAAATAAACTTTATACCGATGCCCTATCGTCACTTGGTGCAAAAATCCTTTATACATCCAAGTGGATGAATAGTGCCACAATTCAACTCAACGATTCATCTGCAATTAATACCATCAAGCAGTTGCCCATGGTAAAATCGGTTACGCTAACATTTATTACCGATTTATCGAAAAGTAAAAAAATTCATTACAATAAATTCGGTGAAACACGAAATCAGGTACTGAACTATGGCTATTCGTACAATCAGATAGCGATGCATAATACGCAAATACTTCACGAAAAAGGATATACAGGAAAAGGGATGACAATTGCCCTGCTCGATGCCGGTTTTTATAAAGCAAACTCTTACAATTCGTTAGATTCGCTATTTAAGCGCGGACAAATAATGGGTACACATTCTTTTGTAGAAGGTGTAACCGATGTATATACCCAGCACTATCATGGGATGAGTGTGCTATCCATAATCGGGGGTAACTTGCCTGGTGAAATGATGGGTGTGGCTCCGGATGCCGATTTTTGGCTCATTCAAACCGAAGATGCCGACACTGAATTTCCGGTAGAAATGGACAATTGGGTAGCTGGTGCCGAATTTGCCGATAGTGTGGGTGTTGATATTATTAATTCGTCGTTGGGTTACAGCGAATTCGACGATTCTCGAATGAACCTTTCTTACGAACAAATTGACGGACATACAACTACCGCAACGCGTGCGGCAAATATTGCTGTGGAGAAAGGCATTTTGGTGGTTGTTTCGGCGGGTAACGAAGGCGATAAAACCTGGCACTATATTTCGGCCCCTTCCGATGCCGAAAATGCATTATGTATAGGTGCTGTTGCAGCCGACAGTACCATTGCAGCTTTTTCTTCACGCGGATTTGACAATCGGAATATTAAACCGGACCTCGTTTCGCAAGGGCAAGGAACAGTCGTTACATCGTCTGCCGGTTTTTCGGTATATGGTAATGGCACATCGTTTTCGGCTCCTGTAATAAGTGGTGTTGCAGCCTGTTTGTGGCAGGCTTTACCAAACCAAACGGCAAAATCGTTACGCGAAATCATGATAAAGACAGCCGACCGAAATTCCAATCCCGACCGAACTTATGGCAATGGCATTACCAATGCTGCACTGGCACTGTTAAGTTATGGCCAATCAAACTTTGTCGAAAACGCAGCAATCGTTATTATGCCAAATCCAAATAACGGTTCATTCTTAATGTCGTTAAATAACACCGGGAGCGTTGAAATATTTGCTTATGATATGCAGGGCCGAAAAATGAAAATTGAGGTGCAATTCAGACAAGGCATTGCAGAATGCCATATCCCCGACGTTGCAAAAGGAATTTGCCTTTTAAAAGTTGTTCAGAACAATAAAACGATCTCGCAACATAAAATAATCATTGCCCGATGAACCCGGAATCTCTCTCTTTATCGGAACTTACAACGATTATTCAAGGGGTTTTTAGCACGAACCTTTCGAAAAAATACAAGATTGTAGCCGAAATCAGTGAGTTATCGGTAAGCCGTACCGGTCATGCTTACCTCGATTTACTCGAAAAGGATGCCCGAACCCAAGCCATTGTAGCCCGTTGTCAGGCTGTAATATGGAGTAACGTATTCTATACACTAAAGGCCTATTTCGAAACCACCACAGGTTCTCCTTTTGTTTCGGGCATTAAAGTTCTGATTACGGTGGTTCCTGAATTTCATCAGGTATTTGGACTTAAACTCAATATCCGGGATATAGATCCCACCTATACGTTAGGCGATATTGCACGCCGCAGGCTCGAAATAATACAACGCCTCGACGACGATGGTATAAGGGAAATGAATAAGGAGCTTGAATTTCCTGCGCTGCCGAAACGCATTGCCATTATTTCGAGTGAAAAGGCTGCCGGCTACCGCGATTTTATGCAGCAACTAACCAATACCGATCGTGTTTTCGGGTTCAGCACAAAACTTTTTGAAGCCACAATGCAAGGAACAACGGCACCGGAATCGATAATTCGTGCATTGGATGCGATTAATCATGAAATAGACAATTTTGATCTTGTGGTCATTATACGTGGTGGCGGGGCTGCGTTCGACCTGGCCTGTTTCGATGATTACGATGTGGCAGCCAATATTGCTCAGTTTCCACTGCCGGTACTTACAGGAATTGGTCACGATAAGGATGTTTCGGTAGCCGATATGGTGGCATACGAAATGCTTAAAACGCCGACAGCCGTGGCCGAATACATTCTCGATAAGTTTATTTTGGCCGACGATTTTATAAATAGTGCCTCGAACCGTTTGATGAATATTATTAAAAATGTTTCGACTTTAGAAAACGAACGACTGATTCACTTGCAATCGGAACTCCGGCACCGGGTTCATAAAAGAATTTCGTCGGAAAAAAGTAGCCTTGAGCGATATGGTTTCCGACTGAAAACAGGCATTGGCCGAACCATTCAACGCCAAAAACAAATATTCGAAAGAGCCGAACGTTGTATAAGTGAAATGGTGCCGCAAAAACTACGACAAATGAGTGAAAATCACGATTACCAAATGCGTAAAGTGATTCTCTTATCGATGCGGCTGTTGAAAAATGAAGCCATAAAATGTGAGTCGTTTACGACAAGAAACCGATTACTCGACCCCGAAAATCTGTTACGTCGCGGATATTCGATAACCTCATGCAACCAAAAGGTCATTAAGGACATTCATACGGTAAAATCCGGCGACACCATTGTAACAATTGTGGCCAACGGACGTATAACATCTGTAATAAATAACACTGAAAATGATTAAAAACATCGGAATAGCAGCGGCTGTGGTAGTTTTAAACCTTGCATCGGTTGCTTCAAATGCTCAGCAAGTGGTTCAACCCGAACCAAAACCCTACATCGAAGTGTCGGCATCGGCATTCGAAGAGAACAATCCTGATAAAATATCGCTAACGCTTACCTTTTCCGGCACTAAAAAAGCGGATCTCGATGCTAAAGAGATGAAACTTAGGGCTGTTGCCACCCGTGCAGGACTAAATAACGATGCGGTGAGCCTGGCCGATGCCTTGGGCGATTTGGAAAAAAAGTGGATTGGAAAAGATCAGGTTAACATGACCCGAACCTACAAAATTGAGGTAAAAGATGCCGTGCAGGCCGAAAAATTTTTCGATTTTGCAACAACCGAGAAAGCCGATGCAGTTGGGATACAAAAACTCGATATGCAGGAGCGCGAATCGATCGAAAACAGGGTTCAAACCAAAACCGTAGCCAATGCATTAAAAAAAGCTGAAGCCATGCTGGCCCCAACGAAAGCAAAAATCGGTAAAATAATATATGTACAGGACGGCGGTGGAAACTGGGATGGCGAATATAATAACGGGCCTGTATTTGCAAGAGCATTTAGTATGAAACTTTCTATGGACGAAGCCGCGCCCATGGGGTTCAAAAAAATTAAATACCAGTATAATGCCACTATACGGTTCGAAATTTTGCAATAAACCACAAAACATCACCACCTTTTATTCTTAATTTTCATTCCGTTTGAGTATATTCGCAAAGCAAAACCAAAATGGTTTTGCTTTGTTATTTTGGGTACAATATCCTTTTGAAACAAGCGTTTGATTAATAAAACATTGGCAATGCAAAAAATATTTTTCGTATTTATCTTGTCTGCATTACTGTCGCAGGCCAAAGCTCAAGAACTTGAATGCAAGACTACGGTTGTTTATAAACAAATTCAAACGACTAACACACAAATATTTAAAACGCTCGAAACGGCCATCAATGAGTTCATGAATAATCGTCAGTGGACGAATCAAAAGTTTAAGGCTAACGAAAAAATACAGTGTAATGTGCTCATTAACCTGTCGGAATACAGCAACAACGAAGCCTTTAAAGGCACCATTTCGATACAGGCACGGCGGCCGGTTTACAACAGCAATTTTAATACACCCTTACTCAATATTGTTGATAATAACTTTACTTTCAACTACAAAGAGTTCGACCCACTCGATTTTAACGAAAACAGTATCTCATCCAATTTAACCGCTGTTTTGGGCTATTATGCCTATATTCTGTTAGGAACCGATTTCGATACATTTTCGCGTTTTGGCGGAACCCCTTGGTTTCAGTTGGCCGAACGGATTGTGAGCAATGCGCAATCGTTGAACGATATTGGCTGGAAGGCTTCGGAAAACAAAAACAACCGATATTGGATTGCGAACCAGTTGTTAAACAATGAGTTCAGGCCTTATCGCGAGTTTGTGTATATCTATCACCGCAAAGGATTAGATCAAATGGCCGACGATGCCCAACAGGGTGCTGGGGCCATTGTCGATGCATTACCAATGCTCGAAACTGTAAATAATGCACAGCCAAGTTCTGTGGCGTTAAAACTGTTTTTCGATGCCAAAAGTCAGGAATTGGTAAGTATGCTAAAAGAACTACCTTCCGATAAAAGAATTACTGCGGCCACTATTTTGAAGAAAACAGATCCCGGACGAACACAGGAATATCAAAAGCTGAATTAAATATGTTAAAGTCGCTGAATATTAGCAACTATGCTATTATCGAAACGCTCAATATTTCGTTTCCGCAGGGTTTTTCGGTTATTTCGGGAGAAACCGGTGCCGGAAAATCTATTCTTTTGGGTGCATTGAACCTGATGCTTGGGCAACGGGCCGATTCGTCGGTTATGCTTAATGCCAATGAGAAATGTGTGGTAGAAGGCGTTTTTGATATTGAAAATTATAGTCTTGAACCATTTTTTGATGATAACGACCTGGAATATGAACCGATTACAATTATTCGCAGAGAAATTGCACCAAACGGAAAATCAAGGGCGTTTGTAAACGATTCGCCAGTTACGCTTGGGGTATTACGCGAGCTCACAGAACAACTCATCGATATTCATTCGCAAAATCAAAATGAATTACTGGAGAAAGCGCACTTTCAGCTAAATTTAGTCGATGCTTTTGCGAAAAACCGTTCGTTGGCCGATAAATATAACCAGCAATTTGGATTTTACAACAAGCTGATTAACGATCTTACTTTATTAAAGGAAAAGGCAGCCAAAGCATCGGCCGACTACGACTATTATCAGTTTCAGTACAATCAATTGGTTCAGGCCGAAATAACCCCCGGCGAACTTGAGACGCTTGAATCTGAACAGGAAACATTGTCGCATTTGGAAGAGATCAAAGCTGGTATGCACAAAATTTCGGCACTGCTCGATGGAACAGAAATATCGACCATCAGTTTGCTGAATGAAGCTTATCTGACCGCAAATAAAATGACAGGTTTTTATCCCGCAGCTATTGATATGGCTCAACGCTTAGAAACTGCGCTGATCGATTTACGTGATTTAACGGCCGAAGCCGACCAAAAAGGCGAAGATCTTGAGGCCAATCCCGAACGCCTTCAGTATGTAAATCAACGCATCGACTTATTAAACAGCCTGTTGCAAAAACACAGGGTGCAGCATACCGACGAATTACTGCAAATTCGCGATAAGTTTGCGGCATATATCGATCAGGCGGCTGGTTTCGACCAGGAGATTGCCGCAATAGAAGTCCTCATTGCCCAAAAGCTTTCGGAAATTACGAATCTTGCCGACCAGCTATCCGAAACCAGACGGATTGCGGTTCAACCCATACAAAACACGATAACTCAAATGGCTAAAGCGTTGGGCATGCCGAATACCCGATTCGAAATACGCATCGAAAAATGCAAATTAAATGCAACCGGTGCCGACAATATCTCGTTCTATTTTTCGGCCAATAAGGGTTTTGAACCATTAGAGTTGAGCAAAGTGGCTTCGGGTGGCGAAAAATCGCGTTTGATGCTGGCGTTTAAGGCATTGTTGGCAAAATCGACCAAACTACCCACCATTTTGCTCGACGAAATAGATACCGGCGTATCCGGACCATTGGCAGCCGGAATGGCTAACATTATGGCACAAATGGGCGAAGCCATGCAGGTAATAACGATCACGCACTTACCACAAATAGCCGCTAAAGGCAATGTACATTTTCTTGTTTATAAAAATGAGGAGGCGAATAAAACCACAACAAACATCATTCAACTCAAAGACAATGAACGTATTGACGAAATAGCCCGTATGGTAAGTTCTGGGCATCCCGATGAAGCAGCCCGAAATAATGCCCGGAGTTTACTCGGCGTATAAATCAAAAACGGGAATATTACTAAAAATATTCCCGTTTTTGATTATGATAACTTAACCTGTTTAAAAATTCGCAATCGTTTTTGTAATATCGGCCGTGATGGCAGCATAATAAGCTGCAAATTTTTCGTCTTTCATAAACTCTACTAATTGCGGCTTCCATTCATCGGCTTGTGCCGAAAGTGTCATCAGGCGATGGTTATTTTCCATATCGTAAAAATCATTATTTCGAACCTTGATATAAGAATGAAACGCTTCGAGCCAGGTTTCGTAAGCGGTTAAAAACGTCTTCTGTTCTTCAGTAAGTGTAAAATCCTGTTCGAAATATACTTTTGCCTGTGCCGAACCCGAAATGGCAGCCACACTGGCCACAACAGCCGCTTTTTGAAAAAATTGTTTTCTGCTTTGTTTCTCTTCACTCATCATATTCGTGCGTTTTTTATTATGTAACAATCCAATTCGAAAATGGTTTAAATATTACGAACATCCAATTTAAGATTCATTTTTGTTGAACCAAAACACGATTAAGTACTGTTTTGAACGCTCTTATTTTAACGGTTTACGCTCCCCTAATCATATACAAACTGATGTAGGTTGTTATCAAACAATGCATAGTTAATATATGTTTAATACATTTTGATTTAGCCTATTAGTTAACAATAATGTTACTTTGCGACCTGCTTCATTAAATTTATAAAATATATATGTTAAAATATTTTGTGTGTATTATTTTATCATTTAATTTGCATCAAATATACCCTGTAAAATAAATGAAAAGTTTAAAAGGAATTTTAAAAGAAACAGGATTCGATGAAATAATTAATTCAACCATTAGTTGTAGCGATGTACATATTGCGTTATTTGATGCGGATCATAAACATATACAATCATTTTTAGGTTCGAATACAAAAAATAAAAATGGTATTGTTTGCAATGCATTTACCGGGAGTTGTATAAATTGTAATCATCGAATAGAAAATGATTTTTCAGCCAATTTGCCGGTTTCGGAATTGCAGTGTAGTCACAATAAGTATTTGTTGTATTTTCCAATCGGTACGAACAATAAAAAAAAGGGATATTTTATAGTCGAAGGAATTAAATATGAACGCATTAACAACAAAATAAATATAGAATCGGACAGCGAAAATATTTCAAAAATATTACTCATTTCATCAAAAAACATTGCGGAAAAATTATTAAAGAATCAGGTCGAAATTCCTCAAAATACCACAAAAATCGACATCGATTCAGTTCCTGAAGCTATTTATATCATGAATAGCGACGGAATTTTTCTTGATGTAAATAGTACTGCGGAAGCAATGTATGGCTATACAAAAGAAGAATTCAGAGGAAAAACGCCCGAATTTGTTTCTGCAAAAAACAAAAATAGTGTAGAAAATACCTCAAAAATTCTCGAACATGTATTTATAACGGGTGAACCACAACAGTTTGAGTACTGGGGCCGAAGAAAAAATGGCGAAGAATTCCCCAAATTGGTGGCAGTAAAAAGGGGCGAATATAACGGACAACGCGTTTTAGTTGTTTCGGGTATAGATATTTCGGAAAAATTCAGTTATATCCAAAGCCTTGAAACCAGTGAACGAAACTATCGTGAAATATTCCATGCAACAGGCGATGCTATTTTTATACATAATGCAATTACAGCAAAAATTGAGGATATTAACGAGAGCTGCCTCAAAATGTTTGGTTACGATTTGAAAGAAGAAGTGCTTAAACTCCCTATTGAAGCCTTTAGCAAAAATGATGAAAGCTATAATGGGGCTTTAGCATTAAAGATGATAGAAAAAGCCCGAACCACAGGCAAGCACCAATTTGAATGGATCTCAAAAAGAAAAAATGGCACTTTATTCTGGAGTGAAGTATCTCTACAACAATCATTTATTAATCGGCAAGAGAAAATTCTTGCTTTGGTTCGCAATATTGATGATAGAAAAAAAGCTGAACTGGGCGCACTTAAAGTCAAAAATCAATTCGAGACACTCTTTCAAAAAATAAGTATTCCTTTAATTATTAGTCGGTTCGATTCGCCAATTCCAATAGTAAACCAGGCATTTAAGGCGACATTTGGCTACACAGAGGCCGATATTGATTGCGACGCAACCTGGTGGATTAAGGCTTATCCCAACGAAAAATACAGGCAAAAAGCTCAAATTCAATGGAAACATGATATTGATGAAGCCTGCAAAAATAATTGTGAAACGGTAAAAAGAGAGTACGTTGTAACCGGTAAAGATGGCTCTAAAATACCTGTCGAAATTGTCGGCAAAATTTCAGAGGATTTTTTATTGGTTGTATTGCACGATTTAAGAAAGCAAAAAGAAAACGAACGGGCCCTCAATAAAAAAACACAAGATCTTGAGTTGGCTAACAAAACAAAGGATAAATTCTTTTCGATTATTGCGCACGATTTACGCGGACCATTTAATGCTTTGCTTGGGTTCAGCGACATATTAAAATTATCGGCAGCAGAATTAGATCGAGATTTGATAGAACAATATGCCACCATTATCAACGACACCGCCCAGCAATCGTTTAATCTGCTCGAAAACTTATTGGAATGGGCCGGAATGCAACAATCCACCATCGCTTTTAATCCCGAAACACATATCCTTTCGGAAATTGTGGATAGAGAATTGCGCCTACTGAATGAACAGGCTGCCGGAAAATCAATTTACATAAAAAATCATGTAGATAGAGCCTTGCAAGTTTTATGCGATAAGCATATGATTGGCACAACCATTCGAAACCTGGTTAATAATGCGATAAAATTTAGTCACACGACCAGTTGCATCGAAATCACTGCGAAAAGAGTTATTATTTTGAACCACCATTGGATAAAGGTTACGATTAAAGATCATGGCGTAGGAATAGCTAAAGAGAATATCCGAAAATTGTTTCAAATGCAGCACACATTTTCGACAGATGGCACCCAAAAAGAGAAAGGATGCGGGTTTGGCTTGGTGTTGTGTAAAGAGTTTATTGACATGCATAACGGGCTTATTTTTGTTGAAAGCAAGGAAGGTAAAGGAACAAGGATCTCATTTACAATCCGGGAAAGTGTTTAGGGTATTTTTAATTCATGAATGGACTCTTTCCCAAGAATAAAATACAGCATTATTCCTAAGGTCTTTTTGTTAAATACATCAATAGCCCACAGATTTAGCCGGAGAACAAATTACAATGACAATGAGAAATAATTGGCTATATCCAAATTGTTAGATAGCAAAGCAACAAATTGAAAATGAAGATTGATGGATAAGGTGACAACATTTACCTGTTTATACAATCGCTGCCTTTTTAGTTGCAAAAGCAATCAAATTGTCGGTTAAGCAGATGCGATATGGATAAACATTTCGATTGTGATTCCATCCGAATTGCCCCAACATAAACCGGAGAAAATATTGCGGTGACATTTTATGTATTTAAAGAGCGATGTACGGACGCAATTATTTATTCCGCCATCTTAATGCTATTCTTATACAAAACTTCAGGATCCCAATCTGCCTCATTGTCCCATTCTATTGAATCAAAACTTACCCGCACAGTTTGAAATTTTGAAATATCACGCAACTCTTTAAAAATCCCGGTGTTTAAATATGGATTCATATCGAATTGCCGTCTCTCGCCGTTTTCAAATGTAAGTATCAAATTGTAATTGTTTGTCGGAATCACATTTTTAACCGCTAAATACATATCCATTTATCTTAAAGGTTCAATAGGAATGGTTTTTCTCCATTCTGACACAAATTCCAATCCGCAATTAACTCTTCCTTGTGGATTTCAATCCATGCTAATACCAATCTAATCTGTTTGGATGGTAATTCTCCTTCCATCAATTCACAAATTGTAATATTAAATATGGCTTTTTCATTCTGATAGTAAACATGAATATGAGGTGGATTATGTTCTTTAGGTGCATAATACATCGTATAATAATTCCAAAAAACATTGACAATGTAGGCATAATCAAAAATATTTTTGTCAAAGATACAAATCAATATTCTGTTATCAAAAGGATACTTACCACTGACAATATCAAGCAAGACAACTATTACCTATTTACAAACCGATATTGAATTAAATACAGAACCAGGAAAGATGGCTGGTATTTTTGGGCATTGATTGTTGCTATATTGTGCCTTTTTCAATACAGATATCGGGTAATTAGAGGATAAGTATTGTGGGATTATCCAAGTGAACGGGCATACTCCGGAAATTGGTGTTTTATTTCGTTTTATTCTCTTCTCATCCTTTTTTGAATCCTCTTTTCTGTAAAAGAGGACATAAGTTCCATGTTGTTGAATCTTTATATTTTTGTTTGGAACAGAAGAAATCCTATTCGTATGTGGGTGGGTTTGGGCTGGAAAATGTAAGTGGCACCGAATACAGTTACTAATGGCACTTTGATCTATTCGAAACTGTAGTTCAATGGGGTGTTTCTGCAAAGCGTTGTTTTGCCATTCTGACACTTCGGTTACGTTTTCGATTAAATGCTACATAAATATTGTATTCGCATGTTTGGTTGAACATTGTTACTATTTTGTTACTCATGAAACAAGCAGTTCACA
>QKHT01000231.1 GCA_003249935.1 Bacteroidota bacterium
CATATTATAACCTTATAACACATTTAATATGACAAGTAAAACAGAAACCGGACATGCAAAAAATGTCGCTAATTTCGACGATTTAATTTCATTCGTTACAGCTTATGGAGCCACTTACAACCCTTCGAAAGCGGCCATTAAGTTAACAGCTTTACAAACCCTTTCGACCAATGCCAAAAATGCAATTAGTGCAGTAAACGCCACTATGCCCGCTCTCAGCAACGCCATTGCAGCGCGCGAAGTAGCTTTCGAACCTTTAAACAAACTCATTACCCGGGTAAGCAATGCCATAAAGGCAACCGACACCACCAAACAGGTAGACGAGAATGTAAAAACATTGGTTCGCAAAATCCAGGGTACAAGAGCAAAACCAAAGGCTACTGAAGCAGAAAAAGCCGCCGCCGCAGCCGAGGGCAAAGTAATCAAAGAAATCTCTTCTTCGCAAATGAGTTTCGATAGCCGTTTAGACCACTTCGATAAACTCATAAAACTATTAACAAGCCTAACTCTTTATGCGCCGAACGAAGCCGAATTAAAAGTTACGGCATTAACTGCCCTTTACAACGACTTGAAAACCAAGAATACGGCCGTGGTAAATGCTACTGCACCATTGAGCAACGCTCGAATTACGCGCAACGACATCCTCTATAAACCAAACACCGGCCTTGTAGATATTGCAATCGACACAAAAACCTATATTAAGTCGGTTTTTGGTGCTTCCAGTCCGCAATACAAACAAGTGTCGGGATTAGAGTTCAAAACAGTTAAGTGATAACACCTAACTGAACTCACTTCGTAAATCGTCTTCTCGTTTTAATTCATTATCAAGCCGTGGTTGCCAAAATGGCAACTACGGCTTTTTTATACACACCAACTTCGCCTTCAGAATCCTTCTCCATAATCTTTAGAATTAACCACTATTGCATTGGGCCTGCTGAAAAATTACTATGTTGCAAAATATTAATTGTTTATCAACCAAATTTCTAATTTATGTGCTAGTAATTTATGTAAAAACTCCCAAAAACCTTGCATTTCCCTTTTGAAAGGATAAATCGAAACAGCCAAAGGCCAAGGTGAATTAAACCGTCCGCCTTAAACGAATGTCCGCCCGAAGGAATTTGAAGTGACCCGTTAAAAAACCTTCGATGTTTGAAATGGGTTCTTCCGTAGGAATCCCTTCGGGAGAAATCACAATTCCTAAAGATTCAACCGAAATTACCTTGCGAACCCATAAGTTTCAAAGGTTTTAGGGTCACAAGAATTCATTCAGGACAAATTCGTTTTCAGCGGCGGCCTTTTTTGCTTACTTTTTGTGGCTGAAGACAAAAAGTAAGAACCCGGGAGTTTACCCCTATTTTTCGGGGGCATGAGTACAAACTCACAAATTAATTATGAATTTATCTGCTGAGATTTTCAGCAAGCCCTACATGCATACCCAGTTTCATGAATAGCCCCACACCTGCGACTTTCAAGTAAGCTCCTGCGACTTTCAAGTAAGCTCCTGCGACTTTCAAGTAAGCTCCTGCGACTTTCAAGTAAGGTCCTGCGACTTTCGAATAAGCTCCTGCGACTTTCGAGTAAGCACCTGCGACTTTCAAGTAAGCACCTGCGACTTTCAAGTAAGCACCTGCGACTTTCAAGTAGGCATCTGCGAGTTTCGAATGAGCAACTGCGGACACCACAAAAACCATTTAATCAATGATTTTCTCACGATAAATCGCATGTAAACGCCCTCCAAATACGCCCAAATACTTGCAATTTATCTTTTGAAAAGATGGATCGAAACAGCCGAAAGCCATTTCACAAAAAAACAATTCCCGGGTCAGAATACAATCTAACCCGGGAATCTATCATTTATTACGATCTGCTTACCGCAAAGTACTCACCGGCACCAAAGTAAACCCATAGGTGTATGTTTCGCCACCTTTATAGGTATATTGCTGATGCGTTCTGGCACCCCAACTGGTATCGCCACCAACCCCATTCTGCCCCAAATCGGCATGAACCTCTACAAAATCAGCTTCGGAAATATCCACAGGGTGTCTGAAGGTTTTGTTCTCACCCTCATCGAAATCGGCCACGCTGTTGTTCAGTGCCTGCATTCCGAGCGGTTGTGCTCCTATAATAGCTAAACCCAAACCTTGTTGGTTCGTAAGGCTGAACCGGCGCACATCTGTTTTGTATCCGTTTTCTTGCGGGCGAATATAGTCGACCTTTTGATCTTTTACCTTGCCACTATACAAGCCAATGTTTGCCGAAATATTTCGGTCGTTGTAGTTTTCATGTGGACCGCGACCATAATATTTCAGGTTTTCGTACGATTTTGGCATGCGAAATTTAAGCCCCACGCGCGGAATCTCCGACAAACCCTGCTTTTTAGATGTCATGGTATAGCTTACGGCCACTTTGCCTGTACCATCCACCACAAATTTCAGGTCGAGTGTACCGTCCACTTCAGGCAATACATATTGCGAAGCGACACTTACCAAACCATCGGCTTTTTCAACTTTTACCGATTGAGCCAATAAGCCCTGCGATAACGTTTTCCATGCCGCAGCACGCGAAGGCAGTTTATTGCCATAATCGTTATCGGTTGGTGCGCGCCAGAAGTCGGGCGTAACCCCTTCGGTAAGCAACGCGGTGCCATTTAGTTTATAAGATACCAAGGTGCCCTTGGCTTTATCGAACAACAACTCAAAATTATTTCCACTTACCGTAGCCGATGTACCATTTTCGGTAAGTGTAACCGAACCGTTTTTCGTCAATTCGGCTTTTTTTGTTTCACCACCAAGATAGATCTGTTCGGTAGCTGCTGTAAATGCAATAGGTACGAGTGCCGTTTCTTCGGCAGTCAACGCTTCGAAATTCACAAAATACTCACGTCCGTCTGCAAAATTATAATCAGATAATGGCACCGTAATATCCATTTGTTTTTGAGGTTCGAGCCCACGCACCGGCAAAATACCCTGCCCTACCAATTCGCCATCGGCCATAATCTTATAGCGGAACACGTATTTATTCAGGTTCGTAAAAAACGATTTGTTGATTAATTGAAACCGGCCGGCTTTTGCATCCAACGCTTTAAATCCCACAAGCTGATACGCTTTTTTTACTTCCCACAATCCGGGATGCGGTGTACGATCGGCGGCTATTACACCATTGGCGCAAAAGTTACCATCGTTATAAATGCCTTTCGGTTCAAAATCGCCACCATATCCATAATAAATACGGCCATCGGTGGTGTATTTTGCAAGACCCTGATCGACCCAATCCCAAATGAACCCGCCTTGCAACTGCGGTTCAGACTCTACTAAATTCCAATAATCCTGAAAATTACCGGTGCTATTTCCCATGGCATGCGCATATTCGCACCAGATAAACGGCCGGTCGGGATTTTTGCCAATATAACTACTCTTCAACCAATCCATCGAAGCATACATATTTCCAATAATATCGGTATGTTTTATTTTGTACCAGGGCATATCGCCATCGGTTTTGCCGGCAGCACGTTCTGCCCTTTCGTAATGAACCGGGCGATGCGTGTTCAATGCCTTTACGGCTTCGTAACAAGCCACAAAATTTGGTCCGTCGCCTGCTTCGTTGCCCAAGCTCCACACAATGACCGAAGGATGGTTTTTGTCGCGTTCAACCATACGGGTGGTTCGTTCTAAATGAGACTGCTTCCACTCGGGTTTGTTGGCCAGAGTATGTTCGGGCATATAACCGAAACCATGCGATTCGATATTGGCCTCATCGTAGAGGTAAATACCGTACTTGTCGCACAACGCATACCATAGCGGGTCGTTGGGATAGTGACAGGTACGCACCGCATTGATATTAAATTCTTTCATCAGTTGAATATCTTTCAGCATCATCGCCTCGCTCATCACGTGGCCATACACGGCATCGTGTTCGTGGCGGTTCACCCCTTTAATCAAAATCGGTTTACCATTAACCAGCAACTGGCCGTTTTTTATTTCACTGGTTCTGAACCCGGTATTTATAGCGGTAGATTCGAGCACCTTACCTTTGTCGTCGCTTAGTGTAACCAATAGCTTGTACAAATTTGGTTGTTCGGCCGACCAGCTTTTCACACCATTTACCACACCGTTAAAGGTCACTTTTGTGGCTTTGTTTTTGGCTGAACCAATACTCTGACTGCCGGCAAGTACTTCTGTGCCATCGGGCGTAGTTAACGAATAGCTCACCACGGTTTTGGCATTTTTACCCGAAAGGTTGGCCAATTCCACATTCAAATCCAATATGCCGGCGGTATAATTGGCATCGAGCAAAGCGTTTGCATACATATCGCGAATCATCACCTTATTGCGTGCAATCAGTTTCACATCGCGTTCAATACCACCCAGCCTGAAAAAGTCCTGATCTTCCAAGTAACTACCATCGCACCATTTTAAAACCCATAGTGCTAATTTGTTTTTGCCCGGTTTTACTAAATCGGTCACATTAAACTCCGACATCAGTTTAGTATCTTCGCTGTATCCGGCCAATTTACCATTTACATAAACGTAAAATGCCGAACTTACCCCGCCAAACTGCAAAAACAACGCTTTACCATCCCAATCGGCCGGCATATCGAAGTTGGTAATATAACTGCCATTGGGGTTGTATTTGTGGTCTATTTTTGGTTGATCCATGGGAAAAGGATACTTCGAATTGGTATAATTGGCATAACCGTAGCCGGCCAATTCCCAGTTCGATGGTACGGCAATCGTTTTCCATGCCGAATCGTCGAAGCCGGGTTGTTCAAAACCTTTCGGCTTTAGTTCGGGTTGTTCGGCAAAATAAAATTTCCAGTTCCCATTAAGTGTTAACGACAAATTGTTTTCACATGGTCGGCCGGCCGTGGCTTTAGTTGGCGAATCGTACACCGGAAACCAAGCATGCATAGGCTCGCGATTAATGGCATTTACCGCCGGATTCTCCCACTCATTACCAGTGGCAAAGCCCGATAGAGATACCAATGCCATAGCGGCAAATAATCCTATTTTCTTCATTTATATTACATTTTTAAAATTTCTGTAAGTAAAAATACAACAATCAAAACTTATACGGACTTAATTTTAAATCAAAGTGCATAATACAATCGACAATTTGTACAATAATTCACACAATTTATAACAACTCTATATTACATGATTTTTATCACTTTTATTTGTCACAAAAGGACAATCTGCCGTAACTTTAATTTACAAAATCTATATTTAATGATCACACAAACTATGGCACCCTGCGGTAACAATTGCAGCGAATGTCCCCGCTACATTGCAACTAAAAGCAACGACATGGCATCGTTGAAAGAACTCGCGCAAATATGGCATTATTGTGGCCTCCATGCCGATGTAAAACGTGTTGAAGACATGAAATGCACAGGATGCAACCGCACAAAAAAATGTCAGGGAAATATTAATTCGTGCGAAAAACTCAAACACTTTGCAAACTGCAGCATGTGCGGGCTTTATCCTTGCGAAAAGCTAAAGGCACTATTAGAAAATACCGAAAAATGCAGAAAACATACCTCAGATTTACTTTCGCCCGATTTACAAAAACAGTTCGAAAAAGCATTTTACAAAAAGCACGAAAATCTAACCAAAGGAAACAATTCGTGGCTTATGCTTTAACCCGCAACAAAAAAGTCCCGTAGCACAAAACTACGGGACTTTTTTTAATGTTTTATATACACTTAATTCGGCAGGGCTCCTTTCCAGCCGGCTTTAAGCATGGCATGCATTTCGTTGCATACTTTTTCGTAAGCTTTATCGGCTGCCAAATTATTTTGCTCCTTTGGGTCTTTGGTTAAATCGTACAATTCCTTTGCAATGGCTTCGCCACCATTATCGGGCTTTGTTATATCCTTGTAATATTCGGCATATTTATACTGTTTGGTTCGAACCGAGCGACCATTAAGCGGCTTTGGCACAATAGAGAAGGCGGCCTTTTTCCAATCCTGCTTGGGATTGTGTAACAGAGGCATAAAACTCAACCCTTCGAAACGTGAATCTTTCTCTATTTTCCACATATCGCACATGGTTGGCAACATATCCACCAATTCTACAATTTCGTCGCATGTTTTACCATTGCCTTTGGCTCCGGGGGCATACACAATCAGTGGCACTTTGGTCGATTGTTCGAACAGCGTAAACTTCGACCAGCAACCGTGTTCACCCAACTGAAAACCATGATCGGCCCAAAGAATCACAATGGTATTCTTATCCAGATTGTTCTTTTTCAACGCATCGAGCAACACCCCAATCTGGGCATCTTCGTAACTACTGCTGGCATAGTACAACTGTATCGCCATTTTCTGACGGGCAGGCGTAGGACCATACTCAGGATACATGCCATTAAACACATCGTAGTTTTGTCCGTTGCGTACTGCGATATCGGGCACATTAATATCCTTATCGCGGGTTGCCGTTGGCAGACTTATTTTAGCGGTATCGTACCAATCCATGTACTTTTTAGGTTCGAGCAAAGGTGTATGCGGCGCATACAAACCAACATTCAGAAAAAACTGTTTGCCTTCGGCTGCATAATCGCCTATCATTCGGGCGGCCACTCTGGCAAGAATTCCGTCTTCGGAGTTTTCGTCAACAAAACCACAATCACCAATTTGCTCTGCCTCCAATTGCTGAAATGGTTTGCGAATATCCCACGAATCGGGATGACCGGATTTCAGTAGCGAATCTTCAACAAAAGCATATCGCTCCATTCTTTTATCAACGGCTTTGTCGGGCACATATTCCCATTTTCTTTTGGCTTGAGCCGGAATAATAGAAGGTATGACATCACGGTATTTCCACAATCCGTTGTAAAAGCCGTGCGGATCTTCAATATCCACCAGCTCTCCCTCCTTATTTATTGTGGGCTTCTCAAATTCTACCTGATCGAAACTATTAATATATCGCTTAGTAGCTCGCCATTTATGCATCAATTTTCCTAATTGAGCAGTATGTGCCCCATTCTGTTTCAGAATATCGGCAATATATGGGATACCTTGCGGCGCAAATTTATCGAAATCGTCGCCATTATTGTACACCTTTACCGCATCGGGTCGCAAACCCGTAGTAATTGAGGCCCTGGAGGGATTACACACTACAGCCTGAGCATAAGCACGCGTAAACATCACCCCTTTTTTAGCTAAAGCGTCGAGATTTGGTGTCTTCACCATTTTATTGCCATAACAACCAATCGCATCGGTACTCCAGTCCTCCACAGCAATAAAAAGGATATTCATTTTCGAGAAATCGGGTTTTTTGCTTTTTGCCTCTGCCGATACCGACAGACTCAAAGCAATACATCCACTGAGTATAGGAAATGACAAATTCATTTTTGGAGTTTATTAATTAATTTCTCTTACAAAAATAAAGACATCGCACCGCACCAACCATCGAATGCATGCAAATGAATAATATTTTTGTACAAAAGGAAAAAGGAGGCACAAATTAAAAAAAATGGTAATTTAATGATAATCAGAAATCATGTTCCGTTTTACGATAAATTACATAAATTTACATATATAATTCTCCCATAATGAATATAACGCGCCACCCCAATAATCCGATTATCACAGCCGGTTCAATACGACCAACAGAACCATCATTGCGAGTATTTGGCATTTTTAACCCCGGTGTATTTAACGACCGGAACAAAATAGGCCTTATAGTTCGTGTGGCCGAAGCACCGGTTCAACCCGAAAACAACAAACCAACAACCTTGATTTTACAAAACAACAAACCCACCATAACGACTGTCGAAAATGTCACCGACGTTTCCGATCCGCGCCTTATACGCACCCAAACAGGCACATTGCTCACTTCAATGTCGCATTTCCGCCTGTTTTGGAGTACCGACGGAGTTACTTTTTCTGAACCGGATGAACCCATTCGCTTGTTTGGGCAGGGGGCATACGAAACGTATGGCATAGAAGATGCGCGCATCACCAAAATCGGTTCAACCTGGTATATGACTTACACAGCGGTATCGCAGGCCGGCGTTGCAGTAGCGCTAATGTCCACAACCGATTGGGCAACCTTTATCCGCCATGGTCTCATACTCCCGCCACACAACAAAGATTGCGTACTTTTTCCCGAAAAAATTAATGGATTGTACTATTGCCTGCACCGTCCAACAGGTTCGGACATTGGCGGTAATTTTATTTGGATGAGCACTTCGCCCGATTTACTTTTTTGGGGAAACCACCAATGCATTGCTCAAACAAGGCCGGGCTTATGGGACAGCGAACGAATCGGTGCGGCGTTCGAACCCGTAAAAACAAAAGATGGCTGGCTACTATTTTACCATGGGGCCAACGAAAACCATCAATACAGTGTGGGCACTATTTTACTCGATACCAACAACCCATACAACGTATTAAACCGTAGCAAAACACCCGTTATGCAACCCGAAACTGATTATGAAAAAGAGGGATTTTTCGGGCACGTTGTTTTCCCCACCGGAATGGCCAGCCTAAACAACCGCCATCTGATGTACTACGGTTCGGCCGATAGTGTAATTTGTGTGGCCGAAATAGAACTTTAGCTATTGATTACGATCTTCAGAAATATGCAGAATCTCGGTTACAATATAGTTACTGTTGCCTCGCCACGGAATGGCATGCAAATACTCTTTGTACCTCAACTCCACAGTTTTGCCATTGTTCCGTTCGAGCACACGCGCTATTGAATCGTTGGCAATACTAAAGTTAAATTCGTTACTTTGAATTGTTCCAGGCGCATCGGACTTAAAGCCGGTTTGAATTACACGACCTTCCCACGTTTTAAAAACATAACCTTTACTCACCACAAAATTAAGATTGCCGGCCTTCACGCCTTCGCCAAACACAAAATAATAACGCCACCAAACAAATACGATCAAAATTAAAACCAATACAACACTGCCGATTCCAAATATCTTTCTCATTTTCAATCTATTTACAAACAAATATAATCCTTTTAGCCCTTTACAACAAGCAAAAATTTGCGATACCTAACAAAAAAACTGCGGTTCAACCCAAATAATCAGGACTGAACCGCAGCTACAATATTTTATCGAAACGCGGGCTTACCGGTTTTCGAAAGCGTTGACCTTCTCGCGCATTAAATCCGAAACGGGCACCGATTCGCCACTTTCGTGGTCGATGGCCACAAGGACGGTTTTACAAGAGGAATGCACCACATGCGACTTACCACACACTAAGATTTGATCCATCTCGATACTTTTGTTGCCAATTTTCGAGACTCTCGATTTTACAATCACCTTATCGTGAAGCAATACCGGTTTCATAAAGTCAGTTTTTACCGAAACAATCACCATTCCCGGCCGCGTCCAGTTAATCTGACCGCTCATAAATTGCTCGAAATAATCGACCCGCCCCTGATCGTAATACGACAAATACACCGAATTACTCACATGACCAAGTCCGTCGATGTCGGTAAAACGCACCTGAATAGGTGTGGAAATTTTGTAGGATTCCATATTAACTTACAACTTTAACCGGTTTTTCGAATTCGATTGCATCGTTCACTCTTTCATCGAGAATGGCATATTTTACCACATCGAGAATGGTCTCCACGTAGTGAAACACAAGACCTTTTACGTAAAGATCTTTAATCTCCTCCACATCTTTGCGGTTATCGGCCGAAAGCACAATCTCTGTAATACCAGCACGTTTAGCCGCCAGAATCTTCTCTTTAATACCACCTACCGGCAGCACTTTGCCTCGCAGGGTAATCTCCCCGGTCATCGCAATACCGGCTCGCACTTTACACTGCCGCAATGCCGAAACTAACGATGTAACCATGGTTACACCAGCCGACGGACCATCTTTGGGAATAGCCCCTTCGGGCACATGCACATGCACATTGTAATGATCTAACACAGAGGCATCGACACCCAATTTCACCGCATGCGACTTGATATATTCGAGGGCAATAATTGCCGACTCTTTCATTACATCGCCAAGATTTCCTGTAAGCGACAACCGTTCGCCTTTGCCTTTGCTCAGGCTGGTTTCCACAAATAGAATTTCGCCGCCAACCGAGGTCCAGGCTAAACCGGTCACCACACCGGCAAACTCGTTGCCCTGATATTCGTCGCGGGTATACCGTGGCACACCCAACAACTCTTTTAAGTCTTTTGGTGTCACTTTCGCAGAAATAATATCGCCGGTGGCCACTTTCATAGCAATCCGGCGCATGACTTTCGCAATTTTTTTATCGAGCGAACGCACACCCGATTCGCGGGTATATTGCTCTATAATCGTTTCAATGGTTCCCTTACCAAACTTCATCACACTCTTTTTCAGACCGTGATTTTCTAACTGGCGCGGCACCAGATGACGGTTCGCAATTTCCACTTTTTCCTCGGTGAGATAGCCGCTCACATCAATCACTTCCATACGATCGAGCAATGGCCCGGCGATAGAGGCCAGCGAGTTGGCCGTAGCCACAAACATTACCTTGCTGAGGTCGTAATCTATTTCGAGAAAATTATCGTGAAATGCAAAATTCTGCTCCGGGTCGAGCACTTCGAGTAGTGCCGACGACGGGTCGCCACGAAAATCGGATGTCACCTTATCAATTTCATCGAGAATAAAGACCGGATTGGATGAACCGACCTTTTTCAGATTTTGTAAAATACGGCCCGGCATGGCACCAATGTAGGTTTTCCGGTGTCCGCGAATTTCGGCTTCATCGTGCAAACCACCCAGCGACATACGCACATATTTTCGATCGAGGGCACGGGCAATCGATTTTCCAAGCGAGGTTTTACCAACGCCGGGAGGGCCTACCAAACAGAGAATCGGCGATTTCAAATCGCCTTTAAGTTTCAGTACAGCCAAATATTCCAATATACGTTCTTTTACTTTTTCGAGGCCATAATGGTCTTCGTCGAACACCTTTTGGGCATGCTTCAAATCGAAATTATCCACTGTATATTCGTTCCAGGGCAAATCGACAAAGGTAGACAGATAATTAACCTGAACACCATAATCGGCAGCAGCGGGGTTCATCCGTTCGAGTTTCATTAACTCTTTAACAAAAACCTCCTCGACTTCCTTCGACCACACTTTTTTTGCGGCCTTTTCCTTCATCTCCACAATCTCCTTTTCAACCGGACTACCGCCCAATTCATCCTGAATGGTTTTAATCTGGTTGTGCAGGAAATATTCGCGTTGTTGCTGGTCTATCTCAACCCGTGTTTTGGACTGAATATCGTTTTTAAGCTCCTGAAACTGGGTTTCGCGCGCCAGCAGTTCGAGCAACTTATAGGCACGGTCGCGAATGCTTGTAAATTCGATTAATATGCCTTTATCTACAATTGGGAAAGGCATATTTGTTGAAATAGAGTTAACCAGATAGCTTGGGTTTCCCGAAGTTTGTATTACAGAATTACCATCAATCGCCCCACTGGTATAAGCATTTATAAATTTTGTAGCCAAGTCGCGAACAGCAGCAACAACGGCTTCCGATTCGGTTCCGGCAACAAGATCAAATTTTTCGGTCGCAGGCTCAATTTGCCCCACTAAGTAAGGATCGGTTTTTACGATACTTTTCAGACGGATTCTGTTTCGGGCCTGCAAAAATACAGTGGTATTACCATCTGGCCCTTCAAGTATTTTTTTTACCTGTGCAAATGCACCAAAGTTAAATAAATCGTCGAATTCGGGTTCATCCACCTGACCATCTTTCTGACAAAAGACACCAATAAAACCACCCTTTTTATAAGCTTCCTTAACAGCCTTTAACGTACGTTTTCGTCCGATGGCTACTGGTAACATGACACCGGGAAACAGAATCATATTTCGAAGCGGCAATATTGGCACCATTTCGAGTGAACTTTCCTGCGACATTAATTCATCCGTTACTTCTTCGAATGCCGGGAAGAAACTACCTTCCTCGCCAAACATACTAGAAAACAAGATATTATCTCTTTGATCGAAATTAAACATACATTACAATATAAAATGACAATATGACAGCAAAACAATAACGATTTACCATCCATTCAACTAATTCAAGAGCTATGCCACAAAACCATTAAATAAGCCCTTGTCTGTACTTTTCGGTTTCAGCAAAAACGGCATCCAGAATATCTTTATCGGCAGCAGTAAACGCCACATGCCGCCGTTCCATCATCAGTTTAGCCATCGACTGATATTTAGCCTTGGGGTTCAGCTTAAAACCAGCACCACCACCCATTAAAAACGACGGAATAAATGCACGTGGAAAACCTGCACCGTAAATATTAGAGCAAACACCCACTACGGTACCGGTATTAAACATGGTATTAATGCCACTTTTCGAATGGTCGCCAAGCATGAGTCCGCTAAACTGAAGGCCGGTTTTTGCAAAACCATTATCGGCATAGTTCCAAACACGCACTTCGCCATAGTCGTTACGCAAGTTGGAGTTATTGGTATCAGCACCCAAATTGCACCATTCGGCGAGTACCGAATTACCCAAGAACCCATCGTGACCTTTGTTCGAATAGGCAAAAAACACAGAATTCTGAACCTCTCCACCCACTTTGCAATAGGGACCAATGGTGGTGGCACCATAAATTTTGGCCCCCATATTTATTTTGGCATTGTCGCACAAGGCAATGGGACCGCGAAGCATGGCACCTTCCATTACTTCGGCATTTTTCCCAATGTACACCGGACCACCTTTTACGTTGATGTAACAATTTTCGACCACGGCCCCTTCTTCGAGCAAAATATTAGGCGTTCCGTCAGCCTGATACAGGTCGCCGGTTACGCGTACACTCTCGCTCAATGGTTCGAATGAACCGTTTTCGGCCCTAATCGCATAATCGTATGCAAAAGCCAAATGGTTCAACCCAAAAATATCCCACGTATGGTGTATTGAAATTAAATTTTCCGGTATTGAAATGGCTTTAGAAAAAACATCCACCCCTTTTTCGAGATATTGGTTGTAAAGTGCCTGATTTCCCTTAAAAGCCACAAGTTCGTTTCCATCGGTAATACAGTGACCCGTTTTTAAGTTGTGAATTGCTTTTAATAATTTTGTATTGGGCAAAACACCACCATTTACAATCAGCGAGTCATTTTTCCAAACAGATGGATATTTAACTTTCAGGTAATCAACCGTTTCCCAAGATGCTTTTACCGAAAGGGCAAGTTCCCACTTTTCACGAAGTGTGGTTATTCCCATTCTTATTTCGGAAACCGGACGTACAAATGTAAACGGTTTTAAATGTTCGCGACGCGCATCGTCGAAAAGTATCAGGTTCATAACACGAATAAATTAGAATTCCGGCTCAAAGGTAAAAAAAAAGCTTCGGTTGTCCGAAGCTTTTTTGGGTATCTCTGTTATGCAATAAATTATTTCGAGGTGCCTTTACGATTCTCGAGGTGTTTACCATAACGGCTATTGAAACGATCTACGCGACCTGCGGTATCCACAAGCTTCATTTTACCTGTAAAAAATGGATGCGAAGTGTTCGAAATTTCGAGTTTCACTACCGGATACTCTACGCCGTCAATTTCAATTGTCTCGCGGGTCTGTACGGTCGATCTGGTTATAAAAGTTTCGCCATTCGACATATCTTTGAAAGCCACAAGTCGGTAGCTTTCAGGATGAATCCCCTTTTTCATTGCTATATTCTTTTTAAATATGTTACTTAATAATCCTAAATCCTTCGATTCGGCCTGCAAAATTAATACAGTTTTTCAGATAATCAAATCATTTGAACCATTAATTTCCATGTAGCACCATTTTTAACGCACATTATTCGGGTTGAACCACCTTTCGAAAGCCGGCGAGGTAAAATTCGCATCGGAATTATTATCTTTGAACCCTCGAAACAGCTGGTTTAATATGGATTATAACAACAAAATGAATGAATATATCGCGACACATATTGATGCCGAACCTGCACATCTGGCAAAACTGCGTCGCGACACGTACGTACAGCTGCTTTACCCGCAAATGGTAAGCGGACATTGGCAGGGCCGGCTCTTGGCGATGATTTCGAAAATAATAAAACCCGATCGTATTCTCGAAATCGGCACATTTACAGGCTACTCGGCGCAATGTCTGGCCGAAGGCCTGTCCGAAACCGGACGAATTACAACCATCGAAGCCAACGACGAACTCGAAGACTTTATTCGCGAACACCTGAACGAATCGCCGGTGGGCCACAAAATCGACCTGCACATAGGCGATGCCTGCACCATAGCCCAACAGCTCAACGGGCCGTTCGATCTCATATTTATAGATGCCAACAAACGCGAATACCCTAAATATTTCGAAATAGCCAAGCAAAAAATATCACCCAACGGATACATTCTTGCCGATAATATACTATGGGATGGTAAGGTTGCAGACCCCAATGCCAACGATTCGCAAACCGTTGGGGTAAAACAATTTAACGATATGGTTTTCGCCGATAGCACATTCGAAAAAGTTATCATTGCACTACGTGACGGACTTGTTTTGCTCAGAAAAAAGTGACATTAGTCATGTTAATTATATATAAATAAGCACTGTGCCACTTGATTATTCCAAAAGGTTGCCATTAATTTGCACCAGTTATGAGTAGAACGAATATAAATAGCATCCACAATGTACTTCCGGCTTCGGCACGGATGCTGACTACTTATTGCACTTTCGCAGCCATGCGAATGCGAATGCGCATGAACTGATTTTTTTAATCGGTAGTGCGCTGATTATATTCCTGCCTGTTCGGGCGGGGTTCAACCAACAAGTTTATTTTTTTTAAATTTTTAATGCATAATTATTATGTCAAAATCGTATCGTTTTGAAACGTTGCAGTTGCACGCGGGTCATACACCCGACGAAACCACGCTCTCGAGAGCCGTTCCATTGTATCAAACCTCGTCGTATGTATTCAAAAACAGCGAACACGGGGCCAACCTTTTCGCACTCAAAGAGTTCGGAAACATCTATACCCGCCTCATGAACCCAACAACCGATGTATTCGAGCAACGCATGGCCGCACTCGAAGGTGGTGTAGCGGCGTTAGCCGTTGCTTCGGGGCATGCGGCACAGTTTATTGCCTTAAATAACATCCTTCAAACCGGCGACAACTTTGTTTCGTCGCCCTATTTATACGGTGGTTCGTACAATCAGTTTAAAGTATCGTTTAAAAGGCTGGGTGTTGAAGCGCGCTTTGCATCTGACGACACCGCCGAAGCGATTGAACCGCTTATAGACGAAAAAACCAAAGCCATTTATGTAGAAATACTTGGAAACCCTGCGTTTAATATTCCCGATTTCGAAAAAATATCGGCATTAGCTAAAAAATACGACCTACCACTGATTGTCGACAATACGTTTGGCTGTGGCGGTTACATATTTAAACCATTGGCACATGGCGCAAACATTGTCGTAGAGTCGGCCACCAAATGGATTGGCGGACATGGCACGAGTATAGGCGGTGTAATTGTTGATGGCGGCAACTACAACTGGGGTAACGGCAAATTTCCGCAATTCAGCGAACCGTCTGAAGGCTACCACGGTTTGGTCTTTTCGGATGTATTTGGCGTAGACGGACCGTTCGGCAACATTCAGTTTATAATACGT
>QKHT01000068.1 GCA_003249935.1 Bacteroidota bacterium
TACCACCACCCACCGCGAGTTGGTTATTTTGCCCAATGGCGGCCTGTTAATCGATAATCCCGGCATGCGCGAGGTGGGTATCGCCGATTCGGAGAGCGGATTAGAATCGACGTTCGATCGGATTTTTACCCTTGCAAAAGCATGCCGATATGCCGATTGCAGCCACACTACCGAAACCGGCTGTGCCGTGTTGAATGCGGTGGAGTGTGGCGAATTAAACCAATCAACATACGAAAATTTCCAAAGATTGGAACGCGAAAAGAGCCATTTCGAATCGACCGTAGTCGAAAAGCGAAAGAAAGATAAGGCTTTTGGCAAAATGATGAAAAACTACAAAAAAGAGAACCGCAGCAGTCGTTAATTGCGCTTAAAGATGATAACAGTTGTAAACCCATTATACAAATTATACCATGCAACCCATTACACAACAACAAATTAATGCTTTTTTATCCACCGATTCCATTGCCATTGCCGGCGCATCGCGCAATCCCAAAAGTTTTAGTGCTTCGGTGGCGCAGCAGTTATCGGCACTAAAATATAAGCTTTGGTTGGTGAATCCAATGTTCGAAAGGGACGAACCATTTGCCGGCAAAGTCACTGTGTTACAAAATTTACCGGCTACGGTGAAACATTTGTTGATTTTAACCCCCGCCACCGAAACCGAATCGGTAGTTGAGGCGGCTATCAAACAGGGCATCACGCACATTTGGATACAGCAATCGTCCGAAACACCGGCAGCCATCGAATCAGCACTCCGAAATGGTGTAAATCTAATTCACCATCAGTGCATATTTATGTTTGCAAATCCCACCGGATTGCATAAATTTCACCGTTCAATTAAACAGCTTTTTGGCGCGATGCCGAAGTAATACAGATGGCAGCATTTTCGCAACTCGTTATTTATTACTTTTCGGGCACCGGTAATTCTGCCAATGTGGCGCGCTGGTTGGCAAAGTGTGCCGAAGAACGGGGTATACCGGCACGAACCGTAAACATCGTTCAATGTACGGAGGCCGATCTCGCGGTTCAGCCCGAAACAACCCTGATTGCTTTTTGCTCGCCGGTACACGGTTTTAACTATCCGCCGGTTATGCAGGCGTTTATCCGCCGGTTTCCAAAGGGTAAAAATCCTGTGCTGTTGCTGAATACCCGTGCCGGCATGCTGATTGGCAAGTGGATTACGCCGGGATTGTCGGGCATTACGTTTTATTTATCGGCCTTGATACTTAGCTTAAAGGGATACCGCATCAAGGCGATGTTTCCGGTCGATTTGCCATCGAACTGGATTTCGGTTCATCCCGGACTAAATGACCGAACGGTGCGGTACCTTCACGAGCGCAATAAAGAACGGGTTCGGAAGTTTGCACATCGCACACTCGGTGGCCGAACCGATTTCCGTTCGTTGCGCGAACTGGTTCAGGATGTGCTTATTAGTCCGGTTTCGATTGGTTACTATTTTGCCGGGCGGTATTTTATTGCCAAAACCTATTACGCCAATATGGCCTGTAACGGCTGTAATTTGTGCGTTTTACAGTGTCCGGTACAGGCCATAAAAATGGTCGATAATCGTCCGTTTTGGCGTTTGAAGTGCGAAAGTTGCATGCATTGCATGAGTTATTGCCCTCAAAAAGCCATCGAAACGGCACATGGCTCAGCGGCTGCTTTCGCGGTACTGTTTTCGGTAATCGTTTGGCATGCCATAGAAGTGAATTTTGGTGCTTCGCAACTTTTCGTAAACGACTATTCTAATTTTGCGATAAAGTGGGGCTCAGCACTCGCTCTTTTTGTGGCATGGTACCGTATGTTGCACTATGTACTGCGATACCAATGGTTCAATAAAGCACTCACATATACCTCGCTCACCTTTTATCGCTTTTGGGGTCGCAGATACAAAGCACTAAAAAAGAACGTTTAAATGTTTATTGCTTTTCTACCTTGTAACTCACCATACCGCTCCGGCCCGAAAGCGAAACCACATATACGCCCGAATGTATGCATGGTAAACTGATGGTTGGATTGGCTGTGTTTACCATACCCTGATGAATCAGCCGGCCCGAGAGATCTCTTATTTGTACGATACTCTCTTCGGTTAGATTCTGAATATACAGTGTTTTGTTGGTAATTTTCAGCCTGAACTTTGAATCGGGAGAGGTTTGAGGTTCGATGGAAGTAAAATCGCGACAGTCGTAGGTGGTTAATTTTTCGGTTGAACCGCAAATGGTGCGTGTTCCGTTGGCATTATAACCTGAAACTTCGTAGGCCCTAACCCTTACGTACGAATTGTTGATGGTTACGTTTATTGCCGTTGGACTATTTACGGCAACTGCAGTACGAAACAATGTGCCGTTGGGGTTATCGATGGTACACTTGTTCATTACCACCGTTTTGTTGCGCGAGGAACTGCCCGCATTGTCGATAATACGTACATCGCTGCCTCTTCCGGCTGAACCCCATATTTTGCAGTTTTCGAAGGTGGCACTGGCATTGTCGTTATAGTTTCCCCAACCAAACTGTATGGGTACCGAGTTTTGAACCATTTTTATTTCGGTATTGGTAACTTTAAGGTTTTTGAAATAGACTTTGATTATATCGTCGCCGGTTTCGAAGTAGCAACTGTCGATGGTGCTGTTGTCGCCACCCTCGAAGCCGTCGCTATGGTTACCCCAACCGCCGCGATTGTCTATTACATCCACTTTTTTCATATTTACCACGGGACCCCAGCCACGAACTGCAAACGAACGGGCATTAAGAATGGTGAGGTTGCTGATGTTACAAGTGCCGCCATAAACCTGTATCTGGCAGTAGTACCATTCGTCCAGGTCTTTTTTTGCCGAATTATTTACATCGGCCCAGCTTTGTACCGGCGTGCCGTAAATGACCGATGTTTTGCGGTCTTCGCCCTGTATGGTTATATTGCCTTTGGTATGAAACCCGCCATCGACGGTTACATTGGCTTTTATGATAATGCTTTTGATTGTGGTGGGCACATTCCAAATCCATTCGGCCGCCTGAAGGGTTTTGTTATTATAGGGGTCGGCCCAATTCGTAACTTTGTTGCTAAAGTTAATTGCGCCCGAAGTTTCGAACGTTACAGCCTGAGTTGTGGCGTTGTAACTTACTGTGCCTGAATATACGGCTTTAAGCTGGTCGAACGATTCCTGCGCTACCACAATACGGGTGGCCAAAGCGAGCAAAATGAGCAAAATGCGGTTCATATGATATAATAAATATGTTTTGTATACAAATTAGCGAAAAGCAGGTTGTAAGTTTGGTTATTAATTGTAAAAAATGTGACAAAACCCTGCGGAAATGCAGGATTTGATAAAAAGAGGCTGTCTGCAAAGACAGCCTCTTTTTTCTTTTTGTTGATTGTACAATTTAGTAGCCTGTATTCTGTTTCATCTTTTTATTTGTGTCGAGTACCTTTTGGGGTATAGGCCATATTTTCGAAAATTCGCCATCGGTGGTCTGATCCAATCCCGGTTTGTTGAAATCGTCGATAAATTCGGCGTGATTAACCCACTTGTTAAACCTGATCTGGTCCATTCGGCGCAATCCTTCCATTACAAATTCGCGGCCGCGTTCGTCGAAAAGCATATCGAGGGTTACATTGCTGAGTGGTTTATTGATACATCGGGTTCGAACCGCATTGACAAGATTGTCGGCAGTACTGTTCGGGCCACCCTGACGGATCAGGCATTCGGCCTTCATGAGCAGAATGTCGGCATAGCGCACAATCGGTTGGCCGTTATGTGGTTCGCCCTGTGGCGAGCCATTCTGGTCGGGCTCGAACTTATTCATTTTGGCACCAAGGAAGAAATCGGTGGTTTTTAACTGTTGTATATGGTTGTAAATGACCTTTGTTTTGCGTGTGGGCGAAACCATGGTGTCGCCTTTTGCATCGAGCATGGGGCCGTAAAGTGTGCCCTGTTCGTCCCATAGTGGATTTAATCCGGCAATGGTTCCTTTGCGGTATTTGCGAATGTCGCCATCTTCGAGTGTTTCGTAAAAATGCTTTTCGATAGAAAGTCCGCCGTACAAGGCGTAGGGGATGGCATATTTTGTTTTGAAAATATCGTCGAGACCACATTGTACATACAAAGTATGCCGATATTCCATCGACTCGGGCACAATATCCATAAAGTAGAGAATTTCGTCCTTACAGAGTTGGCCGTTTTTGGTGCTGAACAATTCGTACCAGTTGCCATTGTGCAGGCTGTATTGTTTGCTGTCGATTATTTCGTTGCAAACAGCCAGACATTTGTCGTACTGCGGCGTGCCGGTGTACACTTCGGCATTAAGATAGTGGCGTGCCAACAAGCCCGAAACGGCGCCCCAGGTCATACGGGGAAACCAGTTGGCATCGTTTTTACGGTCTTTGAGTGCCTCGCGGCAATAGAGCAGTTCGCTTTCAATAAAGTTAAAAATGTCAATGGGTTTGGCCTGCGGCATCGTGTCGGCCGAGACTGCCGACGAGGTAACCAACGGAATGTTGCGATAGAGATCGAAAGCCAGCATGTAGGTGTATGCACGAATGGCTCGTGCTTCGGCCTCAACATACTTTACTTTATAGTGCGACAGATCCTCCACTGCTTTGTTCGAGATGGATATAATACGGTAATAGTTCGAAAACGATGCGTCAATAGGCCAACCTTGGGCTGGTGATATTTTGTGCTGTTGTATCGCAGCCCACGAACTTTCGGCCCAGTGTCCCGGTCGCTGCGGCATTACTAAAGCATCGCCCGAAACCTCTTGAGCAAACATGCCCCACCACCATACCGAAGCAAGCGCCTCGTAATAAACATTGGCCGTAATGCCCATTGCAAATGCTTCGCTGCGGTATTGTGTTTCGTCCGAAACCCGTTGGAAATCGTTTATCTCTAAATCGTTGCAACTCAAAAGTGAGGCCATGAGTGCGCCGAGTATGGTTATTTTTATTTTCTGTTTCATTTTTTAAAGTGTTATTGGTTAGAATTCCACATGCAAACCGACGGTGATGTATCTCGGTTTTGGATAATTGGCATAATCTACGCCCTGTGTCGGAATAGTTCCGTAATAAAAGCCGGGATCTTCGGCCGATACTTCCGGATCGGGACCACTGTACTTCGACCATAAAAAGAGGTTCTGACCAGAGACATACAACCGGATATTGCTCAGGTTTTTAAGCTTTGCATCAAAATTGTAGCCCAATGTCAGCGTCTGAAATCTAAGGAATGAACCATCTTCGATATATTTGCTCGAATAGGCACGTTCGGGGCTTTCCACGATATTTTTAGGTGTACTCTCTTTTACAAGATTACTGCCGGTAAACAAACGGTTTTCGTTACCCAAATCCAACGCTGTATTGTTGAAAATACTTACACCACCCACACCACGGAAAAATGCCGTAAGATCGAAGTTTTTGTATTTTACGGTTGCCGTAATGCCGTATGTAAATTTAGGATCGGCCGAACCTACAATCTGCCGGTCGTCGGGTTTAAGCAACGATGCATCGTTTATCACTTCTTTGCCGTCTTTGGTATAAAAGTATTCAAACCCCTTATCCACACCTTCTTCGGTTCCTAAACGGGCAAATTTATAAGCATAAAATGAGTGAACCGATTCGCCGACTCTGATTAAACATGGCGAAATACCGGTGCTGCCTTCCGAAAAAATCCAGCCATAAGGCACATCTTTGTCGCTGTAAAGTTTCGTTACCTCGTTATGGTTGAACGCAATGTTACCCGAAAGATTAACTTTCCAGTCTTTGGTATCGACCAATGTGCCATCGAGACTGAATTCGATACCCTGGTTTTTCATCTCGCCCACATTCCGGTACTGTTTGCTTACCGGCGCGCCTGCATCGAGGTCTACCTGAAACAGCAGATTGGAAGTGTATTTGTGGTAAACCTCCACCGTACCACTCAAGCGGTTGTTTAACACAGCAAAATCGAGTCCGGCGTTGGCGGTTGCTGTCTCTTCCCATTGTAAATCGGGGTTTGCAAGTACCGTGACCTTTGGAATATTATACAACTGCCCGCCCAATGGAATGGCCGTGTTGGTTGGCGTATTGTAGTTTTTTGTCTGATAAGAAGGAATACCTTCATTGCCTAAAACCCCATAACCGGCGCGCAGTTTTAGCAGGTTGAAAAAGCCCAAACCTGCAATTACCGGAGCTTTATCCATGCGGTACATGAGCGATACCGATGGAAAATAACCCCATTGTTTGTTTTTGCCAAAATTCGACGACTGATCGGCACGCAAAATAGCCGTGATGTAATAAGTATTGTCGAAATTGTAGTTTGCACGGCCAAAATACGACTGAATTTTGTGTTCGCCATCGCTGTTTTCGAAACCTTCTTTTTTCAAGGCACTCGAAATAGCATAATAGCTTGTTTCGTCGGTAAGAAACCCTTGTCCGTAGTACTGAAGGTTCGAATAGAGATTATAATCGTAGGTATAACCGGCTACTCCGGCCAGATTGTGTTTGTTTAAAGTTTTGTTGTAGTTTACAAATGCCTCGTAAAGCTCCGATTTACTGTTGCTCCAGCGTTGACCGGCTTCGCCTTTAACATTGTTACTGATGTTTTCGACAAAAGTTGAAGGGATATAATACCGGCGTTCGTTCGAACTTTCGGAGTAGCTTCCGCGTACTGTTACATCGAGATTATTGGTAATTAAGTATTTGGCTGAACCAATGCCTTTAAATCCGTGGGTTGTAAAATTGTCGTCGATTTGTTTTACCAACGCCACCGGATTGTAAAATTTTGGACGTGCGCCTCCGGCATCTATTTCGTTATATACGAGTCCGCGTTTGTACGATTCGGTGCCTTCTACTGCATACACCGGTTGGGTCGGATTATATATAATGGCCTGTTTCATTACCGAACCACTGTTTAGGCCTACAAATACATTGTCGTAGTTTATGGTCGATTTCGAAAAATCGATATCGATTTGCAGTTTGTCGTTATACAGTTTTTGCGATAATTTGGCTTTAAGACCTATTTTATCCATTTGCGAACTTTGCAGAACGCCCTGGTCTGTTTGGTAGTTATACGACGCAAAGTAAGTGGTTTTGTCGTTGCCACCCGATAGCGATACATTGTGCGAATTAGAATATGCTGTGCGTGTAATCTCTTTTTGCCAGTTGGTATTGGCACCGCCATCGCGGTTTGTCAGGCTGTTGTTATTGCGGGTCATGGCTTCAATCCATTCATCACGGTTCAGTACATCGTAAAGTGCAGCGGCTTCCGATACACCAAAGGTGGCATCGTAGCTTATTTTGCCACCTTTTCTTCCGCTTTTGGTTGTAATGAGAATAACGCCATTCGAGGCCTGTGCACCATAAATAGCAGCCGCCGAAGCATCTTTAAGAATGTCGATAGATTCGATGTCGGCCGGGTTAATGCCATTCATCGGGTTAAATGTCATTTGCGATTTGCCTTTAAATCCGCCATCGGCACTGCCGCCATGGCCTGCCGGTACGCCGTCGATAACGTACAACGGATCGCTGTTGGCCGAAATAGAACCAACACCACGGATATTAAGCCTTACGCCGGCTCCAGGTGCACCATTTTCCGACGAAATCTGTACACCGGCCAACTTGCCTTGCAATAGCTGGTCGGGCGATGAAACAGTACCTACGTTCAGGTCGCTGGCTTTAAGCGAACTAACCGATCCGGTAAGGTCTTTTCGTGCCACCGAACCGTAACCTACCACCACAACTTCGTCCATGGATACCAAATCTGTCTGCAATACCACATTGATAGTGGTTTTGGTGCCAATGGCCACTTCTTGTGTTTTCATACCGATGAACGAAAATACCAGTGTATGGTCCTTATCCGATATTTTCAGGTTGTATTTACCTTCCACATCGGTAATCACGCCATTTGTAGTGCCTTTTACCATTACTGTTACACCTACAAGTGTTTCACCGTTACTGTCCTTTACAATCCCCTTGATATCCTTTGCATGGAGCGAACCCGCAAGCAGTAGCCCCTGGAATAAAAAGATTGTAGCAAACGCCGCATGTCTTGCTCTGCTGAACAAGTGTCTTAGTTTTTGATACAATTGCATAAAATTGAGATTAATAGATATTATTATTTGTTAGTTTACAGATACTTTTCTATGTATTTCGTGGCCATTGGCAAACCGGATGCTTACAAGATAAATGCCGGCATGACAAATGTCGTTATCTGTTACTGACATCATCTTTCCATCTGCTTTGTTTTTATTTAACAGCATGCCTGCCATGTTATAAACAGCAATAGAGGCCATGTTTTCGGTGGTCGATATTGTAAATCCATGGCCCGGTGTACCGGTTACAATGGCCACTTGGGGTTCATGGCTTATTGGTTTAGTACCCAAAGCAATGATCCCTGTAATGTCTTGTGGCGATAGTACATAGTTGTAAATAGCCAATTCGTCAAGAAGGCCTTTGAAATATTGCGTAAGCTGCATATTGGAACCAATGGTAATCCGTGTAGCCGAGGTTCGTTCGCCGGTGTTGAGTACCGCTCGTGCCGATTCTTTTCCGTCGATGTATATGATCGCTTCACCGCTGTTCGAATTGCGGGTTACGGCCACATGATGCCAGTTGCCGTCGGTTACTTCCGCTGCCGAAATGAGCGTAATATCCGGTCCACCGGTTCCAACCGAAACCTGTTTGCCGAGCAGCGATATCCCAAAGTCAATTCCGGTACTACTGCTTTTTCCGTCTATCAGCCCCGAACCATCGAACCAGTTTCCCGCTCCAACTGTGCCGGGCGTGGTGGTGTTTATCCAAAAAGCATAACTCATATTGCCGAATACCCGGTTGTTTAGCGTCATTCGGTCGTTAACCCCATCAAATACCGGTGCCATACCTTTGTACCCGACATCGTACACATCGTCGTTATTCATCCAGCCACTGTAACGGCCGGTTTCATCGGCACCGTTGTATTCAAAATGGTACAGACTTACCAACTCTTTCGGTTTGGTTATAATCGTCACCATATTCGATGTAAATGGGGTATTTTGGGCATTGTAACCCGCTACAACTATTTTGTTTGAACCGCTTTTGAGCCCTTTGATGATGATTTCGCCGGGGTTGCTGTTGTAGTTTTCTATGGGTTCATCGTTTACGAAAAGTGTATACCTTACGATGTTATTTTGCGGGTCGATTACCGAAATACCGGCACGAACCCATTCATCTTCCACGTTTTGTACACCGGTTTGTGGCGCGGTAATATTGATGTAAGGTTCGTTGCATGCCATATACCGTAAATCCACGCTTTTGGCCAAACTGCTCACCAAGCCGCCGGCACCGGCTATATTGTCGGTACAGGTTCCACCTATACTTATGTTCCGAAGTACTAAATTATTAAATGTGCCATTGGTGAGGTAGTTCGTAAATTTCACCTTGCCTCTTACCAACAGATTGGTTATTTCGATGTTGGATACAGTACCCGAAGTTTTAAGCCCGAATATTGCGGTAAGATCCTGATCGGCGCGGATATTGTCGAATTTCATCCCGATCACATTGTTCGATGCGCTGCCATTGGCCGCATTAATCATGCTATGGTTATTGCCCAACGAGGTCGACTCGTCGGCCACAATGTCTATGTTATTTACGGTTCCGTTTCTGCCCTGCTCGGCCCCCCATGCAAACTGAAACGGTGCGCCGTTTTGCTGGTGATAAATTACCAGATCATTAATTTGCATGTCTTTGAAATAGAGTTTTACCACATCGTCGTTTACTTTAAAAAACGAATCCCATAGCTTCGAGCCATCGCCGCCAACCCAGCCATCGGTTTCATACCACCACCCAAAACATTTTACGTTGCGGGTTTCGAGATAGCCGCCGTACGATTGTATGCAATATTGGCCGGGGTTGGTTATGGTAATGCCTTCGATGTAGTTTTTAAAACTATTGTTGTTGGCCGGAATATGGATGGCCACTTTGTCGAATCCACAGTTATTGTAACTACAGTGGGCAATATCAATGCCCGAAAGAATGCCTCGTCCGCGAATATGAATATTGTTGCCATTGTTAACCGACAAAAAACTGCCTTTTACGTAAGCCCCTCCTGCCAGATAATACGTCGTATTGCTGTTCAGGGTGTAATGTTCGCCAATATTGTGTACTCCGGGACCCCAATAAACCACATTGGCATCGGTGGGCGAGGGTATATCCTGCTCAGGTTCATCCGCAAATATAAACAACGGGTTTTCGTTCATACCGCTTACCGATACAAAAAGTTTGGCAGGCTTCGAAAGGGTAAAAGTGACTTCGTTACCCGAAATGGTTGGCTGTATGCTATCTGTTATCGGGTAAATTTTACAGCCCGAAATAGCACCCGAAGTTAGCTTTTTTACTTTTACTGTGATGGTGCCATCAAACGAAAAACACGACCAATGGTTCCAGTCGCTCATTTGGTATTTCTGCTCGGTAAATGTGTTCGCATCGGCATAAACAAATGAGGTTTGTTCGGTACCATTCTGGCTGACCGATACTTCGTATACAGCCGACCTGAGTGTTTCCGACGCACCGGGATAAGTGTATACCATGGCCGATATGGACTGAACCAAAGCTAAAAATGGGAGTATTACCAAAAAATAGTTTCGCATTGCAGTGGTTTATTTTATAATCAGCTTTTCGCGGTGCATATTACCTTTTTCGTCGCAAAGTTCTGCGATTTTAAGACCCTTCGACAATTTGGTGAGGTCGATTACCGACATTGTTGCCGACGATTTCCCGACGAATTCTGTTTGACCGTTTACCGACAAAATTCTTATCATGAGGTTCGAACCGGAAATTGGGTTGCGAATGTACAATACATTATTTGCCGGGTTGGGGTAGAGTTGTATTTGCGCTAAGGGGTTTTGCTGAACCGCGTTACCGGTACATTTGGTATTGGTGGTGGTAATGGCTATATCGTCTACATAAAACATAGCACCGGTAGGACCATTGTATGTTTTTGCTTTAAGCTTAATTTCGGCACCGGCGGTGTAATTGACTTTTTGCGTTAAAGTAACCCATTGGTCGCGCACTGAACCGGGCTGAAAGTACACATTTTGAGGTGTAAAATAGAGTTCCACTTTTCCGGTGTTAGTGGCTGGTACAAATACCGACATGGTTACGTTGTAAGTTCCCGCTCCATAGCATGCAAAAAGTGCTTTCAGGTTGAACTCAGGTTCGATATAATTACTCCCCGGATTTTGAAACTTGGCCGAGAGTAGTCCGGATTTGGCTACGTCATTCGATGAGGTTACGTTTCCGGGTTGTAGGGTCCAGCTACCTTCTTCGGTAAATATGGTGCCGTCTTCGAAGCTGCCGTTCGACAATATGCCGGCATTGAAGCCGCTTTTGGTTGTGGCCGAGGCGGTTTCCGATGGTTCGGACAAACCGACAATGTTGGTTGCCAGAACTCTGAATGAATAGGTTGTTTCGGGCGTTAATCCTTTAATCAACGCCGATGTGGCTCCGGGGTTAAGGGTAAGCATGGTTTGCCAATCGGTTCCAACCAATTGCTGAACCAGATATGCGTCTTCGTCGGTGGCATTATCGGCCCATTTAAGTGAAATGCTACGGTCGTTTTCGGCAAGTGCCACTACATTGGTCGCCTTGGCCGGCACTACCGATGGCGCGGCATTGGTTCGGCCCGAAACCATGATATAGTCCGAACTGCCTATGCTGTTTACAGCCTTTACGCGGTAGTAGTAGGTGGTTTCGGCGTTGAGGTTAATGTCCAGGTAGTTACTTTCGGTGGGATTGGCAATAACGGCCCAGCCACTGTTTTCGCTAAGCGATTGTTCGAGTACGAAATTTTCTTCAAGATCGGAATTGTCTGTCCATGTCAGCGAAATGGTTTTGTATGTGGTATTGGTTATTTTAAAACCGGTTGGAGCAGCGGGCGGCGTTGTCGCTGCCACACAAATGTTGGTAGTGGGCGTTACTGTAACGGTTCCATCCTGAATAATATTGGTTTTGTTGATGCAAATGCCGCCGAGCTTGGCGTTTGTAAAGTTTACATCGGCGGTTGAACCATTAATGGTTGCACCGATATAACTGGCTAACTTTTCGGGACCGAGGTTTACATTTTTTATTTGAAGGTTTTTCAATATTCCCCCCAACGACCCTGCCGGATATTTGCCATTGAGGTTAATGGCCATAAATCGCCATACCTTTACCTGCGGCATCCCCACAGCATTGATACTGTCGAACAGATGCCCTTCGTGTACGGGTTTTGTGTTGGTATACCCCGTAGAGTGCCAGTCGATAAACGAATGGTTATCCCAGTGCGATTCGTTCATGTACGAGTCGGCGGCATCGTCGCGAATAAGGAATGTGTTTTTTATTACACAGTTTTTGCCCTGCGATTCGTTCCAGCCAAACTGAAAACAGGCCCCGTTGTTTTGATGCCAAAAGTAGGTGTTACGAACCTCCATGTTGTCGTTGTAAATCTTAATCATGTCGTCGTTCACCTTCAGAAAGTTATTGTATATTTTTGCGTTGGCTTCGGCCCCTATGCCATCGGTGGTTTGGTGAAAAGCAAAACATTTAGTGTTGCGCACCGTGGCATAGGCACCCACCTGAATGCTGTATTTTATAGGCAGAATAATGGTCAGGCCGTCGACCAACTGCTTACGGTCGGTTTTACTGTTGTAATCGGCCATTACAATGGCCGAGTTATATATTCGGTCTTCGAGGTATTTGTTGCCCTGCTCGCAATAGGGTATGCCTTCGAACTGACCGGCAATAATGCCACGGCCATTCACCGTAAGATTCGATACTTTTGGCGCACGAATGGCACCCACCACATAGGCCCCGCCGGCAATATATACCTGGTTAATGACGTTGTTGTTAGTTCGTATGCCGCCATCGGTGGTAATCACCAATCCACCACCGTTCGAACTTATCGGGTCGGCTTTGTCGTACATGTAATGTATGCCGGGGCCAAAATAAACCACTTTTGTGCCGTTGGGTATGTTGGCAATGCGCAGCGGCTTATCAATAGATGTGCCCTTCACTACCCATACATCGCTGCGGGTTGTGTCGGGTACGTTTTGTTCTTTTGGGTCCGAAAAGAGAAAGAGTGGCTGTTTTATATCATCGTTAATAAATACACTCACCATTTTGTCCGATCCCATGGTAACATATAGTTTTCCGCCGGAAATTGAGTAGCCATTGATATTTGTTGAAGGACGGAACTCTGCTTTAGTAATGGTTCCCGATGTTTTTGAGATTTCGAGACGAACTTGTTTGGCTGTTTCTGTTGGTGAAAACGAAAAAGTAAGCCAATGGTTATCCGATAGTATATCGGTATTGTTTGATCCGGCTGCTTCGGATCGAAGCAGTTGGTAAGTATAGGCGGTTTGGACTGAACCGACAGGCTGACCGCTTTCGTCGGCTTCGGCTATTTTAATATTGTATTGTTGCGACTTTTGCCGGTCGTTTGGTAAACCCGGATATACGGCCAGTTGAGAAAAAACCGCGACATGGGCTGAACACAGCATGCCGACGGCGATTAAAAAAGGTTTGTATGCAAGCATTGCAGAGATTTTAACTGTTTATCGTATTGTTCTAAGGTTTGGAAGAGAGTAATTTAATGCTTTTGCACAGTAAAAAATTACGGAATCGGTCAAACCGATTCCGTAAATATAATCATTTTTTAAAAGTTGAATTTTTCGGTTTTAATACCACTTTCATCTTCTACCGCAATGAGATAAATTCCTTTAGCAATATGATTGGTTTGAATCTCCAAGTCTTTATTGTTCACCTGTTTTTTCAAAACCGATTTACCGCTTAAATCGTAAATATTAATGCTTTTAATCCATCGTTCGCTACGAATAGCTAGCGTGGTTGCATTTTTTTCGAAAGTTATACCCGATGCGGTGATCTTTTTTACGCCTAACGATAACTCGTAAGGAATAGTCCCTGCTTTAAGCATACGGAACTTATTGACATTACCGGCAGCTTTACTGAATTCAATTTTGAGT
>QKHT01000150.1 GCA_003249935.1 Bacteroidota bacterium
CTTTTGGTTACGAGCAAAATCATTTCGAAATGGCGAAGTCCATTGGCGAAATGGTGCTGTTTCCGGCTGTTCGCAAAACTGCTTCAGACACACTCGTGGTTGCTCCCGGTACCAGTTGCCGTCATCATATTAATCAAAATACCGCCCGTAAAGTGTGGCATCCGGCCGAAATATTATATCAGGCCTTAAATGCCTAACTACATATGATTAACAGCTTTGTTCAGGCCAAAATGATGCGGCCATTGTACCAAATGCCAGGTGTTACATCCAAAATATTGAGGTTCCGATTGGCCACCCTACTTGCCGGAATAGTGGTTTTGGTGTCGATTCTCGAACGTCCGGGATTAAAGCCGCAAACATGGGGATTGGTGCCGGGTGGGCCTGTCATGGTTCTGTCTGCATTATTTTATCACGGTCGGTTCAAGGCTTCCTTGCTTATTTCGGTTTGCAATAAGATTGATCCGGCGAAAGTATTTGGTTAAGACACTTATCGTGCGCGATTATCTGGTGTTACAACCAAACGATTTTATCTTTCGCTATTTCGAATCGATTCCGGCTGGACTTAAAGGCGAATACCTCCAAAGGGTTAACGAGATAGCGGATACCCAAATTCCGGATACCTTTTTTAATGAAGTTTGAACAATGAAAAATCGCATGCGTATAGGATTACTTGTGGTGGTTATTATGGCCGCCGGTTTATTGTCGCGAAAATATGCGCTGTTTCTTCCCAATATCGTTAATGTTTATCTTGGCGATGCCCTTTGGGCCACCATGGTTTACTTTATCTTTCGTTTTATTTTTGTGGTTGAACCCAAACGAAGGGTTCTGTTTTATTCATTTTTGTTTTGCCTTTTAATAGAAGTGAGTCAACTATATCATGCTCCTTGGATTGATGCCATACGTCATACCACTTTGGGTGGTTTAATACTGGGTTTTGGATTCCTTTGGAGCGATTTATTGGCATACCTTATGGGGGTTATTCTGGGTTTTTTTATCGATTTTTGGCGTTTAAGGTTGTAATGCAATATGATTTGGATGCTCTTTAGAAACCTTACCGATGTAGTTCAATAACAGCTTACCATAGCGTGCCGACCGCTTGCAGTCCTTTATTGCCAATTGTGCTTTTTAATCTATAAAAATCAAAGTATATTTTTAAAATCTTGCATTCCAATAATAGCCATAATCTCAACCATCGAATCATTAATTCTGTAATATATTGTATCCGAACCATAGGGGCATCTTCTATAGTCTTCTTTTATATAATCCACTGATTCGAATGAAAATGGCCTCCGGGCAATTATTTCAAAGTAATCATAAAAAGAATAAAAGTATTTGTCGGCTTGGGTTATTCCAAACTTTTTGACTCCAAATTGATGAATGCGAATCAAGTCCTCCTTTGCTTCATTACTTAATCGATATTCAGCCATTAAGTAATGACTTTGACTGTTTTAAAATCTGATCTTTGGTGTCATTAGTAAATCCGCTTTTTTCAGATTTTTCTAGTTTTCTCCTTATCCAGTCAATATGAGCATGCTGTTTTCGTGCCTGTCTAATCAAATCATTAACAAGTTCACTTTTACTGGAATATTCCTCGTTATCTATTTGAGATTTTAACCATTCATCATTGGGTTTCGAGAAAGATATACTTTGTCTTGGCATGGCTTTATTTTTTTTATATATGATGCAAAAATACACCAAATATGAATCAATTGCAATTTTTTCTGAATTCTTGGCGAGGTTTTATGGTATGGTGTCGTGCGGGAATACGACGCAATTTCCTGTCAGTTTACACCATTTTTTTTACTAGCCGCAAGCGCTCGCAAACCTCTGAAACCCGCATGCGCGATACAAAGTGTCGAACCAATTCCGCTTTTGGGGATGGCTGTGTTCAAAAATACCAGATTCTTTCGGAAATTTGCAGTAAAATACCGGAAAGCAGTATCGAACGTTTTGCTCGTTTAACAGGTGTTGCCCCATGTGTTAGTCCGTTGTGAAAATCCGGCAAGAATGATAACCATTAGAAAATTGCCTCGAATAAGATCACCGGGGTAGAATACTTTTAGGCAGTCATTTATACAACCATAACCATTTCCCGGAATCGCGCTGTTAGCGTTAATGGTAGAGGTGCCCCTCAGTGAGGAAAAAAGGCTTGATCTTAAGCCAAATGCCTTGTTCTGCTTTGGCTTAGTGGAGGAAAAAGCACAAAAACCACCATTAACCCCAAACCCAAATCGCAGATCTGTTCTTGCAAAACCCACCAAATAGTTCGATAAGCGCATAGGCACCACCGGAACCTTACCGATGTAGTTCAACAATAGTTTTTAATAGCGCGTCGAAAACTCATCGCTTGGTCCCCGACGCGTTGGGGCAGGCAGTGCCGACCGCTCAGAGTCCATTTTCAAAGCTTTTCATCGACCGAAAATATTGTTTTGTATCAAACAATTGAACTCCTTTCTTTACAGCATTAAATGCTTCGTAACTCTCAGATTTACAACTTTGGTAGAAATTTTGAATCAAAATCTTAGCATTAGCATTCTGCCAAAATCCATTTATTGTCATCAAGGTTAATGCGACAATCACTTTAATTTATAGTTTGTTATTCTTTGAGCTAATCATTAGTTTATCCATTTATTTGAAATCTCTTTATACTCATCAACTATGTTAGTTTGGTCTCTTTACAATGCACCCCAACGTTCCGCAAATATTGTTTGTTGCGGATTGCGTGGTGTTTTCCTGTCGAAATCACCGAGGCCCGAGCGGCGCAGATACCTTGATTATCCGCACCGAAACCGCAATTAATTATCTTTTGCTGTTACCAACCGTACTTTATTATCTTTGCAATTGATAATCATTAATCAGAAGATCAGGAGAAAGATTTAATCGTTTGGTAAGATTTCTAATCATATCAACTGTCAATTTTCTTTTACGGTTTAGTACTTCTGAAACCCTACTCTTTCCACCAATTTCATTAACTAAATCTACTTGTTTCAACTGCATTTCTTCCATTCTAATCTTGATCGCTTCAATTGGGTCAGGTGCATCAATCGGATAATGTTTTTTTTCGTATTCATCTATCATTAATCCAAGTACATCTGCTTCATCACTTTCAGGCGTGCCAATTGCTGCGTCAAAAATAATTTCCAATCTTTTCAATGCATCTCTATAATCGGTTTCCGATTTTATTGGTTTTATAATCATGTTTTTATTTTTTTTTAGTTTATATCATGTTTGCATCAATCTTGTCGTATTCTTCGTGAGACCCAATAAATCGTATAAAAACCCATTGTTTCTCGAAATTAAACTTGGCAACAATTCTGTACGAATTGCCTTTTATGTTAAAAACAATCCTGCTATCCTTTAAAATACTGGCATTTACATAAGTCTGTTTAACATCGTTAGGGGTTTTCCAATCTGCATTCATTGTCGTATCAAACCATGTCTTAAGATACTGTTCTGAGTCAGAGTGATTCTCCCAATACTCTCTTAGTGTACTTTTTGAAAAAATTCTGTCCATGTATTTTAAATCCTGATACAAATATAAAACAAAATTCTCAATTTGGGAACTTTTTCTTTTTGCAGCGTTTTTTAGTATGGTTGGTAACGTTTGGGGGCTTGGCGATGTACCGCCTTGCAGAATGTCGAAATTTCTTACAAAGGCTTGTGGCGGTATATATTAACAAATCACTGTTAAAAGCCGTTTTTATTCGTGTTTGGCGTAACAATTTAATTTTGAAACAATGAGCAATTTATTAAAAGAAACACTTGAATTATTAGAGAGAAAAAATAAAAAAGAAACATCCGGCAAGAATCATAATCATTAGGGAATTGCCTCGAATAGGATGGATTACCCGAATGAAACATCGCCTCAAGTTGCATGTCATCCATCTTAAGAAGAGTATCAACGGGTAAACTAAGTGCCTCTGATTTCGCCAGATAACTCTTTACTGTGTTTTTGCTTATTTCTAATATCGTTGCAATTCTCTTAATTGCCACGCCTTGCTTGTGATGTTGTAATAATTGTTTTACCATACTCATGTTTTTTATTGCTCCAGCCATAATCGTTCTTT
>QKHT01000144.1 GCA_003249935.1 Bacteroidota bacterium
CATTTCCGTCGATATAAACCTCCTGATTGTCGTGAACCGGCAGCATGCCATTGGGCAAATCCTTGGTTAAATCGTAAACCCCCGGGCCGAAGTAGATGGTTTTGGCGTGAATTAAATCGGCATTGGGGGCGTATTTCACCAACGACTTGCTGCTGAGGTCGGGGAGGTCGGTTTCAGGTGCATCGGCAAAAATCATTAAGCCATTGTTAATCTGGTTAAATTCGTCGCTGTTTTCGGCACAAATAAAATTTACCGACACATACTCAGGTTTGTCGAGCGTAAAGCTAACCGTTTGTCCGTCAATCCAATTGAGGCGAGCACCATAACGTTTTGGTAAAATCTGAACCTCTTTGGCTATCTCGCCAAACAGTTTCTTAACCCGAATTTCCACCGGTCCATCCGAAAACGAGAAGTTGGTCCACGACATGGTTCTGCCTACCAACATGGGCAGTACTTTCTCGTTTGGGTTGTTCATGCCGGGGCATTCCGAGAAATGAACGAACGACGATTGCGCTTTTCCGTTCTGTACAATGGTAATCTCGTATTTGTCGGACTTACGAACCTCGTTTGGGTAGTTGTAGGTCGTAACTTTTGCCTGAACCAATAAAGTGAATATGCTAAAAATAAAAACTGTTATGTGTCGCATTGCGTTATATTTTATGCCGATTGATGGTGCATTTTAAATGTTATTCTAATCCTGAATAGGTAAAGTTTCTGAATGTTGCCTCTCCCGTTCCGGTTACGAAAAGTCGGATAACATATTCGCCTGCCCTAACGCCCATTTGAAAATGTGTCCAGTTTTGCCCGTCGGTACTGCCAAAGAATGATAAATCCTGACGGTAATTGTGAATTTTTAGGTAGATTTTACCTCCCTTAGGTACCGTTAAAGCCGAGTTTCGTACACGCCACTCCTCTTCGTTGATGTATTGGATGGTTTTACCATCGGTTTTTAAACCTTCGTTATTTGCGAAGCACAAACCGGCAATTGCCTCCCCGTTACATTCAACTTCCACAGTGGCTTCGTAACTTTTATCCGTAGCCCGAACGTCTATTTGGGTCATTTGGTTGTCACTGCTTGCTTTCAGCACAAGTTTGCCTCCACCGGCGTGCACATTAGGCCTTACTTTGTCGGCAATATTCCATTGTATGCCGGGTTCAGCCATAAAATTGTCGGAAAGAACCATACCATGACCAACATTTTCGCCTTGAGGTTTTTTAATGACGCTCCATGTTTTATATCCGCTTTTTACTACCGGCCAACCATCGGTGGTCCAATCAATGGGCAACAGACAAGTTTGTTTGTTCATGCCGGTATACCAGGCATATTTGGCGGGGAAAAGGGTGTACCACTGTCCGTCGGCACCTTCGAGAATGGTGGCATGGCCTATATTCCAGAATGGTTCTTCCTCGGAGTCGGTATGCAGAAGCGGATTAAACGGCGATTCTTCCCACGGGCCTTCGGGCGATTTTGCCCGGGCCACGGTGGCCATGTGTGCCGTCGATGGGCCTGAGGTTCCGCCCATAGCCGAACAAATATAATAGTAACCTTTGCGGTAAAAGAGTTTCGGGCTTTCGAGACATTTGCCCTGAATAACCCAGTCTTTGGGGATATCCCAACCGTTGTAAACTACTTTAGGCATTGCAGTCGACGATAATCCATCGGCCGTAAGCGGCATCATAAAACCGTTATCCAGATAGAGGTATTTTTTTCCTTCGGGGGTTTGTATGAACCCCGGATCGATACCGCTGTAAAACGGATCGGGATTGTAGTGTTTGTCGACTCTTACCGGTTTGCTCCAAGGGCCTTCGGCTTTTTCGGCTGTGATGACCCAAACCGCCTTAAAGTAGCGATGGGCCTTTTCTTGCTCGGTTTTGCCCGGGTAAGTGCCAATAGGCATATAAAGGTGAAATTTGTTGTTGAAGTAAACGAGGTCGCTGGCCCAAATGGTTGCAAATTCATTACCCAACGATTGCCGGCTAACAGGTTCCCAGTTTACCAAATCGCGACTATGCCACATCATCACCTCATTGCCAGGCGTGTGTGCAAGATAATAGTCGCTACCTACTCTTACCACCGTTGGGTCGCCCCAGCCGCCGCAGTTTACCGGATTTTTGAAATATCCGTTGCCCAAATCTGCAATGTGTTGTCGTTCGGTTCGAACCTGTTTTGCGCGGTCCGTTTGACCAAAGCTTCTGCTAAGCCCAATCAGACTGAATATTGCGGTTGCGATAATGAGTGTTTTCATACTATTGTATTTCGAGTTAGCTTATTATTGGAATTTTTCGTGTTCTGTACACGGTTAAATGATTACTCGAATATTGGTTCTTTCGCAAATTCGTTAAGCTTTATTTTGGTTGAACCCCGGGATGTGAGTTTTTTACCGTTAGCTGTTACGTTTTTTAGCACAATATTGTAAATATTCGAACTTTCGGTTTTACCGGTAATATACTTACCCACCTGGTCGGGCTCTGCATCGATGGTAATGTTTTCGAGCGTTATATCCGATATTTTACCACCGCCATAACCAAAACACGACGCTTCAACAATTTCTATTGCAAACAAATCGGGATGGTAGAGGTGGCAATTCCTGATGGAAATATCGCGAACATGTCCGCTGCCTCCAAATTTAGCACTCAAAAAGCCTTTGTTTACCGGGGTTAAGCTTTCGCAATTTTCGACTACGATCTTTCGGGTTTCGAGGCTTGTATTCCACGAGAGCATGAGGTCGCCACCGTTTTGAATGCCCCAGAACACGCAATTTTTTATGGTGTTATTTTCCGAAATGCAGTCGGTCATGCGATACATCAAACTGTCGCCATTGGTAAAAACCTGGCCATTGTCGAGGTCGTATCGGCCGGCTATACAAATGCGGTCGTCGCTGGCTGCAATAAAGCAATCATTGATTTCGATTTCTGAACCGTAGGCGTGAATGCCATCGTTGTTTACTTCGCCATGTGCGCAAAGTTTCAGATTGTCGAGCACCACATTTTTACAACCTGCAATTTCGAGTTGAAAACTTGGACTGCACATGATGGCAATGCCTTTTACTTCAACATTTTGCGAATGGCTTATAAAGGTTCCCATGCCATTGGCCGACCAACCGCGTTCGAGATTGTTCGTTGCTTTTTTCGGGTGATCCCATTTTGCCTGCATCAGAATCCCATTGCCGAGTATGCGTACGCCCTCTTTATTCTTGGTTTTTATGGTGGCTTCGAGCACTGCGCCACCCTCTAAGTAGAGGGTTTTAATGCCGTTGGTAAACGGATCCCAGGCCTGACCTTTTTGATGAACGCCACTGCCGAGGTAAAGCACGCTCTTATCGTTTTTATCTACCTTATATTGATTGGGTTTTTCGGCCGATACAATAAAATTATGAACCTCGTTATTGCCAAAATCAGCCGTCACTAACAGTTTTTTTGGTTCGTTTAATTCGAACGAAATGGTGCTGTCGTTTACCGTGGAATACTTGTTTTTGAGTTGCTTTATTTCCCACTTTACAACCGGCTTAAAAGCTTTAATATCAATCTTATTGCTTCCATCGGCCATGCCAAAACTCACAAACGAAATGCCTGCAGTGGAATATCGGCAAGGATTTTTTTCGAGCGCATAATATACAAAAGCATCGGTTTTGTTTACGGACAAATCGAAATATTTCGATTCGTACATGCCTTCGATGGCCGACAAATCACCGGGTGATGGATGTATAAAGGGTTTGCCC
>QKHT01000086.1 GCA_003249935.1 Bacteroidota bacterium
CACAGATTCATACAAATATTATCTCACCAAAATCGGAAAAGAAACCATCATTATGGCCCAGAAAATCAAAGAACTGGTGCTGGTCCCTGCATATTGCTATTGAATATTATGCCAAAAAATACATCAATTTAAAGGATAAGGTACCCTAATAGGGGGACATACGATTGAAATAACATGGTTATTTATGAAATGGTCTGAAAACAAAAAGAGCTTAAAACCAGTGTTTTAAGCCCTTTTGAATTGTTTTGAATCGTAAAATGTGGAGCTGGAGGGATTCGAACCCTCGTCCAAACAAGGAAATCATGTGCTTTCTACATGCTTATCCCCGACTTAATTTTCGAATGCAAGTTGGATCAAGGCCACCTGCCTGCACCTTATCTTCTGAATTTCGGATATTAATCGAAGCCTTAATATCCTATTCCCAATTTGTCTGCACCTCCTGATCGGATTGCTTCGGGACGTTAGCGTCCGGGAGATGTCTCGTTTCCACCAACCTGGGGCAGAAATAGTGCTAATCTACTGTAATTCGATTAAGCAGCGAGAGCAAAGTTATTTTCGCCAGTTATAACTTGAGACCCGAGATTATAGAGCCGGAATCCCTGCGCTCTGCATGCTTACACAACATTTCATCTTGCTGTCAAAACCAGTCAGCCCCATTCGTTAATGGTAGTGCAAATGTACGACAAAATTGAGTTTATTTCAATAATCCGCTATATCGGTTTTGTTTTTTTCTTCAAATACCAGTTAAGAACCTGTATTCCTATGGCTATTCCCACTACATCGGCCAAAAAATCGAACCAATCGCCTGTTCGGGGAGGAAAATAATTTTGCTGTAGAATTTCGACCATGCCACCAAACAACGCCAAAGTACAAATAATAATAACATTTTTTACAGTGGAAATTTTTTGAGAATCAGATGCTTCAAAACACATAATCACATACCATATGGCATATAAACTTAAATGCACCAGTTTGTCGATACCGAAAATTTCGGGTATCTTATCCTGAAATGGAACTTTTCGTACAAAGCATAAATAAGAAATTAATAATCCCCATAATACGGAGTAAAAATAGTATCGGTTAAGCAATTTTGTTAATGGTTTCATTATCTTCTGTTTCTTCTTCAAATTCGTACTCAGGTAATACAAACGATATAGTGGTTCCTTTGTTCAATTCACTTTTGAGCCAAATTTTCCCATTGTTCTTTTCAATAAAATCCTTGCATAAAATGAGGCCCATACCAGTGCCCCGTTCATTTTCGGTGCCCGGTGTGCTCGCGATTTTGTCGAGTGCAAATAGCGATGTGCTTACCTCGTGAGGCATGCCCATGCCATGGTCGGCTACATCGAATCTGATGCGCTTGCCTCTGAATCTAACCGCTTTAATTTCGATGGTACTGTTGCGATATGAAAATTTTATGGCGTTCGATATGAGGTTTCTAATAACGGTTTCAATCATTTTCGGATCGGCATTTACAAAGGTTTCTTCCGGAACATTTTTTATAAGTGTAATGCCTTTTTCCTGAGCCTGTACTTCGCAGAATTTAATGGATTCTTCTATTAATTGTTCCGAAAGTACGATTTCGGCCTCAGGAACTAAATTGCCGCTATGACTTCGCGACCAAGTTAGCACGTCTTCGATAAGGCTGAGCAGGTGCTTTGTTGAATTTTCCATTACAGTGAGTAATTTGGCCTTAGTATTTGCAGGTAGCATGGCATCCTCTTTACTTAATATCTCTACAACACCTGCAATGGACGAAATTGGATTTTTTAGGTCATGAGCCAAAACCGAAATAAAACGATCTTTTGTTTTAATTGCAATTTGTAACTGACGCTCGCTGTTTATTAGTTGTTCCTGAAATTTTGCTTTGCGGTGCGAATTGAATGTTATAATAAAGGTAATTCCCAGTGCAAGGATGATGCTAAAGAAAAGTAAAAACGAATCTTTAATGTCGAAAAGTTTGTCGAGCCCGGTTTTTATATCTTCATTCTCAAGCATCGACACTACGATCCACTTGTCTCGTACCAAAGCACCATCAAGATACCCTAATTTTGTGTTTTTGTTGTCAAGGTTTTTTACCTCAAAAACACCTTGAGTGCTTTTGATTGTGTGGTTTTCTCCGCCGATTATCTCAGGATATATTTCAGGATAATCATCGTAAAATCTTCCATGGTCTTTATCTCCTTTTAGAAATGTCCATTCTTTGTCGGGTGATGGTCCTATCAGATAATATCCCGAATTGTTTATTAACCATGTTTTCCATCGGTTTAGTTTGCCGCAACTCCTTAGATTATGTAATATTCTTTCGCCGTTAATATCAATAATGCCCACACCAATCAACGTGTTTCGGTTATCAAAAATTGGTGATGATATTCGTAATACGGGTTTGTTTTCATTGTATGTATCGTTCGAATCGATACTCAAATCCAATGCCGAGACAAAAATGTCGCCTTTGTTGAGTTTTTTTGTGGCTTTAAAGTAATATCTGTTTGCTTTGTTTTGTAAATCCTGGTTGCCAACAATCGTTGCAGTAGAGTCAATTCGGTTTACTTTCAAAACTTCCATACCGTTGGCATCCAATATTCTCATTTGGTCATACAATGTATAAAAATGCATCATATGCAAAAAATGATCTTCCGAATATTCTTTGCTTATGATATCCTTTTTTTTCAGAAAATCGATGATAGATTGTTGATTGGAAATAGTAAGCACTTCGCTGTAGATATTCTGAAATTGCTCTTCTATTTTGTTTACTTCCAGTGCGATCGTATTTTCCTGTTCCTTTAATAATGTGATATAGTATTTCTGAACCTTATTATTATAGTACATATAACCAATTAGGCCAAAAGGAACTGAGGTTAGTATTAATATTACTACAAACCGAACAAAAAAGCTATATGTGAAATGTTTTAAAAAATACACCTATTAAATTGCTGTTAATATTTTTTGCAAATGTAATGCAATTTGTTAAATATCGTAAATCAAAAAGTAAAAAAATAACGCGAAAAGACCATTTTTATTTTATCAAAATCAAACTTAAAATTCTTCCCGCCAGATTTTTTTCGCGTCGGTAGGAGTAATAGTCGGAATCTTGCGAAAACGTACATTCATTTGAAAAAGTGAAGTGGTTCTTTAAAATGCCACTATTTTGGAGTAGTTGCCGGTTTATTTCTACCAGATCTACAAGCCATTTTTCCTTGGGCAATGTTTCGCATATTGCAGAAAGGTCCAATTTTAGTTTTTCTATCTCTTTAACTACGTCATAGCCGGTTTCATACTGTTCTTTAGATATACAGGGACCAAAAGCGACTAATATATCTTCGGGATTACAATTGTATTGTTGGGCCATTAACTCAACGGTATTAGGGGCAATGCCCAAAACAGTGCCACGCCATCCAGCATGGGCTAAAGCTACAACTTTTTGTCGCGGATCAACAAAAAAAACTGGTACACAGTCGGCCGTACGGATCGTAAGCGTAATTCCCGGAATATTTGTAACTAAAGCATCGCATGATGATAGTTTCTGATTTCTTTGTAAATTACTGCCATCCAGAAATTTTTTATCTACAATTACGATATTATTCGAATGGGTCTGAACCGGTGTGATGATGTTTTTAATATTTATGTCTAATTGTTCACAAACTATCCGAAGATTTTGCGCAACATTTTTATCACTATCCAATGTGTTTATACCAAGATTCAATCCAATAACTTCACCAGTACTCACGCCACCGTGTCGCATTGTAGAACATGCAGTGATAAAGCCAAAATCTTCAAAAATTTCGAAATGGCATGTAGTAATATCTTTTCCTTTTTTATAAATCATTTAACGATCGACGAATATACAATTTCTAAAAGTTTTCCTCTGATGTCTGATTTTTGCAGCGTATGGTTTGCCGCGTCGGGGTAAACCCTGTTGCTCAGAAATACTACTCCGGTTTTTGTTTGAACATCGGCCCATACAATCGTTCCGGTAAAACCAAGGTGACCAAAGCTGTTGGCAGGAACAACGGCTGGCACTGGAGAGCCGAATTGTTTTGTAGAATCTGGTTTGTCGAAGCCCAGTCCTCTTCGGGAGTGATTGTTTTGTTTGGTAATAAAGCCATCGACTAAGTCATGTGGTAATATTTGTTGCTGATTAATTTTCCCGGTTTGCATCATCATACTTAATTCCTTTGCAAGGTCTATCGCATTCGAAAACATTCCGGCATTACCGGCAACACCTCCAAGTACTGCTGCAGTAGGGTCGTGAACTTCGCCCTGCAAGCATGTTTTTCTGAAAATTTTATCATTCTCGGTTGGTACCAATATTTTTAGTGGAAATTTTTCGAGTGGTTTAAAACAACTGTTTTGCATTGCAAGTGGTTCAAACAAAAAGTTTTGAGCCAACGAATCCAATGGTTTTTGGTAAACCGATTCGAGCACACGTTGTAAATAGATGAATGATAAGTCCGAATATAAATATTTATTTTTGTCAGAGGTTTTGCAACGATCCATCATAGCCCATATCGTATCTTTAAATGTATTGGAAAGATACATGCCTGATGCAAGTTTTACATCGAAACCTTTTTTGTAAGTAGTTGATATATATTGTTTTTTAAATGCCATTGTTGACGATGCATACATGTTGTCGCCAATTTTAATATTATAGGTTTTGGATGCTTTGGTTTTAAAAATAGCGTTACGACCATTATTTGTGTCATAAAGTGCTTGATAAAAAGGAATAAACGCCGGTAATCCTGCTTCGTGAAGTAGCAGTTGGCTGATGGTGATGCTACTTTTTTTATTGCCGGGTTCGAACGGAAGAAACCGGCCCAAGGTGTCGGTCAACGATAATTTACCATGTGCTATGGCATTCATTACCAAAGGTGTTGTCACCATTGCTTTTGTTACACTGGCTACATCGTACAAAAAATTATTCTGAACTTTTTGTTTATTTTCGTAAGTAGTGGTGCCATAGCTCTTAGCCAATGCAATATGTCCATTGCGTACGATGGCTACCTGGCATCCGGGTGTGGCTCTGTTTTTAATTGCCGAATTCATCAACGAATCAATCCTGCTTGTCATATTTTGGTTGAACCCTTCGAAAGCGGTATTGGTAAATGGCACTTGGTTTTCGTGGGTCTCAAAACCGGTACCGGCCAAAAAAGGACCGCATGAAACCGGCAATTCGCCGTTGAATCCTATTCCACCCAAAATACCGTTTGCCATGGCCAATTCGGCTTCTAAATTATCCTCGTAACCCACTGTTACGGCATCAAAAAGTTTAAGCCATTCGCCGGCAAAGGCATTTAATGCATAAGGATTACCAAAATATGCAAGAATGAGACGGTTACGACTGTTTTTTATTTTTCCGGCCAGGGTAATTATGTTTGGCGATACATTGTAATTGTTTTTTTTTGATATAAAACTGCCATGAACCGCAATAATGATATTTTGCTCCTGCAACCTCAAATTTGATGTGTCTGTAATTACTTTTACAGGCTGAAAATCGGAAATGGTTTGTATAAACAGATCTGAATCATCGTTTCCGTTGATAGAAATAATGGCCAGTGTATCGTTAGAAAGGGCAATTGGCAGGCAATTGTTGTTATTTTTTACCAACGTTACCGATTCAAATGCCGATTGTTGTAAAAGTGCTTGCGCTTGCAATACCATATCGCCAAAACGTATATCTGTTGTTTTTTGTGGTTCAACCAACCATTTGTATTTATACGAAAGCACCGTTTTACAACGCTTGTCTAATTCGCTGGTTGTTATTTCGTTTGCATTTATAGCGTCCAAAAGTTCGGCGATGGCTTGTTTGTAATCGGCCGGAAAAAGCAAAATATCATTCCCGGCCAAAAAAGCCTTTTTGTAAAGTTGGTCAATACGGCCATCCACACCTTTCATATTGAGGGCATCGGATACTAATAACCCTTTAAAACCTAAATCGTTACGCAGCATTTGTGCGATTGGGAGCGAAACCGAAGCAGGCGAACCGGTTGCGTCGAGTGTTGGTACTTCGAGGTGGCCGGTCATAATTCCGGGCATGCCGCGATTGACTGCTACCGAAAAGGGTAGTGTTTGTTTTCCAAACAGGTTATTTCCATTATCGCTGATTATCGGCAACGAAAAATGAGAATCGACAGAAGTATTACCATGTCCCGGGAAATGTTTGGCCACAGCAATTACACCGGCATCCGTAATGCCCTTGGCCATTATCCAACCCTTTTCTGCGACCATGCCGGGTAATTCTCCAAACGAACGAACACCAATTACCGGATTGTCGGGATTACTGTTTACGTCTAATACGGGTGCAAAATTCATATTAACCCCGAGCCAGCGACACTGAAGTCCAATATTTTTGCCAACTTCGTAAATTGTATTTTTGTTTTTTATTGAACCTAAAACCAAGGCCTTGGGGAGTAATGGCATGCTGTCGAGCCGCATTGCCGGGCCCCATTCTGCATCCTGGGCAATAAAAAGCGGAATTGCCGATAAATTCCTGAGTTTTTTCGTCATTTCCTTTTGGCGTAAAGGTCCGCCCTGCATAAATAAAATACCCCCGATGCCATCGTTTTTTACAGCCAATTCTAACTCCCGTATTTTGTCCGGCTTGTAGTCGGAGTAGGCGTGAATCATTAAAAGCTGAGCTATTTTTTGCCTTGTCGATAGTGTATTTAATACCGAATCGGCCCATGATATTGCTTTGTTGTCGGGCAATACAGAAGCCGTAGATGCTTTTAATTGTGGTAAGAACATGGAAAACAGCACGATGCAGTATCCAAGTTTTATATTATTTAATATCATTGTTTATACAACTGTTTCTAAAGCGTAAAGGTATCAAAAAAATGGTTTATTCTGTTTTCCCAATAGGCTCTAACCTCAGGGTTCAATAAAAAACCGACTCATAAAAAACATTATATTTGCGCAAAATATATTGTGGTAATGAATTATATTAAGTGTACTTTTTCGATTGAACCGTTTAATAGTGATTTTGCGGATGTTTTGGCGGCGTATTTGGGCGATTGTGGTTTCGAGAGTTTTGAAACGACCGAAATGGCATTGTTGGGCTATGTTCCCGAGAACTTTTTCGAAAAAGATGCAATTGATTCCTGTATTGAATCGGTAAGCGACATGTTTTTGGTAAAATGGACAAGCGAAAATATTCCGCAAGTAAATTGGAACGAAGAGTGGGAAAAAAACTATTTTCAACCGCTGTTAATATCCGATAAGGTACTCATAAAAAGCACATTTCACAAAACCGAACTTGCCGGCGAAATTGAAATTGTTATCGATCCGAAAATGGCTTTTGGCACCGGACACCATCATACAACATCGCTTGTGGTTCAAACCATGCTCGAAATGAACCTCGAAGGCAAAAAGGTAATGGATATGGGTTGCGGAACTGGTATACTGGCTATTTTGGCCGTAAAGCGAGGTGCTAAAGATGTTACTGCCATTGATATCGACGATTGGTCGTACCGTAATACCCTCGAAAATTTGCAGTTGAACCATACCCCTGATATAAAGGTGATGTGTGGCGATGCCGGCATTATTCCGGATGAGGTATTCGATGTGTTTATTGCAAATATCAACCGTAACATCCTCCTGAATGATATGCAAATCTACGCCAATACGGTGCCCAAAGACGGTGTCCTGCTGATGAGTGGTTTTTATGAAACCGATATTCAGGTCATTGAAGCGGAAGCCAATCGTTGCGGTTTTGTGTTAGTTGACTTTAAAAAGAGTGCCGATTGGGTATGTACCAAATTTGTTAAGAAATAGTCAATGATCGTCGATGTGGCCTTTGCATTTTTACCGGGCAGTAATGGTATTTTTGTGGCTAAACGAAACGCCTATTCGTCAAATCCACTAAAGTGGGAATTTCCCGGAGGTAAAATTTTGCCGGCCGAAAACCCTCAGGAGGCCATTATCCGCGAAATGTACGAAGAGTTTTCAATGGTGGTTCAACCCATCGATTTACTAAAAAGTTTTGTTCATGAGTATCCGCACTTAACCATCAGACTTTTTCCTGTGGTTTGTTTTACCGATAATCCGGAATTTGTATTGCATGAACATGCTGATGCAGGCTTTTATATCGCTCCCGAACTTTGGGTTTTGGATTTTTGTGAGGCCGACAGAAGATTTGTCGACTTTTTACGTGGAACACCATAACGAAACGTGATTTAATCGGTTCAGATGGTTTATTTTTTTAATTTTGCACGATATAATATAAAAATATGTTGAAATCGATGACCGGCTTTGGTAAAGCCACAGCCGAAACAGGCGACAAAAAATACGTTGTTGAGATAAAATCGTTGAATAGTAAACAACTCGATATTTCGACACGTGTACCCGGTGTGTTTCGCGAAAAGGATATTGAAATTCGTACAATGTTGTCGCAACGATTGCAGCGTGGCAAGGTCGAATTTTCGCTCTATACCGAAAATTTGGCCAACGAGCTATCCACGGTTATAAACCAGAATGTTCTCAATAAATATGTTCAACAGATTAAAACTGTAGCCACACAACTTCAAATCCCCGAACCTGAAGATTATTTTTCTATTCTGCTTCGGATGCCCGATGTAATGAAGTCGGAAATTCAGGAATTAAATGAAGAGGAGTGGCCGATTATCTTAGCAACAATCGAAGAAGCACTCAAACAACTCGAGAGTTTTCGGGATCAGGAAGGTTTATCGGTGTATAATGATATTAAACAAAAGGTCGACAATATTGTAAAATACTATGGCCGCGTTCCTCAATTCGAAAAAGAACGTATTGAAACCATGCGTAATCGTTTGATGGATGCAGTGAGCGATTTTAAGGGTAAAGCCGATTTTAACCCCGAACGTTTAGAGCAGGAGATGATTTTTTATCTCGAAAAGCTGGATATTAACGAAGAGAAGGTTCGACTTCACAACCATTGCGAGTACTTTGTGAAAACGATGAATTTAAACGAACCGGTTGGCCGCAAATTGGGCTTTATTTCGCAGGAAATGGGTCGCGAGATTAATACCCTTGGAAGCAAGGCCAATCATGCCGAATTGCAAAAGTTAGTAATAAAAATGAAAGACGAGCTCGAAAAAATTAAAGAGCAATTGGGTAACGTACTGTAAAATAATATTTATAGCAGAATGACAGGTAAACTGATTATATTTTCGGCTCCATCGGGTTCGGGCAAAACAACGATCGTAAAATATCTCATGCAACACGATTTGCAGCTTGCCTTTTCTATTTCGGCCACCACGCGCGAACCACGCGGAACTGAAGTGCATGGCACAGATTACTACTTCTTTAGTGTCGATGAATTTAAACAGAAAATAGCTGAAGATGCTTTTGTGGAATGGGAAGAGGTTTATCCCGGTAAGTTTTACGGTACTTTAAAAAGTGAAGTGGAGCGTCTTACAAATAATGGCTATAACGTGCTGTTTGATATTGATGTAAAAGGCGGTGTGAATGTAAAAAAAATGTACGGAACAAGAGCTTTATCCGTTTTTGTGCAACCACCTTCTATTAATGCACTGCGTGAAAGATTGTACGGACGTGGTACCGATACACCCGAAGTTATTCAGGACAGGCTCGATAAGGCCGAATACGAAATGACCTTTAGTCCGCAATTCGATGTGGTAATCGTGAATGACAATCTCGACGAAGCATGCACAAATACCGAAAAACTCATACGCGAATTTCTCAATGCGTAATACAAAACCTACAATATTGTATTTTGGTTCGTTCAATCCCGTGCACATCGGACATTTGGCCATTGCTAACTATATCGTCGAATTTACAGAAGCCGATTCTGTTTGGTTTATTGTTACACCGCAAAATCCACTTAAAACATCCAAAGGTTTATTGCCCGACCATCATCGCGTTGCAATGTTGCAGCAAACGGTACAGGGTGATACCCGTTTTCGGGTACTCGATTTCGAAAAATTGTTGCCAAAACCAAATTACACGATCAATTCATTGCAATATCTGCAACGGCAATACCCTGAGAAAACGTTTAAATTATTGGTCGGTGGCGATAATCTTGCGGTGTTCGGCCAATGGTATAAAATCGAAACCATATTAAAGGATTTTGGTATTTGGGTTTATGGCCGACCCGGTTTCGATGCTGTATTGCCGGAGGGAGCCACACTGATCCAAGGCCCGCAGCTCGAAATATCCGGTACTTTTATTCGTGAGGCACTGGTTCAAAACAAAAACATACAATATTGGATGCCTAATGGTGTTTATGAATACTTATATGAGAACAAGCTTCTTGAAGCATTAATATATTTGTCTGAAAATGAGAATTCCGGAATCTGAATTAATTCTTAATGCCGATGGTTCGGTGTTTCACTTGCACTTATTTCCGGCCGATTTGGCCAATAAAGTCATTCTTGTGGGCGATCCTGAAAGGGTTGGAACTATTGCTGCATACTTCGACAGCATCGAATGTCGTCGCGAAAATCGCGAATTTGTAGCCATAACCGGTTCATACCAAAACAAAAGAATTACGGTACTTTCTACGGGTATTGGTACCGATAATATTGACATTGTAATGAACGAACTCGATGCCTTGGCTAATATTGACTTTGAAACACGTACGATTAAAGACGTTAAAAGAAGTCTCGAAATTGTACGAATTGGTACTTCGGGAGGCATGCAGGCCGATTTACCTGTTGATTCGGTGGTCATGACTGTTAAATCGGTTGGCTTTGATGGTTTGCTCAATTTTTATGAGGGTGGGCGTTCTGTTTCGGATGAACCTTTTGCCGAGGCTGTTATCACCCAACTGGGGTGGGGACACCACCTCACCACACCTTATGTGGTTCATTCCTCAAGCCGGCTTATTGATCGTTTTAGTGATGCCGAAATTATTCGGGGTGTAACCATTTCGGCACCCGGGTTTTACGGGCCTCAAGGTCGGGAGCTACGCCTGCGCATTGCGATGCAGGGTATTAACGATCGGATTGCGGCATTTCGGTTCAACCGGGAAAAAATTACGAACTACGAAATGGAAAGCTCGGCCATAACCGGGCTTGGGAATTTACTCGGACACCAATCGGTAACAATCTGTGCTATTATTGCCAATCGCGAAACAAAAACGTACAGTAAGGACTATAAACCGGTGGTTCATCAAATAATTAAACATGTGTTGGACAAATTCTGATTTGTTTACATACTTTAATCGCTTATATTCGCATTGTAAAAGAAAATAATATGGAATCGGAACAAAAAACAAGGGAAGTGGACTTAGCTCAGGTTTTTATGGCAATAGGGCGAAGTATTCATAACTTCTTTATTAACATTGCAAAAACCATATTTTGGCTCATCCGTTTTGGATTGGATCGTTGGCGTTTGATGATTGTTTTCTCGGTTGTCGGACTGCTTTGGGGGGCTGGTAGCTTTTTCGATCAGGCCATGTATCAATCGAACATGGTCATTAGAACCAATTCGGCCAGAAGTTACGAAATGAAGGACATGATTAACAATTTGTCGGCTTATTTTGAAAGTACAGTGCCAACCGTTAAACACGATTTGGCTACCAAATTTAATACCGATTCGGTTACTGTTTCCAAAATATTGTCGATAAAACCACATTTTATCATTGACTACAATAAAGATGGTACGCTCGATGAGGTGGATGTACACGACGATCACAATCCGCGCGATTCTATGAATCTGATAGATCTTACCCACTTGCAACTTGAAGTCGCTGTAACCGACCCGATGGTTTTCGATAAATTGCGCGATGGTATCGTTTATTTCTTAAAGCACGATCCCTACCTTGTTGCCTCAAATAAAGCACGAATGGACGATTTGAAGGAAAAAATTGAGATGATAGACCGCGAGATTCTGAAGTTGGACAGTTTGCAAAATACCATGTATTTCAGGGAGGGTAACATGCCCAATTTGCAGTTGGGTAATGCGCAGATTAAACTCGAAGCTTCGAAACAACTCTTTTACAACGATAAAATTAATTTGCTTGAGCAAAAGAAATACCTTAAACTCGATTACGACACGCATGGCGAAATTATAACGATAATTTCTGACTTTGCTCCAGGGGTAAAACCCGAAAATAAAGGCTTGTTTACGATGACTAAACGTTCAATTATGATGTTTGTTTTTACTTATTCTATTGCCTTGTTGGTTTTCGGAATTAAAAAGGGGTTGAAAAACTATGCCCCGGAGCATATCGAATAATATTCTTAAAAAGTAATATTTCAAAGGAGGCATTATCAATGCCTCCTTTTTTCATTCTGTGGTAATTGCTTAAATGCTATTTTTGCACAAACGATTTAATTATGGACAGCATCAGACAACTATACAAAATTGGGCACGGCCCGTCGAGTAGTCATACTATGGGCCCCAAAAAGGCTGCCGGGCTATTTATTGAAAAACATAAAGATGCCGACGGTATTGTCGTTGAATTATACGGTAGTTTGGCTGCAACAGGTAAGGGGCATCTTACCGAAGAGATACTACAACTTACCATAGGCAATAAACTGGAAAAAATAGTATGGTTGCCTAAAGTATTTTTACCCAAACACCCTAATGCACTCAAGTTTATAGCGATGAAAAATGGTGCAATAGTCGACGAATGGACTGCGTATAGCGTAGGTGGAGGTGCCGTTATCGACGACAACACTGTATTGGCTGCCCATTCAATTTATCCGCACAAAACCCTCGACGAAATTCTTACGTGGTGCAACGATAATGGGAATGAGCTCTGGCAATACGTAGAACATGTTGAAGGTAAAGGCATTTGGGATTATCTGGCCGAAATATGGGCGGTAATGAAAGCTTCAATTGAACGCGGTAAAACGCAAAGTGGTACGCTTCCCGGCGTATTAATGTTGCCTCGTAAATCGCAATCGTTTATGAAAAAAGCCATGAATCTCTCCGGGCCTATTAAAAAACGGACCCAACTCTTTGCCTATGCCCTTGCCGTAAGCGAAGAAAATGCAGCAGGTGGTGAAATTGTAACCGCGCCCACCTGTGGCGGAAGTGGTGTATTACCGGCCGTGCTCTATTATTTTAGCAAAGTTTACAAGTCGGACAAAACCGACATCCTGCATGCCTTGGCTACGGCCGGCCTTATCGGCAATTTGGTAAAACATAACGCTTCAATTTCGGGGGCCGAAGTGGGTTGTCAGGGCGAAGTGGGTACCGCCTGCGCCATGGCATCGGCCGCAGCAACACAATTGTCCGGTGGTACAATATACCAGGTAGAGTATTCGGCCGAAATGGGTCTCGAACACCATCTCGGCCTTACTTGCGACCCCGTAGCCGGCTTAGTTCAAATCCCCTGTATCGAGCGCAATGCCTTCGCTGCCGAACGGGCCCTAAGCCACAACACTTATGCGCTGCTTTCCGATGGTAAGCACCGCATTAGTTTCGACGAAGTGGTCGAAACCATGTATAAAACCGGCCTCGATTTGCCAAACTACTACAAAGAAACATCGCTTGGCGGTTTGGCCATGTTTAAAGGGCTGGCAAAAAAATAAAAGCCGCATAATTTTGGTTGAACCATCTGCGAAGTTCGAATGGTTTTGCTATTGTATGATTGAAGTTGATGATTATACGATTGATTTGTTGTATTATCTGATGAGTAATAATGTCGTTTTACAGATTAGTCAGTCGTTTTCCCCGATGAGTAATGTCATTTTACAGATTAGTACGTCGTTTTCCCCGATGAGTAATGTCATTTTACAGATTAGTATGTCGTTTTCCCCGATGAGTAATGTCGTTTTACAGATTAGTACGTCGTTTCCCCCGATGAGTAATGTCATTTTACAGATTAGTAGGTCGTTTTCCCCGATGAGTAATGTCATTTTACAGATTAGTAGGTCGTTTTCCCCGATGAGTAATGTCATTTTACAGATTAGTATGTCGTTTCCCCCGATGAGTAATGTCATTTTGCAAATTTGTTGTATTGCCCCGAATGTAGCACAACAGGCATCCATGGTTCAGCCCGGGTATTGATTAAAAATAGTCGCATTGTTATTTTTCAAATAGCTGGTTATGTAC
>QKHT01000152.1 GCA_003249935.1 Bacteroidota bacterium
CCGTTTGTCTTCGGGATACGAAAATGAAACCTTGTTGAAGCTGATTGATTCGATTGTTTCGAGCGGTTCTTTATCGCTGTTTCCGGGGGATATTTGCTCTTCCGACTCGTCGAGCAGGTCGAAAATTTTGTTGGTACTCACCAATGCAATATGCAGGGTTCCCCATGCTTCGGCTACTTTTTTAACCGGTTTGAACAAGGTATTCATCAGGTACAGAAAGAATACAATGTCGCCGACATTTGTTTGGCCGTGTGTAACCTGATAACTGAAAAACAGATACACCACAGCCACTGCCAGCATACTCAAAAAGTCGTTCGACGGGTTGAGTGAATATTTCAGCATAATGAGCCGCAGGTTGAATTTGTAGTTCTTTTTTACCAATCGGTCGAATTCTTCACCTTCGCTTTCCTCTTTTGAATACGATTTTACCAGTTTGTAATGATTGATCTTTTCTTCGAGAAAGGCCGTGTAATCACCCACATTGTCCGAAATACTACGGCTTACTTTCTTTATATAACGCGTGATATAAACGATTAGGGCAATTGAAACCGGGAAGAAGAGCAACGTGAAACAGGTAAGTTTCCAGCTGATGGTAAACATAAACGGAATAAAAACCAAAATGTAAACGCTCACCCGCGCCAGTTCGATAAACAAATCGATAATCTCATTCAGGGTATTCACATCGTAGGTTACGCGCGAAACGACATCGCCGGTTTTATTCTTCGAAAAGAACGAAAACGGAAGCTTGAGTATCTTTTGGTAAATATCTGATTTGAAGTCGAGCAAGATGCGCTGGGTGGCGGCATTCATAAATACCCGCCTGCCGTAATTGAACAGGCTTTCGAGAAAAAACAGTGATACAAACAAAGCGCAAATGCTGAGTAATCCGTTAAATATCTGTTCGTTACCCTGAAGGGTTTTGTCGATGATGTTAATTTTCAGACCAAGTTCTTCGATTTTAATATTGTAGTGCAGCGGAAAACTGATGTCGTTCGAAAATCCTTCGGCATAAGCATCCGTGAATTTCTGAATCAGGTTGGTGAGGTATTTCAGGGTCGAACCGGTAAACAGCTCGACTAAGCTCAGCAACAGGGTCGAAAGCACACCAAGCAGAATCAGCTTTTTTTGCCTGATGACATAGCTGTACAAACTGTTATTTTTCTTTTTTGTTGTTGAATTCATCGTGTGCTTTGTGTTTGTTGGTTAGTCATTTCCTAGCATTTCGTTCTGGTTAAGTCCCGGATTGCAGCTCTCTGTTTTCTTGATTCTTATAATTTCCCAGCTGTCGGCACCAGTTGAAAGCACCGGGATTATGAGTCGTTTACCCGATAAATGGGGGCGTAACGAACCGCAGGTGTCAATGGTGTGGTTGTCCGGGATGTATTCGGCATGTCGGTTCACCGAGATGGGGGTGATGGCCCGTTGACGAAGTTCGCCGGCAGTTACAATCTGCGGTAAATCGCGAATGTCGCGGTACGATACCAGTCGCCCCGATTCGCCGAGATGGGTCAGCCCAACAGCAGCCACAGCACCGATAACACCATCGTTGGTTCCGCCATGACCCGATAAATGCACATGCTTTGCCGCTTCGAAGGCTTCTGCCTGGCTCACTTTGGTGTGTGTACATTTGATGCCGAATTCAATCATCTGGTCCATTCCGGGATCATCGGCCGATGCCACACAAAGTCCCGGATCACTTCCTTCAAAAAAATTTGCTTGAATATGTGCAATTGCTTTTTGAGTAAGCATCCCGCGGTCGCTTGCGAAGGGTGTTTCGAGCACCACGCAAAGCGAACTGTTGTGCGATGTCATGGGAACCGAAGGGTGGTGAAGTAGTTGTTGGCGAACAACACCCCACACTTTGCAATGCCCGGGTAAACTCTCGGCATACCAGCGCGCCAGTTTGCCGGTTCCACGACCACAATCCAGTGTGTCGGTATCATCAAAAGCCACATAAAATTTCATATCGTATTTTTTTGTTTTATTAAAATATCATGCTGATCCCCACCCTAATGTCGCGTCCAACAGTCTCTGATTCACGTACATCACCTTGCGAAATCTTCAGGTGTTGGTCGAATATATTACAGGCATTCAGGTAAATCGAAGCATAGGGTTTGAAAAAGTATTTGATTCGTGCATCCCACTGCATGTACGGTTCGTACACCAGCGTATTCACGAGTGTTCCTTCGTCGGTTCCACCCGCCAAAAAACGTTTGTCGATGTAATTCATCTGTAATTTCAGGATCGAATTAAAGTAATCCACCGAGTTGTTGGTTATCCACCGCGGCTGCTCGTTCAGGCGACGCATGTTTCCTGAAGTGGCATCTCTTACTTCGGATCCTAAGTATGAGAAATTACTGTTCAGGCTAAGTTTGTTTGTTACGGATTTCAGAAACTCAATGTGTGCATCCACATCGGCACCGTAAACCAAACCACTGTCCACGTTTATTGCCTGAATGATCCGATACCCGGTTCCACCAATGGTTTTATCATCAAAGCCCACCTGGCGGCTTTCTATTAAGTCGCGCATGATACTGTAAAATCCACGGACGGTGAGGTACGAATTATTACCGAAATACTTTTCAGTTCCCAAGCTAATCGTTTGCAAACGAGCCGGTTTCAGGTTTTTATTACCGCGCTCGATGGTTTCTTTTTTATTTTTGATTTTATCTACCGGAACTTGTTGGTTAAACGGCGGACGGCTGATCTGGCGGGCAAGGTCGGCTTTTAGGAATAAATCCTTTGCGGCACTGTATTTTATGTGCAGTGAAGGATTCAGCGAAATGTATTCATAGTTGCCTTTGTCGCTGGTAGTCTCGTACCTGCGCGTGTCGTAATCGAGTCGGAGAGCAGGTTCAGCCTCCAGATTTCCGATACAAAATTCATCGGCTACATATCCACCGAAGCGATTTTCCCATAAATCATACGATCCATCCACCACTTCGCTCCAAAACATGGCACCACCGGGTTTGGTGTAGGTTAAACGGTTGTAGATGCGGCGGAAATCGGATGCCCGCAGTCCGGTTTTAATGCGGTGTTTCTTTAGAAAGCAGGTAAAGGCACTGTTCAAAATGGCCTCGTTGTTGTGTTGAATCTCATTCTCAAGCGTAACTTCCGAACCTATGGATTTTAACTGATTCTGTTCGCGTATTTTCGAATCGTAGTTTTGCCCGTAACTCACGGTGTTTGTCCATTTCCAATGGTTGCCGGAGGTGCTTAGTTGTAGCAAATGTGATTGAAGTCGCCGCACAATGTTGTTGGTTGAGGTGTCGGCGGTTAGGCTTAGTCCGCCTTGTGTGCGCAGCTTGATATTGGCCAGTAACGATTGATCTTCTGCGTAATCACTAAAAAAGTATTTGTATTTCAATATGCTCCGATCGCTGATAAGGTAGTTGATTGTTCCGGTAAAACCCTGAATGTGCACTTTTATATTTTCGTCCTCCGAACCCGAAATTTTGCCGTTGGTAATGGCATTGTAGTTTTCGCGGTTGAACCGGTTGTAGCTGTAGGCGGTAACGAACGATATTTTTTTGAGTTTGTCGCCATACGAAGCATTGAATTCCGGATTAACACCGGTATGTGTAGACGTATTGGCCATGGCTATGTTCGCCGAATAACTTCTTTTTTCGGGTGTTTCTTTCAGTTTAATATTAATGACTCCAGCCGCTGCATCGCCGCCGTATTCAACCGAAGGATTGTAAATGATTTCGATTTCGTCGATCATATCAACCGGAATACGGTCGAGTTTAAGGTCGCGGTAATCTTCGCCACCTGCAGGCCGGTTGCCATCCACAAGCACGCTTTGAAACTGCTTGTCGAGTCCGGCAATCATGATGTTACGGTTAAACGAAGGCGGTCCCTGTACAAAAATGCGTGGCATGCGTTTTAGTACGTCGCCGGCTGTATGGTTGCCAAAATTGCTGATGTCTTTTTTGCTGATGACAATTTTCGACGGTATGGCCTCTTTTTGCAACTCGATGGCGTTTTGCAGTGCGTTGCCTTCCACAATTATTTCTTTTATCACAATGGTGTCCTGCGCCTGAACGTTATTCAGGAGAAAAAACATGGTGCCGATTGTACATGATGACATTGTAGAAATGAGCCGGTTCGATCCCTTCCGGGATTTCGATCCGGCACATTAGTTGGTATTTAATTATATGCACTTACAACTTTTAGCGCGTAAGTTCCGGGTTTGGTGTTTACCTCAATAATTACCTTGATCTTTTTCTCAGTTTTATCAACATACACCATTTTCGGATTGTCGCTCCAGCTGTTGGTTTTCATTACAATGTCCTTATTGTTGGCCACATCCTTGTATGGGGTGGTTCCATCCATTTTGTATACCGATCCCATAATTTCGGCGGTAAAGCCTGATTCAGGACTTCCTTCCTCTGCCCACATGATTTTTACTTTCGTAAGGGTGTCGCAGTCGAAGGTAAAGCCCATTTTTTGTCCGGCAGCGATTGTTCCGGATATCCAGTTTGAGCCGATGGCTGCATTCGAGAAGAGTATCCCGCCATTGTCCGTAAAACTTACGAAGCGGATGGCATAGGTTCCCACAGAAGCAGGCGTGGCGAGTTCAACCTTAACCAATACATTTTTTTCGGTGGTAAGGTCAAATTTTTTAGCATCGGTGGCATAGCCCAAATCCTCATTTTCGAAATAGGCTGTTTTCCCATCCAGTTTATAGGCCGAAACCTTAATGTCGCCGGTATATTTTCTGTTCGAGCCACTGTGGTTCAACTCCGACCATTCGATTTGCATCAGTGTGGCGGTTTCCGAAGCGGTAAGCCGATACCATTTTACGGTGTTCGTTTTGAGTGAATCTACCGTCCAGATGTTTTCTGTGGTTACGGGTGTTGGAATCACCGGTTCAGCCACCGGCTTTTCCTCTTTTTCGCACGATTGAAATAACCCGGCTGAAATGAACACAAGGTTCAATAATGTTACTGTTGTCCTTTTCATTTTTTTAATCATATTCGATTGTTTATCTATATATAGCTCAAATTTGTATGGCATATTTTTGCCGATCGATATGTACTAATGGGTTATTTCCTGTTGGCGTATTGTATTGTTCCTATTTCACTAATGGTTGTCTATCGAGTGGATCATTCGAAACGAGTGTTCCAGTGTTTGGTTTATTTCATTGAGGTATTCCACCACCGCTTTGGTGCTGCCCGGAATGGCATAAACCAGTGTTTCGTTCATTACTCCGGCAATGCTCCGGCTAATGAGTGCATTGGGTGTCGAGGCACCGTACTTTAGTCGAATGTGTTCCATGATTCCCGGAATTTCAACATCGAGCACTTCTTTTACCACTTGTGGCGTAAAATCGCGTTTGCCAATTCCGGTGCCACCGGTAGTAATTACGATATCGGTTTTTTCTTTGCCCGCATTCAAGAGTGCTTCTTTCAATAGCGCGGGGTCATCAGGCAATATGCGTTGTTTTATTTCTACTTTGCGATTTTTATCATCGAAAAAGGTTTGCATTATGGATGCCGCCATCGGGCCGCTTTTATCTTCGTAAATGCCATTAAAAGCGCGATCGCTGAGGGTAATCACCTCTATTTTAATAATCCGCGGACGGTATTCCAGCACATCACCCACTTCCAGTTTTCCTTGCTGAATGACTTTGCAAAAGATGCCTTCTTTTGGCATCACACAATCGCCGATTTGTTTCATGATTTCGCAACCATGGTGGCATTTCTTTCCGATTTGCGTCACTTCCAAAATCAAATCTTTTCCGACAAAACGGTCGAAGACATTGGTTTTGTGAAGCTCCAGACCTTCGGTGGTAATGTTCTCGGCAAACACGCCGTAATCGAGCGTCACATCTTTTCCTTCTGTCATTTTGCGGAAGCTTTCCACGCCAAGTAAACTTACCTGTCGGTGCCAGTCGCCCGCATGTGCGTCACCTTCAATGCCTTGCTTGTTAATCGTGACCGAAGGGACCTGATGTTTAATGGTACCTTTTACTTCTGAAATATTGAGCGAAATTACTTTTATGGTGGTCATATCCGGTTTATTCTTTTGTTTTACTTATCAGTTTGATACTGCGCATAACCATGTTTTTATCCACTGCTTTGCACATGTCGTAAATGGTGAGAAGCGCCACGTTTGCAGCAGTGAGAGCTTCCATTTCAACGCCTGTTTTGCCAATGCATTTGGCCATGGTATTTACCTGAATGCCGTCTTCGGTCACGTCGAAATCAACTTCAACCTTCGACAGTTGAAGCGGATGACACAGCGGAATCAGGTTGGAAGTTTGTTTGGCTGCCATGATTCCTGCAATACGCGCAGTGGCAAGCACATCGCCTTTTTTAAGCGTATTTTCGTTCACTTGTTTCAGTGTCTCTGCCGACAAAGTAATGAACCCTGTGGCTTTGGCAATCCGTGTTTGATCGGGTTTTGCCGATACATCCACCATGTTCGCTTCGCCTTTTTCGTTGATATGCGATAGATTACTCATACATTTATCCTCCAATATTATAAAACCCATGCTGATTGCTGGATTCGCCCTTTTCGGGTTTGTTGGTCAGTGCCGCTTCAAAGGCTTTTGTGATGCCCATGGTGCGGGTGCTGTAACTTTGGTTGCTGAACAGGCATGGTTTCAAATGTCCGTCGGCCGTTAACCGGAGTCGGTTGCACAAGCTGCAATTGCCGCCTTCGCCTCCTTCAACTCTCGAAAAAGTGCCGGTTTCGAGATCCATTTGCCTGATATATTGAATCTTCAGATTTTCTTCGATGCAAAATGCCTTTAAATCCTCTATTTCGTGATTGAACTGAGAATCCAGTTTTACGACATTGATTTTTATTGGTGTGAGACCTGCTAGTTTTGCGGCCTTAATACCTTCTATAACTTCTTGAATATTGCCACCCCGCGTAATGGTTTTGTATTTTTCGGGCGATAAGGTGTCCAGGCTGATGTTTACCCGTTTCAAACCGGCTTTTTTAAGGTCGGCCGCAAATTGAGGCAGTAAGGTGCCGTTGGTGGTCATGCTCACCTCTTCGATTTGTTCGATATCTGCAATCATCCTTACAAGGTCTACAATGCCTTTGCGAACCAATGGTTCGCCTCCCGTGAGCCGGATTTTTCGTATACCAAATCGGGTTGCTCCTGTTTGAACCACTTTGGCTATCTGCTCCAGCGTTAGAATGGACTCATGGGGCATGAGGTTTATACCTTCGGCCGGCATGCAATAGGTACAACGCAGGTTACAACGGTCGGTAACCGATATGCGGAGGTAGTCGATATTTCGGTTAAAAGCGTCTAACATCTACCTGTTCTCCTTTTTTAAATTCGGTAATGCCGATAGGCATCATTATCATACTGTTGCTGTTTATAAGTGCATTGATGTGTGCCGCACCGTGATAGGCGACTGGAGTTACTTCCAGGTCTTCTTCCAGATAGGCGGGAATAAATTGAAGTCGATCGGCCTTTTTACGGGTGTAGTTTTTACTTATAATGCCTTTGGTAATTTTTGGCTTTAATTCGTAACCCATTAGTTTATAAATAAATGGCTTTAAATAAAGTTCAAATTGAATGAATGATGAGGCCGGGTTACCAGCCAATCCAAAGCAATATTTTTTACCTTTTCTAGCAAAAAGTACGGGTTTTCCGGGTTGAACCGCAATGCGGGTAAGCAGGGTGGTAAATCCAAGTTCGGCAATCACCGCTGGAATAAAGTCGAAATCGCCTTCGGATACCCCTCCCGAAAGCACTACCACGTCGCTTTTTTCGAAGGCATAGGCGATTTTTTGTTTGGTCTCTTCAAATTGGTCGCTGATAATGCCGCCGTATTTGCCTTTTAATCCCAATTCCTCAAGTTGCGCCATCATTTGCGAGGCATTGGAGTTACGAATTTGGAATGGTTGCGGTATGGCTTCCGGTTCAACCAATTCGCTGCCGGTGGCAAATACCGTAACCCGTGGCCGACGATAAACCAACGGTTCGGTTATACCGGCTCCGGCCAAAATGGGGATATGTCGTGCGGTAAGCAGGCTTCTTTCGCGTAGGGCCAAATCGCCAACTTTTACATCCTCGCCGGTAGTACAGATGTTTGTTTTTGTTTTGGTTATGGTAAAAGTAACCTTGCTTTTGCCTGTTTCTTCGGCATATTCGCGCATCACTACACAATCGGCACCTTCGGGCACCACTGCACCGGTCATAATTTTCGCACATTGGTTCGGCCCGATGACCTTTTCGGGTTTTTTCCCTGCCGAAATTACTTCAATAATGTCGAGTGTACCGTTCATATCCTGCATGCGGCAAGCATAACCATCCATGGCCGATTTGTTGAAGGGGGGAAGTGCAATGTCGTAGTAGGTATCCAAAGCCAAAATGCGCCGGTGCGCATGTTTCAGTTTCACGTGTTCGTGTCCCAACTCTGTTGTGTTCGACAGAATGATATCAAGTGCAATTGGATATTCAACCATTTCCTATTCTCCTTACCGCTATGTTACACCTTGGGCGTGAACCCATTTTTAAAGGTGGCAAAAATAGTGGAATTGCAACAAAATGCCATTCGCCGGGTGCAATTTATATTGAAAACAAATTAATTAAATTCGGCGAAGTGCGTGGCTTACTGATTTATTTCGCGAAAGAATTTTTTGGTCATGTCGTGGATGGCCTTATCGAACGCTACGCGGAGTTCTTTATGGGCCTGGATCAGTTTTAATCCGTCGTCGGTAAGCGTGGTTCTGCCGCCATGGCTTCCACCCCGTTGACGAATTACAAGGCTAAAACCCAAAATGTCCTCCATGCGCTGAATGATGCCCCAGGCATTGCGGTAGCTGATACCCAGTTTTTCGGCTGCTTCCTTAATGGAGTTTATTTCGTGTATTACATTTAAAAGCTCAAAATGGCTGCTGTTCATTATATCGCCATCCTGCTTGTGTTTCAGTTGAATCGAATAATCGAGAAAAATATCATAATATTTTGAACCTACTGAGCCTGCCATAATCTGAATATTTTTAGTTGTTACTGCCGCAAACGGTACATGCTTTGTTTCGTTCGATGGATATTCGCGTCCATTGGAGTGAACCTGCATCGAAATACATGAGGCCATTGCCGCCGGAATGATCGCCGATAAGATGTTTTATGGTAAGGAGTGCCTGCATGGTGCCAACGATACCGGGTACAACGCCCAATACGGGTTTGGGTTCGGTGGTATCTTTCGCCTCGCCAAAAAGGCACTTTATGCAAGGAGTTTTTTGGGGAATCAGTAATGCCAGTTGTGCATGCCAACCATCGATACCGGCATGAACCAATGGCGTGCCGGTTCGAACCGAATACCAGTTCAATACATGCCTTGTGGCAATATTGTCGAGACAGTCCACCATTATGTCGGCCCCATTGGCCAGTTCGGCAATGGTGATATCGTCGATGGTGATGTTGTGCGTTTTAATGGTAATGTCGGGGTTGAGGTTTGATAAGGTGCGGTAGGCCGAATCGGCTTTTGCCTCGCCAATATCTTTTGTTCCATGCAAGATTTGGCGGTTCAGGTTCGACAATTCGACTTTATCGCGGTCGCAAACCACCAAATGACCTATGCCTGCTGCCGCCAGATAGTAACATACGGGGCCGCCAAGCCCGCCTGCGCCAGCTACAAATACCCTGGCTTTTTTTAGCTTTTGCTGAGCCTCTTCGCCAAAGCGCGGAAGGATAAGTTGCCTTTGATACCTGATTTGTTCATTTTCGCTCATCATCACCTGCTTGTTTTGGCGTGCAATTTAAAAAAAAAAGTGATAACCCATGCTGTTTCCGATACCTCCCCTTACATTCTTCGGGGCATGATTCCAAACGTGCAGCAACAGGTTCAACCCGAAAAAGAAAGATTGAGAAGGCATTGGCCATTTTATAAAGCGAATGTAGTAGTTGGTTGGTATTACTGTTACAAATTAGTGTGTTAATGTTCAAATTATTACGATATGCAAAAAAATACATATAGAAAATATTCATTTTCAGTCTGTTAAATATATGGTGTGATTCTTTGTTTTTTAAAATTAGAGCTATATTTGAAGCGGTAACTAACAATCATTATTCTTAAAATATTTTAGCAATGTCATTTGGATTTCGGAACAAGATCTTACGGATCAATCTTACGGATTCTTCAATAAAAATTGAAAGTCCGGGTGGGGATTTTTTTAAACAGTATATTGGTGGAACCAACATTATTGGCTACTACCTTAACAAGGAGGTTTCGGGCGATGCCGACCCGCTGGGCCCCGAGAATAAAATTATTGTGGCACCCAGTGTAATTACGGGTTCACCCGTACCGGGTACTTCGCGGTTTTCGGTTGGAGCCAAAAGTCCGTTGACCGAAGGCTTCGGAAAATCGGAAGCAGGTGGTTTTTTTGGTCCCGAATTGAAATTTGCAGGGTACGATGCCATTATTGTGGAAGGAAAATCGGCTGAACCATGCTATATCGCCATCCATAATGACAAAGTAGAGATAAAAAGTGCCAAACACCTGTGGGGTAAAGATACCGGTCCGGTACAGGATGCCATTCGCGAAGAGATGGGCGAAAGCAAAGCCCGCGTTTTGCAAACCGGCCCCGGAGGCGAAAACCTGATACGATTTGCCGCGTTATGTAACGAGCTGAAACACTGGAATGGTCGTGGTGGTATGGGTGCAGTATTCGGATCGAAAAATTTGCGGGCCATTGCCGTTAAAGGCGATAACCGCGAGTTTATGAAAGAAGCCGAAGCTATTAAGGAATATGCATCGTGGTTTGGGAAAAACTGGAAAAACCACGAAAGTCTCGATGGTTTTGGAAAGGTCGGCACCATGTGTTTGCCAACCATTCTTAGCGGTATGGGTATTCTTCCCACACACAACTTCCAAATGGGCGAATTTGCACATGCCGAAGGCATCGATCGCATAAGCATTGCCAAAGAGATGGAAGTAAAACGCGAAGGATGTTTTGCTTGTCCTGTGCGTTGCAAACAGGTGGTTAAAAACGAATCATCCGATCCCGATAAAAACATCAACCCTGCATACGGTGCGCCGGAGTACGAAACTTTGGGCTCAATCGGGTCAAACTGCGGTATTCCGAATGCGGTGGCTGTTTGTAAAGGAAATGAGTTGATTGCCCGATATGGGTTGGATTCGGTTGGTACAGGTATGACGATTGCCTTTGCAATGGAGTGTTTCGAAAAAGGAATTATTACGAAGGAAGATACCGGTGGTCTCGAACTGGTGTTTGGAAACGAAAAAGCGTTCCTCGAAATTATTCGTCAGATTGCGTTTCGCGAAGGATTTGGTAATGTGCTGGCCGAAGGTTCGTACCGTGCCGCGCGCATTATCGGAGGCGATGCACCAAAATATGTGATGGCATCAAAAAAAATGGAGTTTGCCGCACACGAAGGTCGTGGAAAATGGAATGTAGCCCTCGGTTATGCTGTATCGCCCAACGGTGGCGACCACGTGGTGGTCGAACACGACCACTGCTTCATGGGTCAACCAAACGAAGATCCTAAGGCTTTGGTAGATGGTAATGTATATACGCTCTTTAACTGGGGTATTCGTAAACCATTGGATCCTTGTTCATTGGATCACGATAAAGTTCGTGCATTTGTTATTCTTCAAAAATTGTGGGGAATTATGGATATGCTCGATATCTGTATTTTCCTTGCCGAACCGAGCCGCCGCATGATTCTTCTCGAACATTTGCCCGACTTGGTGAATAATATTACCGGCTGGGATTTGAGCCTGAACGAGCTGTTGATGGCTGCCGAACGAAGTGTGGTAATGGGCCGGTTGTTTAATGCCAAATGTGGCATTACTGCAAAAGACGAAGATTTGCCCGAACGTGTATTTACACCAATGACTAATGGCGCAATTAAAGGTGTGGCTATCGACAGAGCTCAATTCGAAGAAGCCAAGGAATTGTACTACCATATGACCGGAATGGATGCCGAAGGTGCACCACTTAAGGGAAAATTGGTGGAACTCCGTCTGGAAGAGCTGATGGCATAATTTTTTATAATCATATTGTAAAGTGGAGATATGAGATTTATTTCTTGTATCTCCATTTTTTTATTTTCTATTTTTGCAAACGGTTGGTTACAATCATACATGCAATTAAAAACGATTATGCCATGATGTATAAGGTTAAGATTTCGGCTTTGGGCGCATTACGCGAACGCATTCCTTCGGAACTGGAAGTGGATGTGGCACAACACGAATTAAGTGCATTCGAATTTCTGGAAGAAAATTTCAATATTCCCCGCACCGAATCGCGGTTGTGTTTCGTTATCAACGGCCGTATCCAAAAGGGCACTTACCTCTTACAACCCAACGACAGTATCGTTATTCTAAAAATGGGTGGCGCGGGATAATCACCCGGTACAATATTCATGTAACACAGGATTGGGGTTTGCATGCCAAATGCATCCATCAGGTCAAAACAAGGAGAAATGGTAAGCCCGTAACCATAGGGAATGCTGTTTCTCCTTATTTTGTTTTTGGCTCAACCGTTAAATTCTCTTTTTGCCTTCTTCGGTTTCTTTCCATTCTTCATATCCCAGACCAATCTTTCCATCCCTTTTTTGCAATTCCAATTTGTTAAAAAATAAGGTGTAAATGCCTTATAAATTCCGTCGATACATAAAAAGTGTGTATGCATGTTAAAATATTGGATTTTTTTATTTGAGATAGTCGATTTGTATTTATATTTACATCCATTATTCATATATAAAAATAATAAACAAATGGGAATAGGTATTTTTTGGGTACTGATGGCAGCGATTATGCTTGGTTTTTACGCCCTTCCAAGCAAATATATGAAGCACTTCTCTGTCGATAATATTTGGGGCGGATTTTGGCTTTTAGCCATGTTTGTGGTGCCTGTAATTGCCACCAACCTCTTGGTGAAAAATTTAGGCGATACCTATGCACAAGTTTCAACCGGCGTAATGGCATCGGTTGTTTTGCTCAGTATCCTTTGGGGTGTGGGCAATCTGTTGTGGGGCATCAGCATCTCCAAAATTGGCATGGCACTCGGTTTTTCGTTGCTTATTGGTATCACCACTTTAGTGGGTTCAATACTCCCGTTTTTAATGGGTGGCATGGATAAATTGTCAACCACGGGCGGCATGGTTATTATGGCCGGTATTTTTGTTATTATGCTGGGTATTATTGCCAATGGTAAGGCCGGACTGATGCGCGAAAAGCACGAATCAGAACTGGCACCTCAATCATCCAAAGACCGTTCCGATATGAAAGCCGGTATTATAATGTGTGTAATTGGTGGTTTGTGTGCCGCAGGATTCAACCTGTCGTACCATGTTGCCGATAACATTGGGCATATTGGTGCCATTTCGCAAGATCAGTATGGCAACTCACCATGGATTGCCCGTTTGGCCGTAATGTTACCTTCATTTATAGGTAGTGGTATTGCCACAGTGGGTTATTTTGTATTTCGGTTGAGCCAAAGCCACAGCTGGGGAGGTTTTGTGGTCAAAGGCAGTGCAAAAAACTGGATGCTGCTGTTGGTAATGGCATTGGTTTATTGTGCCTCACTAATTATATACGGATTGGGAGCATACAAGCTTGGTGCCATGGGTACTTCGGTAGGTTTTGCCATCTTTCAGTCGGGTTGCATTATGGTGGCCAATCTTTTAGGCATTTTTACCGGCGAATGGGAGAAAGCCGGTGCTAAGTCGCGTACCTGGTTATTCTCGGGTTTGGCGGTAATGTGCGTGGGCATCATTATTATTGCCGTTGGTAATAGCTTGCTTGTATAAAATCTGGTAGAATTTATTTTAGAACATCTATAAACTATTTTCGAGTGAATACAAAACAAAAACTTTTAGCACTGCTTATTATGGGGTGCTCATTAGGTGTTATGGCTCAGCCCAATACCACCTATTCGCATCAGCAAAAAGATGGTACTGTTCGCATATTCAACAGTATGGATTGGCGAATGAAAATGATGTTGCCCGGTGAAGGGGTAAAAAAAGGATTGCCGAAACTTCCGCCGGAAGACATTGAGACTTTGGTATGGAATGCGGCAACCGTACCCGGCGATGTGTATACCGATTTGTGGCATAACGGCGTAATCGAAGATCCTTATTTTGGCCGTAATAGTGTAAAGGCACAATGGGTACAGCAGTACGAATGGTGGTATGCCTACCAGTTTAATGTAAAGGAAGATATCAAAGATCAGGTGGTTGACATTGTTTTCGAAGGTGTGGATTTTAGTTGCGAAGTGTGGCTCAATGGTCATTATCTTGGCAGGCACGAAGGTGCATTCACCAAATTCAGTTTTAATGTAAACGAATACCTTCGTATTCATCGTTATAAACATCTCGAAAGCTGCAACATGCTTATCGTAAAACTCGACCCGCCACCGGCAGTAAATTCATTAGTGGCCGGACGCAAAACGCCATGGTTCGGCGATTACTGGCGCGATCTTACGCCGTTTGGTATTTATAAATCGGTTAAAATGGTACGAACCGGAAACGTTCGTTTCACCGATGTGTTTGCAAATCATAAGATTAACAAGGATGGTTCGGCCGACATAAGCATGGAATATACCGTGCAAAACACCACCAATCAGCCACACGAGATGACCTTTATGACCACCCTCGATGGCAAAAACTTCGACATGAAGGAGATGGAATATACCTTTAAACAGGTTGTAAATCCGGGCATTCATAAGGTGATTAAAAACATCCATCTTAACAATCCAAAACTCTGGTGGCCCTGGGATATGGGCGATCCGAATTTGTATGTTGCCAAAACATCGATTGGTGAGGGGAAGGCCTTCCATGATTTTAACGAAACGACATTTGGTATTCGCGAAATTACTTCGCAATGGAATCCCGGATTTAAAAAGGATGTGGATGTAACCTATCCGCGTTCGACCTACATCAATGGTAAGTTTATTTTCATTCGATCGGCGTGTTGGGGTGGACCGCCGGATATTTTCACCGGCCGTTCGGGTGTAGAGAAATACAAGAAACTTATACAAATGGCCAAGGATGCCAACATGAACAACATCCGTATTTTTGGATGGCATCAGCCCGAAATTGCCGAATTTTACCAGTATTGCGACGAAATGGGCATTACCATATGGCAGGATATGATTCCGATGGGTACCGGTAATATTCCCACCGAACGGGAAAAAATCAACGAAATTCTAAATACAGCCGTGGCTGTAACCAAAGAGCGTCGCAACCATCCGTCGTTTATTCAATGCGAAGGTGGCGAAGAGATGATGTTGCGTACACGCGACGCGCACTTTGGCCGTGCATTCCTCGAAGAATTGGGCGATTCAATTACCAAGTACTTCCATATTCCGTATGTGCCCGATTCGCCACTCACCTGCGAAAAATCGCTGGAAGCCGGGTTCAAACCCAAAGAAGCGGTTCATGCCTTACGCTATTTTTACGAAATGGGTCGCTGGTTACACGAAGATTGGTACCAAACCAATGCCAATGGTTTCCCCATTGTGCCCGAGTTTGCAGTCACTTCGGTACCCTCTGTCGAAAGTCTGAAAAAATTCATTCCCGAAAACGAAATGTGGCCTCCCGGCTTGAGCTGGGGGCATCACTGGGCCGACCTTATTCGTTTGCGCATGCAAAACTGGGATGTATTTGGTAACGAAATGAAAGATAACCTCGAACAATTTGTAAATGCCACACAGGATGCACAAGGGATTATTTTCCAGAATGGAATTGAGCATTTCCGTCGTGCAAAACCAAGTTTGAGTGGCATCTCGCTATGCCATTTTATTACTTACTGGCCCGATATGAAATGGGGTATTGTGGATAATTATACCCAACCTAAACGGTCGTACGATTTCGTAAAGAAAGCGTATCAGCCGTTGCTCGTTAATTTTGAATTTAAAAAACGCCGCTGGCACAACGACGAACCATTTGTTGGTAATATCTGGATAATCAACGATTTATATAAGAGCTACGCCAACTGCAAAGTAAAATTCGAAATGAAGGACGATTGGGGTAAAGTGCTTGTATCCAAATCTTTCGATGTTAAAAAAATCGACGAAAACAGCGCCAGATCCTTTTTTCCGATCAACGAAAAAGTGCTTGGTTCATCCAAACAAAAATTCTTCGTAAACCTCGAACTCACCGATGCTGCAGGTAAGGTTATTTCGCACAACGACTATTTCTTCCTTATCGGCGACCAAACTGAGGCTACCGCTTATTTCAATAAATGGAAAGATAAACGACTCGAAATCGAAAATGGCAACGGTCATGGGGGTTATGGAACCTATTTCTTCGAATTTAAAGCACTAACCGGCGAAGATGGCGAATCGTATGAAAGTGATATGCAAATTCCACGCGCACGTGGTTTTGGCAACGAAAAAGAGTAATAATAAAGAGTAATACAAATATATGAGTAACGAAGTGAAATTAAAGGGAATTACATGGAATCACAGCCGTGGTTTTACCTCTATTGTGGCTTGTGCACAACGTTTTGGTGAGTTGAACCCCGGAGTCGAAATTTCGTGGGAAAAACGGTCGTTGCAGGCTTTTGCCGACGAACCGATTAATAAATTGGCCGAACGATTCGATTTTCTGATCATAGATCACCCATGGGCGGGTTTTGCAGCCCGTACCAAGGTTATTTTGCCACTCGACACCATGTTGCCTGCCGAATACATGGATAATCAGGCCGAAAATACCGTGGGCCGCTCGCACGAAAGCTATTCGTACGAAGGACATCAATGGGCTTTGGCCATCGATGCAGCCACGCCGGTTGCTGCCAGTCGACCCGATTTGCTCGATAAACACGGCCTCGTGTTACCCAAAACTTTCAAAGAGCTTATCGGGTTTTCTAAAAACGGCATGGTTGCCATTCCGGGCATCCCTCAGGATACACTCATGAGTTTCTACATGATTTGCTCCACCATGGGCGAAGATGTAGCATCGACTCCAACGCATTTTATCTCCGAAAAGATGGGGCTTACCGCACTCGAGATGCTTCGCGAATTGGGCAAAAACATCCGTCGCGAAAGTTACGACTGGAATCCTATTAAAGTATATGAGGCCATGACACTAACCGACGATTATGTGTACAGCCCGTTTGCTTATGGTTATACCAACTACTCGCGTTTGGGATATGCCCGTAAATTCCTGAAATTTCACGACATGGTCGAAATCGATGGGCAAAAACTTATTACTACCCTGGGTGGTACAGGTTTGGCTATTTCGGCCAATTGCAAACACCTCGATGTGGCTGCAAAATTTGTGGAGTTTGCAGGCAGCGAAGCAATACAAAAAACACTCTTCTTCGATAATGGCGGTCAGCCGGGCCACCGGCAAGCCTGGTTGGATACACACACCAACCATGTAACAACCGACTATTTCAAAGATACGCTTCCGGCACTCGACCGTGCATTTTTACGTCCGCGTTACCACGGACACATGTATTTTCAGGACCGTGGCGGTGCGCCAATTCGCGAATACATGATGAATGGCGGCGATCCGCATCAGCTCCTCAAACATTTGAACGATGTTTATCTCCAATCGCTCAAAGAAAAGGAGTAACAAAAAACTTATAAACAGAGATTTTGTTATTATGGTTGAACCTCAGGGCCGTTGTGCCTCTGAGGATCAATTGTTTAAAAACATACAGATAAAATTGTAAAATATGAAACGTCCATTAGAAGGCATTTTGGTTCTCGAATTTTGCCAGTTTATGGCCGGCCCTTCTGCCGGATTAAAATTGGCCGATATGGGGGCTCGCGTCATTAAAATAGAGCGCCCGGTTCATGGCGAAGGGGGTCGACAGATTGCCTTGAAAAACATTTTTTACGACGGAAGCGGCATCGTTTTCCATACGGCCAACCGCAACAAGGAGTCGTTTGCGGCCGACTTAAAAAATCCCGAAGATTTGGCAATTGTTAAAAAACTCATAGGACAGGCCGATGTAATGACCCATAACTTCCGTCCCGGAGTAATGGAAAAAATCGGTCTCGATTACGAAACCGCAAAGGCCTTAAATCCGAAACTCATTTATGCAACCGTTACCGGATATGGCACTACCGGCCCATGGGTTGGAAAACCCGGACAGGATTTGCTGGCGCAAAGTATTTCGGGTTTGAACCACTTAACCGGCGATTGTAACGATACGCCAACACCCATGGCATTGGCGATATCCGATATGTATTGCGGTACGCATCTTACTCAGGGTATTTTGGCCGCATTGGTAAAACGTGGCAAAACCGGCCGGGGGTCGTGGGTTGAGGTAAGTTTGCTCGAATCTACACTCGACCTTCAGTTCGAAGTGCTTACCACCTGGCTCAACAGTGGAAAACAAAAACCACAACGCGCAAAACAAGGCGCCGCACATGCATTTTTAAAAGCACCTTATGGTGTGTATGAAACCAAAAACGGACATCTTGTACTGGGAATTTCCAATATAGTTGAGTTGGCGGGGCTTTTAGGCAACGATAAACTCGGTAAATTTACAACGCCCGAGCAGTGCTTCAACGAACGCGACGAAATTATGGATATTCTTCGCCAACAGTTTATCACCAATACCACCGAACATTGGTTGGGCATACTCGAACCGGCAGGTGTGTGGTGCTCGCAGGTTATGGGATTCAAAGAGTTAACCTCACACGAAGCGTTTAAAACCCTACGGTTCATGCAGGATATCACCATGAAAGATGGCTCATGCTTTACCACCGTTCGCTGCCCGATTCGGTTCAACAACGAACGGCTTTTCTCGGCCAAAGGGGCACCACGTGTGGGCGAAGACAACGATAAAATCAAACAAGAATTTAATCTCTGAGAATTATGAAACCGCTACAGGATATTTTAGTCATCGATTTTAGTCAATATCTTTCGGGGCCGGCTGCCAGTCTCAAACTGGCCGATATGGGCGCCCGTGTAATTAAAGTGGAGCAGCCCAACGGCGGCGATCCCTGCCGCGATTTATTGATGGCCAACGTGCGCCTCGATGGCACTTCTTCCATGTTTTCGGCCATCAACCGTAATAAGGAAAGTATCGTGGTCGACCTCAAAAACGCCGACGAAAAGGCGCGGATCATGCAGCTTATCGCAAAAGCCGATGTACTTATTCAGAATTTCAGACCCGGCGTTCCCGAACGTTTGGGCATCGACTACGAAAGTGTGAAGGCCATTAATCCGGGTATTGTATATGGTACCATTTCGGGTTATAGCATCGAAGGGCCATGGGCAAAACGACCGGGACAGGATTTGCTGGTTCAGGCCGTATCGGGCGTTACATTATTAAGTGGCAATGCAAATAAAGGTCCGGTGCCGTTGGGTATTGCCGTAGCCGATCTTATGGCAGGTGCACATTTGGTTCAAGGTATTCTGGCCGGTCTGGTTCAAAAATCAATTACTGGCGAAGGGTGCAAGGTGTCGGTAAACATGCTCGAATCGATGCTCGATTTGCAGTTCGAAGCTGTTACGCTCTTTCATAACGATGGTGGTCAACCGGTACAACGTACCGCATCGAATAATGCACAACCTTTTCTTGGTGCACCATATGGCGTGTACCAAACCGCCGATGGCTTTATGGCTCTGGCTATGGGTTCGGTTACCAAATTAGGCGAACTGATCGGGTGTAAAACCTTAACAGAATATGCCGATCCGGCAAGCTGGTTCACCTCACGCGATGTGCTGAAACAGGCTTTGGCCGACCATCTCAAAACCAATTCCACCGCACATTGGCTCTCTATTCTCGAACCAGCCGATTTTTGGTGCGCCGAAGTAATGGATTGGGATACACTCATTGAACACGATGGGTTTAAAGTGATCGAGATGTTGCAGGATGTAACTACTAACAGTGGGTTTACCTATCAAACTACACGCTGCCCCATTCGTTTCGATGGTAAAACGCTGACATCGCCGGTTGGATTTCCGAAAATGGGCGAGCATACCGTATCGGTGTTTAACGAATTTTTAAACTAAGTGCATGTCGGGTAATATATTCAGGATAGCCGTTCGAAAATTCGACCCATTCGAAAAAGCAATTCAACTGTTTTGGGAAAATTTTTGTCGCGAAACAGGTTGCATGCTTCAACTCGAAATGGTGCCAATGGATTTGCATCCGTTGTATCACAGTATTTTAAAGGATGGCGGCTTGCAAAACGGGCAATGGGATGTGGCCCATATCAATACCGACTGGTTGGCCGAAGCGGTTGAAAAAGGCGCTTTGGAAGAGTTGTCGGCTTGGATAGGTGCTTCGCCTCCTGAAAATTTTCCCAACGGATGGTCGGCATCGTTGCTGGGAATGCAACGGTTCGAAAATCGTGTGTATGGATTGCCGTTTCACAACGGGCCGGAGTGTTTCATTTATCGCAAAGACCTTTTTGAATCGGAAGAAGAGCAAAAGGCATTTGCCGCATTGTACGGTAAACGGTTGGTTGTACCCCAAACCTGGGACGATTTAATGGAAGTGGCTGCCTTTTTCAATCGGCCCGAACAGGGTTTGTATGGCACCGCCTTTGCTGGTTTTCCCGATGGACACAATACGGTATTCGATTTTTGCCTTCAGGTGTGGACACGTGGAGGCGATATTCTCGATGCACAAAACCGGGTTCAACTCTACTCTCCGCAAGCAGTGGAAGGCATGCAGTTTTATCGCGAAGCCTTGCGCAATACACGTGCCATCCATCCCGAATCGCCCGTCTTCGATTCGGTTCAGCTGGGTATGGCATTTGCCAACGGCAACGTGGCCATGATGGTCAACTGGTTTGGGTTTGCATCCATGAGCGATGTGTACGAAAAATCGAACGTAAAAGGCAAGGTCGATATCGCCAATGTGCCAATGGGTATGGGGGGTGAACCGGTATCGTTAAATGCCTACTGGATGTATAGTCTGGGTAGTGGTTCGGTGCATAAACAAACGGCTTACGACTTTATACGCTATGCGACCACCGCACAAAACGATAAGTTACTTACCCTTTGCGGGGGCATCGGTTGCCGAAAATCGACCTGGAGCGATGATGAAATCAACAGCATGGTGCCTTATTACCATAAGCTCGATATTTTACACCGCAATGCAAAATCGTTGCCTCGAATGGCCAACTGGTCATCGATAGCCGATGTGGTTGATGCGCTGGTTCTGGAGGTTATGAATTCGGATAAGGATATTGAAACGCTTTTGATTCAGGCGCAACAAAAAGTGGATGTCTTACTCCGATAATATTATTTGCACTTTTTTTTTGATTAGACAACAGGAATTTATGAATATCGACTACGCATATATTTTACCCAAAACCAAACAACCCATTGTAATTATCGGCGCCGGTGGAATCGTTCGCGATGCCCATTTACCTGCATACCGCAAAGCGGGGTTTGAGGTTTTTGGTATTGTGAACCGAACCGTGGAACGGGCGAAAAAACTGGCTGAGGAGTACCATATTCCGCATGTTTTTGCCACCGTGGACGATGCGGTGGCCATGGCGCCTACAAATGCAGTTTACGATTTAACGCTGATGCCCGATCAGTTTGTCGAAACGCTCGAAAAGCTGCCCGATGGTTCACCCGTACTCATACAAAAGCCGCTTGGCGACTATTTCGAACAAACCAAAGCCATTGTAGCGGTTTGCAAACGGAAAAAACTGATAGCGGCAGTAAATTGCCAGTTGCGGTTTGCCCCATTTATTATGGCGGCCCGAAACTTAATAGATAAGGGTGCTATTGGCGAGGTTTACGACATGGAGGTGCGGGTTACGGTTTATACCCCCTGGGAAATTTTCCCGCATGTGGTTAATCATCCAAGACTCGAAATTCAGCAGCACTCCATACATCATATCGATCTTGTGCGCTCGTTTTTGGGCGATCCGAAAGGGATTATGGCTCATACCGTAAAACATCCGGCAAAACCAATGTCCAGCACCCGCACCAATGTCATCATGGTATACAACGATTGTTTGCGCGCACTGGTAAGCACCAATCACGACCATAATTTTGGTCCCGATCATCAGGAGAGTTACGTAAAGTGGGAAGGAACCAAAGGTGCGGTATACGCCAAAATGGGCTTGCTCATGAACTATCCGAAGGGTGTTCCCGATTTGTTCGAATATTGTGTGGTGGAAGATGGTAAACACCCCGAATGGGTTAGAGTACCCATCGAAGGCACCTGGTTTCCCGATGCTTTTATCGGCTCCATGTCGTCGCTCATGCGGTATGTCGAAGGTTCGACCGAAATACTCGAAACCTCTGTGGACGATGTAATGAAAACCATGTTGCTGGTGGAAGCTGCGTATGCTTCGAGCGATATGGGGGGATTGGCTCCCGATTATCATTCGGTTCAGCCATAAGAATGAAAATAGTTTAAAAGATAAAGATATGTTTGTACGTTCGCAATTTTACGAAGATTATGTATTGGGGCATTACCGCGAAACATTGGGTAGAACCATTACCGAAACCGATTTTGTGATTCATGCCGGCCAAACCGGCGATTTCTTCCCGCATCATATGGATGCTGAATGGTGTAAGACACAGCCATTTAAGCAACGTATTGCTCATGGTACGCTTACGTTTAGTGTGGCAATTGGTATGACGGCAACCGAAATTAATCCGGAGGCATTTTCGAAGGGTTACGACAAACTTCGGTTTGTAAAACCGGTGTACATCGGCGATACCATACATGTAAAAGTAACGATTTCCGAGAAGTCGGCTTCGAACAAGCCGGGCTTGGGAACTGTGGTAGAGCATGTGGAAGTAATAAACCAGCGCGATGAATTGGTGTTGGTTTGCGACCATATTTTATTGGCCAAAATGAAAGCGGGTGTTTAAAAGGATATGGTGATTCAGGAATTAATAAAAGATGTCGCCGGGTTGTTTTTTAACAAATACCCAGCGACGTTCTTATTTTTGAAACTGTTTCAACTAATTCTGTTTCAATTACTTCGGCTCCAACCAGTTTGCGCATTTGCGACGTAAGAGTCGACACGGCCAACACGGCAATTATCTCGCTCTGCATGTTGTATATCGGCGACGAAAAGTCGGTAACCCCTTCGGTAAGCAAACTTTTGCTTACATTACACGCCTTGCCTCTCAATTCGTTGAGTTCGGCCATAAACTGCGCTTTTTCTTCATCATTCATCGCAATATAAGTGTCGCAACTGCTTAGCACATGTGCACACCGTTCGGCATCGAGATTGGCCAGAATAACTTTGCCCGAGTTGGTTTTTTCGAGGGGAAAAAGGCTGCCGATTTCAACCGATAGTGTAACCGGTGTGCGGCTCTTAGCCTGCCCGATAACCATTAGTTTGTTATGATAAAGTACGCTAAGGTGAACCGACTGGTTGATGACCTGAGCCAGATTTTCCATGTGTATTTCCGAACCTTTTACCAGAATTTCCACCGGCGAATGGTGATGGGCCAACTGAAACAGCCGTAGCGTAAGGCTGTATTTTCCCGAGAGCGGATCCTTGGCGATATACCCACGTTTTTCGAGGCTTACCAGCATCCGGTATATTTCGTTTTGTGTTTTTTCTATGCCTGTGGCTATTTCCAGTTGCGATTGTGGAAACGATTGTGCCGAGAGAAACTCCAGAATATCCAAGCCTTTATCGAGGGCAGGCGCATAATATTTGGTTGTTGTCATATTTGTTTTCTTTTGTTCGAACCTTTTACTTCCCATCGGGGCAGATTCTCCGGTAAGCCCGGTAATGCAAAAGTAACACTACCTGTGTAATATCCAATGCATTATAATGGTTTGATCCTCAATATAAATTAATAGTTGGCATATGATGCACGATGCGGTGGTTTGGGTTATTTCGACCGAAGCCCAATTACATTGGGTATCCGCCAGTAGTGGCTATTGGTGTCGTTTTCGTACGATCGGGCCACATAGCTGCCAAATTTTATAATGGTGGTGTCTTGCGTTTTTATGTACAAACTGGCTTCGGGCCCTCCTTCGAGATACACCGTGGTGCGCAATTTAAGGGGCAAACCCAGCAAAAAGCCAATCATTTGTTTATGTGTGTATGGCGACCGGCTAAAGAAATAGTAAATGATCCCATTGGTATCGGTACTGCACAATAACATACTGCACGATTGCCAGGGCTTTTTGTCCCACGCCATTGGGTTTCCTTCAAAGTCAATCATTCGCATCCCCTGGCTAAACGACTGATATTTTGGTTTGATATGCTGCCACGGTGTTTGTGTAAGGTCGTAAAGCTTAAAAGCCGGTTCATCCTTTTTTTTAGGATTCATTGCAGCCATTACATTGTACCCGCCAATTAGTTTCGAGCTGTTTATATGGCTGTAATTTTGCATGTATCCTTTGTTCGGATGGCTTTTGCCATAACCATACATGCCGGCATTTAAAACGACATTCACGCCGAATTCATCGGCCCATTCGGGGGCTGTTCGCGTAAGTTTGTCGTGCTGCGATGCACATAATAAATTGAATGTTACCGCATTGGGTTCAATCCGTAATATAAATAATTTCGAATCGCCCACAAACGACGGTTCAGGCGCATCTATTTCACAAAAACTCATGCCCGGATTCAAACGTTGCCAGCTAAGCTCCGGTTGCCCAAATAGCTGCGTGCACGCACTGATTAAAACGAAAAATAGAATGACCTGCTTCATTATTAATTTTTTGCGGTAAGTGTGGGTTGAACCGGCCGGGTAAAGCGCGAAGGCCAAAATGGAAACAAATCGAATAATTCGCCCGAATAATAAAATTCGTAGGCTACTGAACCAAAGGTGTATCGTTTATTTCTGATGTTGATGCCCGAACCACCAACTACCGGATTTGCTTTGGGTACCGAAACTTCGAAGCCGATGTTGAACAATGTGGCTAAAATTTCGGGGCGGTTGTCGATCGGAAATCCGGCGCGTTCCCACTGCTTGTTTATCTGTTTTATATTCAGTGCGGCATACATATACGAATAGGTATGATCCTTGTACGAGGTTAGTCGCTGAAACCGTTCGCTCTCCTTTGCTGCTGTTTTAAAATCGAGCAAGTGCTCGTATTCGGGTCCCAGATAAAAAGGCGATGCCGTATCTTTAAGGTTGCGTTCAATGGTTTGAGCGGTAAAAGGTTTTATACCGGTTACGCCAAGCGAAAAGGTGGTCTCTACCGATAGTATTTTAAGTGGCCCGATCCATTTTTTGTACGCCTCGCGCGAGGAGTTAAACAGGCGGATTTGCTCGCCCACAAGTACCGAAACAATCAATCGTGGTTCAACCCCGGTCAGTGCAGCCACCGAATCAATCAGGTGTTTGTCCTTTTTTACCGCCAGTTTAAAATCACCCCACTCACGTATGTTCATCCATTCGTACACACTTCCCTTGTTGGTCAGGCTCTTGGCTTTTTTAGCGTTGAAACTGTTCATGGCCTGTAAAAATGGCTTGTTGTCGGCCATGTGCAGGTTCACAGCATCTACCATCCTGAATGCCTCGTGTAAATTCTGCGTTTGATAATAGGCATTAAAAATATTTACGGCATTTTCGGGATAATAGTGGCTTATCACCATAATTTTGTGCATCAGTTCGGCTTCCGAAAAATCGATGGTTGCCGAGTCGGTTTTTCCCGATTTTCCGTACTTATCGGCAATATCCTGAAAGTAACGGTCGTTAAAATCTACCGTACCCGAACTGTCGGTAAGGTGTAGTTTCATGGCCACAAATGCACTGGTTAACACAAAGCCAATCAGAGCATTAATCAATATTGCGGCAAGGACAAAATACCTCCAGAATTTGTGCTTTTTAAAAAAGCTCAATATAGCGTTCATAACTGGTTTTAAAATAAAACGCAAAAGTATAAAACTTACTTCAATATTTTGTATGTGCGTATAAGCTGATGTAAATTAGTTTAGTTAATTATGTGAAATTCAGTAAATAAAGTTACCTGTATTGTTTGAACCGGAATGTTTGGGTTTGAATAAAAAAAATACCGCAACATTAACTGCTGCGGTATTCCTAAATGTTTTTATTGTTTTATTTCCACTGTGCAAATCCTTCGCCAACATATTTGCCGGCAGCCAAATTATCGCGAACGGCTTTAAACGAGGCAATGGTATACTCTACGTCTTCGATGGTGTGAACCGCCGTAGGTATTAATCGAAGTAACAACTGCCCTTTAGGTATAACCGGATAAATTACAATCGAACAGAACAGATTGTAATTTTCGCGTAAATCCATAACCAAATTTGTGGCTTCCGGAACCGAGCCCGAAAGATATACCGGTGTTACAGGCGATTCTGTTTTGCCAAGGTCAAATCCCTGCGCCTTCAAACCTGCCTGAAGTGTATTTACCACATCCCACAATTTCGAGCGAAGTTCGGGATGGTTGCGAATAAGTTCCAAACGTTTCAATGAACCCTCTACAATTGGCATTGGCAGCGATTTGGCATAAATCTGCGAGCGCAAATTGTAACGCAAATAGTTTACGATATCTTCGTCTGCTGCAACAAATGCACCAATTGTGGCCATCGCTTTTGCGAATGTGCAAAAGAGCACATCTACCTGATCCATTACACCAAAATGCTCGGGCGTTCCGGCACCGGTTGCACCCATTGTTCCAAAACCGTGCGCATCGTCCACCAATAATCTGAAGGGATATTGTTTTTTAAATGCCACAATCTCGTCAAGTTTACCAAGGTCGCCGGCCATACCAAATACGCCCTCGGTTATAACCAACACTCCACCATTCTGTTTTTCTGCAAGTACGGTGGCACGTTTTAATTGTTTTTCGAAGTTTTCCATGTCGTTGTGCTGGTACACAAAACGTTTACCGATATGTAAACGCATGCCGTCGAGTATGCACGCATGGGCTTCCGAATCGTACACAATTACATCGTTACGGCTACACAACGAATCAATTATTGATACCATTCCCTGATAACCGAAGTTGAGAAGGTACGAATCTTCCTTGCCTACAAAATCGGCAAGTTCCGACTCCAATTGTTCGTGTAAACTGGTTTGCCCACTCATCATACGTGCACCCATCGGATAGGCTAAGCCCCATTTGGCTGCGGCTTCCGCATCGGCCTTACGTACTTCGGGATGATTTGCCAAACCAATATAATTGTTAAGGCTCCAGTTCAAAACCTCTTTACCTCTGAACACCATTCTTGGTTTAATCTCGCCTTCGAGTTTGGGGAACATGAAATATCCATGTGCCTGCTTACTGTATTGACCTAAGTCACCTTGATTTGCTCTTATTTTATTAAAAATATCCACTTTAGTAAGTTTTTAATAACAACGTGCAAATGTAACTGTTTTAGTTCATGTTACAAATCGTAATAATCAAAGAATTGTATCAAAACTGTTGTCTTATCCGTTTTTGGTCGGTTGTTTGGTATAAGCATTGTGTTAAATCATGCTATTGGGCTTAAAAACTGTACTTTATAACTTAAAGTAAGTTGAATGAATGGGTTTTTGCAAAAATTCTTAAAAGTGAAATATCCCCATTTTACCTTATGGTTTGAACATTTTTGAACCGTTATAGCATTGTTTTCCATTTCGGTCGAACCTTTTATACACCGGTTCTGCCCAAAATTAAAGTAAGGGAATGGATAAAAGAATATAAAAGATATGTTTACTGTTTTAAAATTGAATAGAATAACCTAATTTTGCAGGGTTTTATGAAAATGAACAAGATACTTACAATAGTAGCCTCGGCAGTTATTTTGGCCGGTTGCAGCGAATATCAGAAGGTATTGAAAAGTACCGATCGCGATTATCGTTATCTCAAAGCCAAGGAGTACTACCAAAAAGGCGATTTCGTAAAAGCAACATCGTTGCTGGACGATATGGTGCCCTATTTTAAAGGAACCGACAAGGCCGAAGAAGCATTGTATATTCAGGCAGAATGCTATTTTGGTCAGAAAGATTACGAAATGTCGGCCCACTATTTCAGGCAACTGGCCAAAATGTATCCGGGGAGCAGTTATGTCGAAGATTGTTATTATATGGAGGCATTGTCGTATTACAAAAGTTCTCCAAAACCCAGGCTCGATCAGGCTAATACACAACAGGCAATAGATGCCTTTCTAACGTATATCGAACTTTATCCCGAAACATCAAAAGCCAAGGAAGTTGAAGGATATATACAGGATTTACAGGATAAACTGGCCTATAAGTCGTATTTAAATGCGAAGTTGTACTTCGATTTAGGAAACTATTTGGGCAATAATTATAAAGCCGCAGTGATAGAGGCACAAAACAGTCTTAAAAAATATCCCGGGTCCAAACATGCCGAAGATCTTTCGTTTTTAATTCTGAAATCGAAATATATTCAGGCCATCAATAGTATCGAAGAAAAAGTGGCCGAGCGATTCCGCGATACCATTGATGAATACTATTCATTTAAAAACGATTTTCCGAATAGTAAGTATTTGTCCGATGCAGAAAAAATGTTTCGGGAAAGTGAGAAAGTAATCAAATCTTTCGAAAGTAAAAAGTAACGACATAAATAACAGCGATATGGATTTCAAAAAAGTGAAAGCACCAGGCAACACCATTACACGTGATATGAACGAGTTTGCCAATAAAACCGGTAATGTGTACGAAAGTGTGTCGATTATCAGCAAACGATCGAACCAAATTTCGGTTGAAATTAAGCAGGAACTCGACCGTAAATTGCAGGAATTTGCTTCTTATACCGATAATCTCGATGAGGTTTTCGAGAATCGTGAACAAATAGAGATTTCGAAATACTACGAAAAACTTCCTAAGCCTACTTTGGTTGCGACCGAAGAGTTTTTGGCCGACGAAGTATATTTTCGTAATCATTCGAACGATCGCAAATTAAAACGGTAGTAACAAGTGTTTTAACGAAATAGTTGCCGGTAGCCTTTCGGGTTATCCGGCATTTATTGTTTTATAATTCCATGAGACTGAAAGGGAAGAACATTGTATTAGGGATAACGGGAAGTATTGCAGCCTACAAAGCCGCTTATCTTTTGCGTGCCTTAAAAAAGGAGGGTGCCGATGTACAGGTTATAATTACTCCGGCCGGTAAAGAGTTTATTACGCCGGTAACCCTTTCTGCCTTATCCAATCGTCCGGTTATCAGCGAGTTCTTTTCGGCCAATTCGGGCAGTTGGAACAGTCATGTCGATCTGGGGCTTTGGGCCGATTTGTTTGTTGTGGCACCTGCATCTGCAAGTACTATTGCAAAAATGGCCCATGGGTTGGCCGATAATATGCTTATAACAAGCTATTTGTCTACCCGTGCCAAAGTTATGGTAGCACCGGCGATGGACCTCGATATGTTTTCGCATCCCACCACGGTACAAAACATTGGCATACTCAAAGCCAATGGTCATATTATTATTGAACCGGCCAGTGGCGAATTGGCCAGTGGTCTTATCGGAAAGGGCCGGATGGAAGAACCTGAGGTCATTCTCGAACATATAGTGGCTCACTTTGCAGCGTCGCAAATACTTGCCGGCAAAACTGTGCTTATAACAGCAGGCCCAACTTACGAACGCATCGATCCGGTGCGGTTTATCGGCAATCACTCTTCGGGTAAAATGGGGTTTGCCATAGCAGAGCAATGTGCACAACTGGGTGCAAAAGTGGTTCTTGTAGCCGGTCCGGTTAGTTTGCCAACACCTCAGGGGCATATCGAACGCATCAATGTCGTTTCGGCCGGCGAAATGTACGAAGCCGCAGTTTCACGGTTCAACCAATGCCATTTTGCAATTATGTCGGCTGCTGTGGCCGATTTTACCCCTGCACATTCTGCCGATGAAAAGATAAAACGCGGTGATGCCGATTTATCGGTTCAGCTAAAACCTACAAAAGATATTGCCGCACAATTGGGAAGTCTGAAACGAAACGATCAGATTTTGGTTGGTTTTGCGCTCGAAACGCAAGATGAAACAAATAATGCGTTGAACAAACTTTCGAGAAAAAATCTCGATTTTATTGTGCTCAACAGCCTTAATGATACAGGGGCTGGCTTTGGGGGTGATACCAATAAAGTTACTATTTGGCACAAGAGTGGAAAAATGTGGCCTTTCGAACTTAAATCAAAAACATTAGTAGCCAGAGATATCATTTCGGTTTTGGTTGAAAATATGCAATAAAATGAATAAGATATTTGTAAGGTCTTCTCTTTTTATGTTATTTTGCACAGAATCTTATATTTTGTGCAGTATACGATGAATACATCACGCGATACCCGCTCCAAAATAGTAAATGTAGCACGTAAAGTGTTTGCTCAACTTAGTGTGCATCGAACCACTATGGATGATATAGCGGTGGCTTCGCAACTGGGGCGGCGTACATTATATACCTATTTCAAAAGCAAGGAGGAGCTTTACGAGGCCGTTGTAAATAAGGAGATTACAAAAATAATCGATAAACTTACCTCAGTAGCCGAATCTGAATTACCACCAAAGCAAAAGTTTGTGAAGTTTGCTTACCAACGAAAAAAATCGTTACGCGATTTAACTTTAGGAAATTCGGCCGTACAGGATGATTTTATAACAAATTATAACCGGGTTGAGTTATTGCGTAGTGAGCTGGACGAACGCGAAATTGCACTTTTGCGCCGTATTCTCGAAGAGGGGAACGAGGCCGGTGTTTTTGCGGTGCCACGTCCGGAATTGTTGAGTATTACGTTACAGTCTACTTTTAAATCGTTGGAAATAAGGTTCATAAAAGAAAATTTTAGTCGACAATGCGATATTCTACTATCAAATTTCATCTCTTCATTACTTAGAGGTATCGAAATACGAAAGGCCGAACAGGCAGAAAATCCTATTACAAATTAGTTCAAAAACAGAAATTCAGAATATTCATAGTAAAAAATTAATACTGATTCGTAAAAATGAAAATGTATATCACCGATTTGGCACATTACGTGTCCGATCAACTGCTCCCTAATGCCTACTTCGAACAACTCAACGGATTAACCGATGAATGGATTTTTTCGCGTACGGGTATAAAAACACGTTCGCGCGCACCCGAAGGCGAAACAACCAATACAATGGCAATACGCGCAGTAGAAGGCTTGAAAACTACCGATTTCAGTGATATTGATTTGGTTGTAGGGTCAAGTTATTCGCCATTCGATACGGTGTACAGCCATGCGCATGCCGTTCAACGCTCATTTGCAATTGTAAACGCTCAGGTACTTTCCTTAACTTCTGCCTGCTCATCATTTATTAATGCATTAGAAGTGGTACAAGGCTATTTTGCCATGGGAAAGGCTAAAAAAGCCATCGTCGTAGCTTCGGAACATAATTCTTATTATGGTCACGACGATTGCGAGAAAAGCGGACATTTATGGGGCGACGGGGCTTTTGCTTGCATTATTACAGGGTGCGATGAACCAATGGATGCACCTGAAATTACCGATATCTATACTAAGGGACTTGGTCACATTGGCGCAGCAAACGAATCGGTATATCTGTATCCAAAAACCGAAGGTTTAAAAATGCCAAATGGTCGCGATGTATTTATTTTTGCAACCACATATATGGAAGAGGCTTTGATCGAATTGATGAAGCGTAATCATTACGACCTCACAGATCTTAATTATATTATTCCACATCAGGCCAATAACCGTATTATAACCAATTTGGCTTCGCGAATGAAGTTGCCGGTCGAAAAAGTGTTTACCAACATCGAAAAGTACGGAAACACAGGCAGTGCCAGTACGGGGATCTGTTTGTCGGAAAACTTCGACACAATCGAAAAAGGTAGTCTTGTCGGATTCACAGTATTTGGCGGCGGATATTCCTGCGGTTCAATGCTGGTTCAGTTTTAAAAAAAAATAAGTCACCAACAAATACGCGGGCTAATCTTATAACAGGTTAGTCCGCTTTTGTTTTGTAATATTAATGTAATATATTTTTCAATTGATTGAAATCGTATATTTGTTGTATCGTAATATCTAAGGCGTAATATTGCACTACTTAATAGCAACATTGGTTCAGTTATATTAAGGCGTTTAAGGCATTATTGGAAGGAGTAAAGTGATGCTGAAAAGTCCGTCTGCTTTTAAAGAATTGCTGTTCAATTCATTGTTGTTTTAAGTACAGAAGTCGTTCCGGCGGGAATGGCGGAACATCTCCCCTTTTTGTGGGAGATGTTTTCGATTTTTTTTGAAAAACAAGGTTAACTTAAAAACAGAATGGACGAAGCAAAAATTTTAGTAGTCGACGATGAACAGGATTTGTGCGAAATTGTACAATTTAACCTCGAGAGTGAGGGGTATACCGTTGACACTGCAAACTCAGCCGAAGAAGCATTGGAAATGGACTTGTCGAAATACAATTTGTTACTGTTGGATGTAATGATGGGCAAAATGTCCGGTTTCAAAATGGCCAGTGTGTTACGTAAAGATCCTAAAACCAAAGGCATTCCTATTATCTTTATTACGGCAAAGGATAGTGAAAACGATACCCTTACGGGGTTCACACTTGGTGCCGACGATTATATCTCGAAGCCGTTTTCAATCCGCGAGTTGGTCGCACGGGTTAAAGTGGTACTGAGACGGACCTTGTTGAAAGATAGTGAAGGAGCATTAGAAGTATTGTCGTACGAAGATTTACACATATTTTTAGTGGAAAAAAAAGTGCGGCTTCACAACGAGATTATTAAACTTACCAAAAAAGAGTTCGAAATTCTTCAACTGTTTATCGAAAATCAGGGTAGAGTATTCTCGCGCGACGAAATTCTTGAGCGTGTGTGGAAAGGTGAGGCTTATGTCCTGGACCGAACGATTGACGTAAATATTACGCGATTGAGAAAAAAAATTGGTGAATATGGAAAAAATATTGTGACCCGACTGGGTTACGGCTACTGTTTCGAAGTAAACTAATCCATTTTCCGCAAAAAAATTAAGGCCATAAAGCCGGATTCTTTAATCCCGTGCTTTATGGCCTTTTTATTTTTGGTTGAACCGGTGGTTAACCTATTTTTTCCAGAGTTGCGTCATGTCTTCCAGTGTTTTACCTTTGGTTTCCGGAACCATTTTCCAAACAAATAAAATTGATAGCACCGACATGATACCATAAAGTACATAGGTAAATGTGATGCTGAAATGTTCTAATACCGGGAATGTTGAAGATACAACAAAGTTGGCAATCCATTGTGCTGCTACGGCAATGGCAACTGCCTTGCCACGTATTGTGTTGGGAAATATTTCGGAAATAAGCACCCAACAAACCGGCCCCCACGACATCATAAATGCGGCGGTATAAATAACAATAAAAATTAGTGTACTAATGCCGATAATTTCGAAATGGGCAAGTGCCCCAATAGCAAACATGCCAATAGCCATTGCAATAGATCCTATAATTAGTAATGGTTTTCGGCCAAATTTATCGACTGTAAAAATGGCAACCAACGTAAATATAATGTTTATAATACCCATTATTACCGTTTGATACATGGCGGCATCGTTCCCAAATCCAAGTCCTTTGAAAATGGTTGGTGCATAATATAGTACAACATTAATACCTACTGCTTGTTGAAAAACAGAAAGAAGTACCCCAATTATTAAAACTTTCCATCCATAAGTAAGTACTTTTTCTACTTTTTCGTGAACTGTTTCCTTAATTTCGGCAAGAATTGTTTTTGCCTTCTCTGTACCGTTTATCCTTGAAAGAATTTTGAATGCTTTCTCGTCGTTATGCATTAATGCCAGATATCTCGGCGTTTCGGGTACCAGAAAAAGTAAAATGCCAAAGGTAGCTGCAACAAACGATTCCGACAAAAACATCAATCGCCAGCCTTCCCGATTTATCCAGTCTGCTTCCTTACCAAAAACAATAAAATAGTTTACAAAATAAACGACCAGCATCCCAAAAATAATGGCAAACTGATTCCACGAAACTAATTTTCCACGTATTTCGGCCGGCGACATTTCTGCAATATACATTGGCGTAATTGCAGAGGCTAATCCCACGCCGATACCACCAATAATACGATATATATTAAAGGACACAAGCAATGTTGAGATAGGGGTGCTACTGTTAAAAAACAGCATTTCGGGATAGCCGGAACCCACCGCCGATATGAAAAACAGGATAGAGGCAACGATTAATGATTTTTTACGACCATATTTCTGCGCAAATAATCCCGAGATCATACCTCCTATAATACAACCAATGAGCGCGCTCGAAACTGTTGCACCATGATAAAAAGTTGCTGCATCGCCATAATTTTCGGCAGTTAGTTTAAAAAATACTTTTATTGGCTCAACTGCACCCGAAATAACAGCCGTGTCGTATCCGAAAAGCAAACCTCCAAGTGTCGCTACCAGGGTCAATAACCCCAGATACATTGGATTACCATTGTCCAAAGGGTTCGATTTTTTTTGAGAATTAGTCATGTTTTGTATGATTTTGTTAGATATGAAAATTCCTCTCTGCCTTTCTTTTGGCAGAGAGGAATATCTTATTTATAGTTTTAAATTAAATGAACCGGTTAATGAGTTGCTCAAGTAACTCTTGTTTTCCACTGGTTACTTTTGGCTCACCTACCTCTTTTGCATACGCGTTGAGATCTTCGAGTGTTAGTTTGCCTGCTTCAAATTCGGCCCCCTTGCCAGCGTCGAACGATGCATAGCGGGCCGCTTTGCGTGCGTTATAATCGCTGTTGGTAAGAATGTCGTCGGCAGTTACCAATGCACGGGCAAAAGTATCCATACCACTTACGTGTGCAATAAATATATCCTCGAGATCGGTAGAGTTACGACGGGTTTTGGCATCGAAGTTAATACCTCCGTTGGTGAAACCACCATTAGCCAGAATAATCATCATCGCCTGGGTTACTTCGGTAATGTTTGTCGGAAACTCGTCCGTATCCCAACCGTTCTGCGAATCACCTTTGTTTGCGTCAATACTTCCAAGCATGCCCGCGTCGGCAGCACATTGCAATTCGTGTTCAAATGAGTGGCCGGCCAAAGTGGCATGGTTTACCTCAATATTGAGTTTGAAATCGTCGGCCAAACCATAGTGGCGGAGGAAACCGATTACCGTTTCACTATCCACATCGTACTGATGTTTAGATGGTTCCATTGGTTTTGGTTCAATCAGGAATGTGCCTTTAAAACCTTGTTTACGGGCATAATCGCGTGCCATACCCAAGAACTTTGCCATGTGTTCTTTTTCGCGTTTCATATCGGTATTCAAAAGGCTCATGTAACCTTCGCGACCTCCCCAAAATACATAGTTTTGTCCGCCAAGCGCAATGGTGGCATCAATGGCATTTTTTACCTGAACCGCTGCATTAGACACCACCGAAAAATCGGGATTAGTAGATGCACCATTCATGTATCTGCGGTTCGAGAATACATTGGCCGTACCCCAAAGCAGTTGAACGCCGGTTGCGGCTTGTAATTTTTGTGCCGAAGGAATGATGTTAGCTAAGCGTTTTTCGATTTCGAAAACTGAACCGTCACCAACAACATCGGTATCGTGGAAGCAATAGAAGGGTGCACCAATTTTGGTGAAAAATTCGAAAGCCGCTTCGAGTTTTGTTTCGGGTGAACCCCATGGGTACTCTTTGGTTCCGGGGCCGAACGGGTCGCCACCATCGCCACAGAACGTGTGCCAGTATGCAATGGCAAAGCGCAAATGCTCTTTCATTGTTTTACCTGCTACGATACGGTTTTCGTCGTACCATTTAAATGCCAGTGGGTTTGAAGATTCTTTGCCTTCGAAACCAATTTTTCCGATTCCCGGAAAATACTCTTTGTTTCCTACGAAATAGCTCATAATTATTTTATAATGATTTATTTAACAATACTAACCAATTTTGATATGCTTCTTTATATTTTGTTGCCTTAGCCGAATTTGGTTCTTGAATATCTACCACTTGTAATCCTTCGAACGCCTCTTTTGCCGATGCGTAAAACCCACAACCAATACCTGCGCCGCGTGCTGCACCTTGTGCCCCATCGGTGTTGTAAAGCTGAATTGGGGTGTCGGATACTGTGGCCAAACATTCGCGAAACAGCGGACTCAGGAACATGTTGGCCTTGCCGGCACGGATCACCTTGGGTTCAATACCCGTTTGTTTCATAATATCCATCCCATATTTAAAGGAGTAAACAATACCTTCCTGTGCCGCACGATACAAATGTGCCGAACTATGTGTGTTAAAATTGAGACCTGCAACCCATGCGCCGGTTTCCTTATTGCGCAACACCCGCTCTGCACCGTTGCCAAATGGCAAAACCGACAAGCCTTCCGCACCCGGTTCAACCGACATGGCCATTTTATCCATATCCTGATAACTAACAGTGCCACCTCCCACGTTTTTGTGTAGCCACGAATTCAAAATACCTGTGCCGTTGATACACAAAAGTACACCTAAACGATTTTGTTCGGTTGTGTGGTTTACGTGGGCAAAGGTGTTTACGCGCGATTCGGGATCGTAACGCACCACATCGCTTACCCCATACACTACACCCGAGGTTCCTCCGGTTGCTGCTACATCGCCTGCTTCGAGCACGTTAAGCGACAAAGCATTATTGGGTTGATCGCCGGCGCGATACGAAACGGGAATCCCCGGTTCAATACCAAGTTCCGCAGCGGCTTTTGGTGTAACGAGGCCCTGGACTGCAAATGTAGGTACAATGGCCGGAATGAGAGATTTGTCGAAACCGTAATGGTTCATGACCATTTCAGAGAGCGAATTGGTCGAGAAATCCCAAAACATACCTTCGGAAAGGCCGCTAACGGTGGTGTTTATTTCGTCGGTGAGTTTCATGGCAATGTAATCGCCGGGAAGCATGATTTTATCTATTTTGGCGTAAACTTCGGGTTGATTGTCTTTTACCCATTTCAATTTCGAAGCCGTAAAATTCCCCGGGGTGTTAAGTAATGAACCGAGGCATTTATCGTGTCCAAGCGTGTCGAACGCATTCTGTCCGATCGTGGCAGCGCGACTGTCGCACCAGATAATGGAAGGACGTAATACATTGCGGTCCTTGTCGACCACTACCAATCCGTGCATTTGGTACGAGATCCCGATTGCGCCAACTTTTACCGAACCCGCTTTTTGCGAAGAGAGTACTTCGGCTACGGCCAGCTTAAGGTTTTCCCACCACAGTTCGGGCGATTGCTCCGCCCAACCTGCCTGAGGCGCATCAATACGCATTTCGTGTTTCGGATAAAATGCCGAACCGAGACATTCGCCCGTAGAGCCCTCAATCAACGATGCTTTTACCGACGAACTACCTATATCTAATCCTAATAATTGCATAAAAAATATGTTTACTGTTCTGTGCTGTTCTGTGCTGCAAATATAATGGAAATATCTAATCAAAAAAACAATTTAAAAATTATTCAGATGATTGATCGATATTGGGTATGAAAACTAAAGATGTTGAATATAAGGCAATCTAAACCGAATGCCTCTTTATGAATTTGGTTGGAACCGTAATCTGCATTTTATCGTTGCCAGCAACAAACTGTGCCGCAAGTTTTCCCATCTCTTCAAAATCGGTAGATATTACGGTTATCCCTTGGTGAACATATTTTTTCATTGGCGTTTCGTTGTACGAAATGAGGCCGATATCCTCGCCTATTTTTAAACTGTTGGAATTTGCTTTGTCGATAATTTTTACCAACATACGGTCGCTTACGGTAAGGTAGCAATAGCCTTTTTGTACTTCAAATTTTTTTGGGTCGGTAATAATGCTGTGTTTTATTTTGTGGTCGAGGCAAAACCGTTTAAAATAGTCAATCGAAACTGATGGGTGATAGGTGTAATCGGGATAAATGTATACCAAATGTTCGTACCATTCAATACTTTCCCATCCGCTTTCAAGCGCATCGTACATCGATTGCCCAAAGTCCTGAATCAACTGTGAGCAGTTTTCGGGCGAATTCACATTCCAGTCAATAACCAGTAATTTGTCGGGTTCGCACAACGCCAGTATCTCCTTTACGCGGGGGTGGTTGAACCCCATGACCACATATTTGGCGTATTTGCCTATGCTATTGGTTATTACATCCTCAAAATGATGAATGTCGTAATGATGAAATTGCAAATCGAGCTGATAGCCTTCGGGCAGATTGTCGTAAAAAGAATGATACAATACCTCCTTGTAGGCTTTGAAGGTATCAATAAAAAATAGGATTGAACCACTGTTTCCCTTTACAAAATAACCTTTTTGAGGAATTGCATCAATTAAGCCTTTTTTTTTGAGCAGGTTGTAGGCTTTTACTACTGTATCGCGCGAAAGTGCACTGCTCTCAATAATTTGATTTACTGAAGGCAACGCATCACCTGCTATTAAGCTACGGTTTTTAACCGCAATCATGATCTGATCGGCCAACTGCCTGAACTTTGGGACAGGAGAATCATTATCTATCGAAATGCTGAGCATCGCACCGTTTGTTTGGTGCAAATGTATTAAAAATGCGGTTCAATTTTAGTTATTTGTATTTTGCTGCAAAACCAAACATGTTTTTTTTATTAATTGGACTTGCTTTTGATGCGTTTCAAAATTAGAATTGACAATCAATAATACCTTTTTTTATAGGGTAATCGTAATGTTATGGCCCTGAATTATATAGGCATAAGAGGTAATAATTTGAAGTTTGTAACCTGTGGAAATATTAGTATAAGTGGTCTGAAAATGGGCATAAATGGTCAATTTCAAGGCATATTTGGATTGCATGTGTTTTTTGTAATTCCGTAATTGTTGACTATTGTTGATAACAAAAATTGATAAATGAAGCTACTTTACGGTCCTTTAATGTTAAAAGCTACCGATGGCGTTAAAAAGTCTGTTTGTTATTTAAATATAATAATGGTATCAAAATGTTTGTATATTTGCATGATTAGAACCTTTTAAATTATTGTAGAAAATGAGATTCAGACTATTATTTATTCCGGTGTTGGTGGCTGCGGCTGCTATGACTTCGTGCAGTTCGAAAAAAACAATTGCTGCAGGAAGTGGTGAGGTTGTTGTTGAACAGTATTGTTCAGGACCCGATTATTTTACGAATAAAGAATTTTTCAGAGCCAATGCAATTGGAGAAAGCATGGATCAGATGTTGGCCCGAAAAAAAGCGATGGCAAATGCCCGCGAACAAATGGCCGCAGATATCTCAACCACTGTAAAATCTGTTGTCGACAACTATTACAGCTCTAAAGATGTAAACAATGTTGAAGAAGCCAAAAACCGCTTCGAGGGCATTTCCCGTCAGGTTGTAAACCAAAAATTGCAAGGTATTCGTACGATTTGCGAAAAGTTTACGAAAACTAAGGAAGGGACCTACAAATGTTACATTGCTATTGAGTTGTCTGGTGCCGATGTGCTGGCCGGCCTGAAGGAAAAACTATCGACCGATGACGTAACTCGCCTCGATTTTGAGTACGAGAAATTTAAAGGCGAACTTGAAAAAGAGATGCAGAATGCCAAATAGGAATTCTGACCATTTATAAAAATTAAATCACTAAAATTTGCCTTTAATGCAAATCATTAATCGGGCAAAGGTTCGTTCAATGGGCATACCGATTGTCGTTATAAGTGTAGTATTTACTATGTTTGGCAATGGGTATGCCTTCTCTTTTAATAATAATGCGGCTACTTATGGTTTTACCCGCCAAAATGATAGTATAATTAGGATTGATGAGTCCGGTTGCATGTTGCCGGGAGTATCGGATATTGGATTGTGTGATAGTACTTCGTTAATTCAGGCCCGAATGCGTGCACAGTTTCTTTGTCAGCTTGCAAAAGGTGTTCGGTTGTCGTCCGTTTCCGATTTTTTTTCTGCATCCCAATCCGAAACTAAATCAGATCAATATCAGTTGATTAACTGTCTTAGTGGTCGAATGCCCTTTTTCAGAAATTTAAAAGACTCTGTGCAATACCAGAATGGAGAGTGTCTGGTTTTTACTGAACCGGTTCAACAAGACTCCACAATTTACTGCACCGATAGTGTGGATTTTAAGTTCTGGTTCTTTGCGAAAGAGAGACGGGTACGCAGGGCCGACTATTTAACCGATTTGGAATTATATCGGATTTTAAACGGCACTGATACTGTTGAACAGTGGCGTTACCGGCTTTATAAAGTAGGCCGTGCATTGGAAATTTCCAGTAAATTAAACGATGAGAAGTTATCGCAGGGGTCGCGCCGTTTAAAACAATTGACCAATCAAACGGCCTATGGTTCAATCCAAAACCCAAAAGTATATTCGGTTAAAAACGGTTTGTGGGTTGCGCTGATATGCGCCATTACCGAAACGGTTTCAGAAGCTACTTCCGGTAGTTCTGTAATGAGCAAAAACCTTACCGAAAGCTATGAGAACAGGTTCAATTCGCTTAATCGCGAAGTATTGCAAAACAATATTGCCATAAGATGCAACGGCTGGCAATTGTCTCACGATTCGTTGTATATCGACTTACACTACATGGTCTTATAAACCTTTAAAATGCACAAAATGAGAAAAAATATTGTTTCAATTCTGGCCTTTATGGTGGCACTACCCATAATGGCACAGGTTGGTTCGTACCAGGATTACGTAAAAAAGCAAAAAGAAGCGTACGCCAAATATAAAGAAGATCAGGAAAAAGGCATTGCAGCACTTAAAAAGGAGTATTCCGATTTTGTTGAAAAACGGAATAAAGAGTATGCCGACTACCTCGAAAAAAATTGGAAAGCTTTCGAAACATTTAAAGGGATTAAGCGTTCCGATGCCCCAAAACCGATTGAATTGCCGAAATATACCCCTCCGGCACAGGACACCTCGCGTGCTCCAATTATTCCGGGAATAGCTCTTAAGCCAATCGAAAAGCCGGTTATTGTGGTCGATGTACCCACCATTGATCCTAAAATTGCACCCCGTATAAAAAAAATAACCGAAGTACCGGTGACATCGGTAAAACGCAATATCGACTTTTTCGGCCAAAGAATGTTTATTTCGGTAGACAAAAAATTGGTAGAAATACCGTTGGTTGAACCCAATGAAAAAGGTGTGGCGGCGTTTTGGCGCAAGGTATCCGATGGCGATTACGACCCCATGGTTGATGAAATGAACGAAGCGGCACGCGATATGAACCTTAACGACTGGGGTTACTATCAATTGTGTCTCGCGCTGGGCAAATCGCTGTATCCGGCCGAAGATAATATGGCGATGCTTACAACCTGGTTTGTAATGAATATTTCGGGTTACGAAACCCGTATTGCTTATGCAAAAGGCGATACGAAACTATATCTGCTTCCGGCAATTAGTGGCAAAGTATACGGTTTACCATACCTAACCATCGAAAACCACCAATATTATTTTGTAAATGCCGATAATAAGCAGGTTCCGGCGGTAATGTGTTACGAAAACAGTTTCGACAAATACAGCAAGCCATTAAGTCTCGAACTCAATGGTTGTCTTAATTTCGAAGAAAAATATAAAGATCGAACCATTACTTTCGATAAAAAACTGCCTGCCGTTAAGGTAAGAATTCCGGTAAATACCGTGGCTTTTTACAACACTTATCCACAGGCCGATTTAAGCGTATATCTCTCGGCATCCATGTCTCCCTCGGTAAAAGACAGCATGTTTGCCTACTTTAAACCGTTGATGCAAGGTAAGACCGATAAGGAATCGGTGGGATTGTTGATGCGGTTCATCCATAATGGCTTTGAATACCAGACCGATCAACAACAATTTAATCGCGAAAAATGGTTTTTTCCCGACGAGGTATTTTACTATCCGGCATGCGATTGCGAGGACCGTTCGGCGTTATTGTCGTGGTTGGTTCGTAACCTTGTGGGGCGCGAAGTGGTTGGGCTCAATTACCCTGGTCATGTGGCTTTGGCGGTGGACTTTGGGGCAGAACCGGCCGGCGATTATGTGGTTAGCGGCACACACAAATACACGGTGTGCGACCCTACATATATTGGAGCACCAGTGGGTGAAACGATGCCGCAATGCCGCGAACTGATGCCCAAAATTGTGGCTGTGGTTGATCAGGCATCGCAACGCAATTTAACCGAACAACTGTGGGCTAAGGTTGAACAAGCCGGTGGTTATCCCGGCGATGGCGATTGTATGGTAACATTGCCCGATGGAAAAGTGGTGCTGGCCGGTTGTTTCGACACGTCGCTGAAGTTAGGGCAGGGTTATGTTTCGCGTGGGGCGCGCGACTGTTTTGTGGCCGCCTTTGATAGTAAACAGGTGTTGCAATGGGTAAAGGCTATCGGCTCTGAAGGTGCCGATTTTATGCAGGCTATTTCGCTCGATGCTCAAAACAATATTATACTAACCGGAAATTTTGCCGGGACGCTTTCCGATGGCATTTACAGAATTCCCGCAGGTAAAAGCGTGTCGGTTTATGCCGGATCCATCAACCCGGCTGGTTCCATGTTGTGGCTCAAAAACCTCGATCTGGGTACCCTTAACGATAGCTTGTATTACATTGCACGGTTCAAACCAAATGGCGAAATTGTTGAAAAGAAGCTGATTCCACAAACCGATGAGGAGTGGACAACCGGCCTGTTCCGTAAAAACGATGAATTTGTTGCACAAGGTTCGGTGCTGTTTACGCCGGGTATGCAAGCGATAAAAAAAAGTGTAACCCATTTCGAAGCAACCTTCGATGTGGCCGAAGAACTGAAATCGGAAAGCGATAAACTTGTGTCGCAAAGTACCGAAAGCAATATTGCATCGCTGTATGCCTTGTTGAATATACTGAACCGGTTCGAAAATGAACTGCCCGGTGATGCGGCCCAACGTTGCCTCGATAAGTATAATCCCGATTTTAAAAATCGGAGTGCTTTGGTCTACGAATCAATCGGAAAGGTAGATTTTATTAAAAACGCACAGGGGATCATTACAATAAAGAGTCGCGATGAAAGCGAATTGAACTTTAAAACGCTAAGAATTAAAAACGGCACCCGGTTAAAAGTGCTGGCCATGGGAAATGGTAACATCAGGCTCGAAATAATTAGTGGTATAAAAGTCGGCAAGCCACTCATGTGGTTTCCTTTGAACTATGTTATGTTACTAAAGCGCGATGGGAATCTGCTTTTTGACTACGACAGTGACCATGTAAAGGTGACCATGAATTTGAAAAAGGATATTTTGGATATTTAATAACTGAATAATTATGAATAAGATAAAGTTGTTTCTGGTTTTTGCGATAGGGTTTATGTTCGCAATGAGTGCGTGGGCACAAACCGACGAATCGCGCATGAAAGAGATTCTCGACGACGAGATGGCGATTGAAGAATCGGGCGTTTATACACTTCGTTTTTTCGATGCGGTTACCGGAAACCCGGTTGAGGGCGGCGTGGTCGATGTGGATCATCTGGCCAAATTTACAACAGATATGTCGGGTAAAGTTACTTTTGATGCAACCACACCCGATGGGGCTTATGTTGCGAAGTTTACAAAAAACGGCTATATCACGGCAAATTACAATTTTGAAATTTTGGCCGGAACCATTATGTACAACCGCTTTTCGGTATGTCCATCGTTAAAGTTTGGCGAAATGCGGGTGGTACTCGAGTGGGGTAAGCGACCAAAGGACCTCGATGCGCATCTTGTAAAACAGGGCGGATACCATATTTCGTTCAGAGATATGGCTGTGGCACAGGATGGTTCGGCACGTCTCGACCGGGATGATACCAATGGCGAAGGTCCCGAAACCATTACCATATTAAAGGTGGACCCAAAAGCTTCATATACATTTTTTGTACACGACTTTAGCAATGGCTCCTCCGTCAAGTCGAAACAACTAAGTGAATCGGGCGCCGTGGTTCGGGTATATGGCGATAATAAACTGATGAATAATTTTTACATTAAAGCGGATCAAAAAGGCACAAAGTGGCTCGTATTCGAGCTTAAAAACGGTGTGGTGAAGGAGTGGAACCGCATTGAGTAGACAATTAAAGAAGAACTGATTAACAACTGAATGATGAGAGAGATTATAATGAAACGTTTTATTGGTGTGTGCAGGAGTGTGGCCGTTTTTGCCATGCTTTTCGCCACATACTCTGAAGCCATATCCCAAACGGTGGATGAAATAAAGGCCAATAACGAATTTATTTGGGGAGAGGGAAAAGGGAATACACTTTCGGAAGCCGATCGCGAGGCCATCGACCAGATTGTGAGCCAGATTTCGGTAACGGTAGATTCAAAATTCAAAAAAACCATCGAAGAAAATGCGTCAAAAGAGGTCACCGAAAAGGTGGTTTTTGTTATGGAGACCTATTCGAATACCACGCTCGATAGCACTGTGCGTGTAGTCATTCAGAATGAACCCGATGCGCATGTTTTACGGTACATTAAACGGGCTGATGTTTACAAAATATTTACCCAACGGGCCAACAAAATTCAGGATTTTGTGCGTTCGGCAGTTAATGCCGAAAAAGATTTGCGGGTGGCCGATGCACTCAAATACTATTACTGGTCGCTGATATTACTAAAAAGCCATCCCGACGGCAACGAACTCACCACCGATGGTTCAAACGGACCGAAAACCGCCCTTGCCGTCTGGATTCCCGAGCAAATCAACCGGGTGCTGAGCAAAATATCGTTCGAAGCCGAGAAAATGAAGACATCGGAAACGGAAGTGTTATGTAAGGTTACGGCCAAATTAGATGGCAAAACCGTTACCAATCTCGATTATTCGTATTGGCAGGGTAACGATTGGTCGAACCTTATTTCGTGCCGCGACGGCGTGGGGATGCTCGAATATAATGGGGCGGCAGCAACCGATGTGTCCAGAGCCAAATTGCGCGTGGAATACGTATTTCGTAGCGAAACCCGCATCGACAAAGAGCTTGAATCGGTCATGGAGCGCATTAAGGATATTCCATTCAGAACCAGTTATGTTGACGTAGAGGTGAAAGAAAACCCGGCAGCAACAGCACCGGTTGCACTGCCTGTGGCAGCACCTACAGTTTCAATACCCGCTGCAATGGCCGCATTAACCACCAACGAAACAAATACCGCAGCAACTTATACGAGCAAAAAGCCCGAAATGTCTTCAATTGTTATCACGAATCCCGATGTAGAAATTGCAGCAAACGTAAATACAATACTCAATGCTATAAAAACACGGAAATATGTCGATGCCTACCCATGTTTCACCCCGGAAGGTCTCGAAATGTACAAGCAATTGGTTCATTACGGCGATGCCAGACTGATGGATACCACCGGAATGAAATATTTTAATTACATGGGAAAAGAAATTGTGGTTCGACCGTTTAAGATGGCATTTTCTTTTAAAACCAATACCCGAAAATTTATTGAAAATGTGGTACTGCATTTCGATCCGGCCACTAAAAAGGCTACCGAAGTTTCGCTTGGACTCACCGATGTGGCTGTAAAAAGCATTTGGGACAATACAGCGTGGTCGGTGTACGACCGGTTAATTATCAGCGAATTTCTCGAAGGATACCAAACCGCTTATGCGCTTAAGAGGCTGGGGTATATTGAGTCGATATTTGCCGACGATGCCTTAATTATTACCGGGAATTATACCGTAGTGGTCGATCCCGAATCGCCGTTTAAAGAGAGTCGTGTGCTGCAATACAACCGTTATTCGAAAGAAGAGTACATCAAAAAGCTCAGGCAATCGTTTACCAGTAAGGAGTTTATTAATCTCAAATTTGAGGATAGTTACATCCGTCGGTCGGCCGAAGATTCGGTGTATGGTATTCAGATAAAACAGAACTATTTTTCGTCGAATTACGGCGATGTGGGTTACCTGTTTTTATTGGTCGATTTACGCGACCCGGTAAAGCCAATCATTCATGTTCGTACATGGCAACCCGATCGCGACAAGGATGGACACATATATGGCCTCGAAGATTTTTAATTGTTTATAAATGATGAAAAGCATATTATACGTATGAAGCTAAAAACTAAAACTTACCGGAGAATAATCGCAACGGCTATTCTTGGGTTCATTACCATGCTGTCGGCATGGAGCCAAACCATGAAAGTTCAATCGTTCCGGGCCTTACCAACCGACCTTACCGCCCGGGTAACGGCCCCTGTGGAAGATCAGAATGGCGAAAAAGCGGCTTTGTTGAAAATCGTAACCATCGAATCGGGGTTCGTGTTCGATGGCGGTATCCTCGGAATTGTAAAAACAGTGCAAAAAGAGGGTGAAATTTGGGTGTATTTACCGCCTAAAGCACGCAAAATTACGATTAAGCACCAGCGTTTCGGTGTATTACGTGATTATGCATTCCCGATTAGTGTGCAAGGGGCTGCCACATACGAAATGGTTTTGAGTATCGATATTCCCGACGAAAAAGCGACCGAAGTGGATTATCAGTGGTTAACTATCGACTCCGAGCCGCAGGGCGCTACGGTATATCTCAACGGTAAAGCATCGGGTATTACTCCGGTTAATCGCAAATTTCGTCGCGGTGTATATACCATGACCCTCAATAAGCCATTTTACGAAGTGGATACTTCGCGGTTTGTTCTCAATATCGAAAAGGTGATTCAAAAACGTAAACTGAACCCCAACTTCGGTTCATTAAAAATAACCTCGCCGCTTAAAGAAGGATTTAACGTGATGGTCGATGGCAATCAGGTCGATTCCATGGTGCCATCGTTTATAAAACCTCTGGCTCCGGGTAAACACCGGTTGGATTTGGTGAGTAAATGGTTTGAACCACGATCGTACGACTTCGAACTGAAACGCAACGATACGGCTGTGTATCATCTCGATCCGGTGAAGGTTTACACCACTTTAAAGGTTGATGCAATGGCCGGTGCACAAATTTATTCCGATGGCGAGTACCTTGGTTCAGCTCCGTTCAATGGCCGTATTTTGCGTGGAATTTATACCATCGAAGCAAGGATGCCAAAATTCCATACCGCCACAAAGCAAATAGAAGTCGATTCGCTAATACCACAGTCTATAAAACTCGAAATGCGCCCTATTCTGGCCAATGTGGATATTACTTCCGATCCGTACGAGGCCACCGTGTGGGTCGATGGAAAGAACATGGGAACCACGCCACTTTCTCTCGAGAAACTTCCTCTTAAAAGTTATCATTTTAAACTCGACAAAGCCCATTTTGGGGTAGCCGATACCACGATTGAAATTGACCGGGATACCATGCAGTTTAATTTCAGACTCGAACAGTTTCAGGAGTTAACCGTAAAATCGGATGTAGATTCGGTAAGCATTTATCAGGATGGCAAATTTGAAGGGGTTACGCCAATTACTTTTTGGGTTAAACCGGGCATACACAAAATTGCGTTTGCCAAGAATGGTTACGTGGGCGTTGAGAAAACATTTGCAGGTAAGGACCGCGGTGAGGCCGAAACCATTGAGTCGTCGCTCGATAAAATGACCTATCATGTGCAATTTCTTGCTTCCGAAGCGGGTGCGCCTGTAAACCTCAATGGTGTAAATGCCGGCGTTACGCCTTTTGAAATCGACCTGGCAACCGGCCGCTACAAAACCACCATTGGTAAAGGTCCGGCAAAAAGACAGTGGTCCAAAACATTTAGCCTGCCTGGTGCAGATACTGTTTTTTATGCTAATCTCGACGAACTGAAACGTAAACGCAAGGGCGAAGCACCAATTGGGTTATCGTACGCCCAATTTGTGGGAAGTGACTTTATAAAGGGAAAAACCTATACCGCCGATATTTACAATGTTATTTATTTCAGTATGCACGATTTCGACGACCCGTTTGCTTCGATGTATGAACCGGGGGCAATGTACGAAAGCAAGTTTATGGAAGGTGGGTTTAAGATCTTTTTCCATATTGCCAATGCTGCTGCGCTGAGTTTTAATATTGCCGGTGGACAGGAAACTGCAGAATTACTCAATAATAATATCTTCGGAGGTGCGGCTACGATTCAAACCGTTAAAACGCTCGTCTTCTTTCCGGGGGCTGAGTTCCGAATCAATCTGTTTACCATGCACCTTCAGGCATTTGCAAAAGCAAATTATTTTCTCCCGATTCAGGATCCTGAATTGGAAGCGGGCAACACGTTTGCCACTATGCCGGCACTTAAATACAACGAAATATTTGCCGACAAAAAAATAATGACATCAGTGGGTATTCGATTGGGTATTGGGAATATTGTCAAAAGATAAACGCTATGTTTCGAGTGAAAAAAATTGTTGTTTTGTTGTTGACCATACTGTTTTATAGTCATGCTTTCGGGCAATCGATAGACGAAGTGAAGGCAGACCCCACACTTTTGTGGGGTTATGCCGAAGCCTCGTCGTTG
>QKHT01000151.1 GCA_003249935.1 Bacteroidota bacterium
AACAGATCGCCGGATTTTGATGTTCGATATCCATCAAAATATAATCGACTGATAACCTGCATCTTATAAAATATCACACCATAATGCAATGTCCCTGAAATCGATGCACCACAAAAGTTTATCGAATTGTGTTAGATTCAAAATCTACAAAATTCAGTATACTTTGAAACAAGCAGCAAACATAGAGCTTTATTTTGTAAAATATAGGATCACGCAAAACATTTTATGGCAAAGTAATAATACCCCAATGGTTATTTTTAAAAAGTTTTGTTGGGCTCAAATGAGATATAGAATACAAAAGAGGCTCTCAATGCCATTAAATACAACAATTTAGATTAAAGTCTTTATAATTCCTTGAATTTCTATTACTTAAATTTTAGAATAGAACCTTCATAACAACATATACAGCACCATTTTACTCTAAAATTCAGTATTAGTAAACTTTGCAATAAATTATGTGTTATATTTAGGTTTATGAATATATTGTTTTTGTTGATAGGCGTGAGTTTGTTTGCAGCCCTTATCTTTTTAGGTCTGTTTATATGGGCGGTAAAGTCGGGGCAATACGACGATACTTATACACCATCGGTGCGCGTATTATTCGACGAAGAAGAAGAAGAGGTTGAAGGGAATAAAGAATCGGAAAAAGCAGATATTAAGTAAGTTATTCAAAATTAGAATATGGAGGTTCAGAAGTTTAATTACGACAATGCCATTGTTCGCAATTTTATTATTGCCACTTTGGTTTGGGGTGCCGTAGCACTACTTGTGGGGTTATTAGCCGCTTTACAGTTGGCCTTTCCGGCATTTAATCTTGGTTTGGAATACACCACTTTCGGAAGAGTTCGACCGGTACATACCAATGCAGTGATTTTTGCTTTTATTGGTAACGCCATGTTTGCCGGCATATACTATTCGTTGCAAAGGGTGCTTAAAGCCCGATTGTTTAACGATGTACTAAGTAAAATTCACTTTTGGGGATGGCAGTTTATTATTGTTTGTGCCGCTGTTACATTGCTCGCAGGGTTTACCACCGGCAAAGAATATGCCGAACTCGAATGGCCTATTGATATAATGATTGCACTCATTTGGGTCATTTTTGGAACAAACATGATAGGGACTATTGTTAAACGCCGCGAGAAGCACATTTATGCCGCAGTTTGGTGGTACCTCGCAACATTTATTGGTGTAGCCATTCTGCACATCGTTAACTCCATAGAAATTCCGGCAGGTTGGCTTAAAAGCTACCCCGTTTATGCCGGCGCACAAGATGCGGTAGTACAGTGGTGGTATGGGCACAATGCAGTGGCATTCTTTTTAACCACACCCTGGCTCGGCCTCATGTATTACTATTTGCCTAAAGCTTCCGGACGACCAATCTATTCCTATCAGCTTTCAATTATACACTTCTGGACGCTCATTTTCCTATATATGTGGGCCGGACCACACCACTTATTGTATCAGGCGTTACCCGATTGGGTTCAGGCCTTAGGTGTTACGTTTTCCATCATGCTTATAGCACCATCGTGGGGTGGTATGATTAATGGCTTACTAACTTTGCGCGGTGCATGGGATAAGGTAAGAGACCGTGCCGATTTAAAGTTTATTGTAGTTGCTCTTACTGCTTATGGTATGGGTACTTTCGAGGGCCCAATGATGTCGCTGAAAAGCGTAAATGCCATCAGCCATTTTACCGACTGGACCATTGCCCACACGCATATTTCGGGAATGGGATGGAATGGGGGTCTGATATTCGGTATTTTTTACTTTTTGGTACCCCGCCTGTTTAAAACAAAACTATTCTCCGAGAAATTATCGAACGTTCATTTTTGGATAGCCACATTAGGCATTCTGATGTTTGCCATTCCACTCTATTGGGCTGCCATTACACAATGGCTTATGTTACGGGAATTTACAACCGACGGGTTATTGGCCTATCCAAACTTTCTCGAAACCACTACGCAAATTATTCCAATGTATATCTTTCGTATTGTGGGCGGATTACTGTACTTTTCAGGTGCTATTTTATTCATTTATAACATTGCCAAAACCATTGCAAAGGGTAGCCTTATTGAGAATGAACCAGCGGAGGCTCCCGCATTAATAAATTCCGAAGTCCGAAACCCGGGATACGAAACCATTCACCGCTGGTTGGAACGGAAAGGGGTTCGCTTTGCAATTTTGGTATTTGTAGCTCTGGCTGTTGGTGGTGCCGTAGAAATAATTCCAATGCTTAAGGTTCAGTCCAACATTCCCAAAATTGCCTCGGTTACTCCGTATACGCCATTAGAATTAGCCGGACGCGATATTTATATCAGCAACGGGTGTTACAATTGTCACTCGCAACAGATTCGCCCGTTGCGATGGGAAACCGAGCGGTATGGCGAATACTCCAAAATTGGCGAATTTGTATACGACCATCCGTTTCAATGGGGCTCGCGACGTACCGGCCCCGATTTGGCCCGTGCAGGTTACATCGGTTCATCGACCTACAAAACAGCAATATGGCACTACAACCACTTTATGAACCCGGCCGAAATGAATCCGCAAACAATTATGCCATCCTATGCATGGCTATCTGAAAAAGATGTGGATTTAACAGCCATTCCCACTAAAATCCGCGTAATGCAAACATTGGGTGTTCCTTATGCGGCGGGGTTCGACCAAAAAGCAGTGGCCGATTATATGGTTCAGGCACAAAAAATTAGCGACGAACTAAAGGCAGCTGGTGTAAATATTGCGCCAACCAAAGAAATGGTGGCCATTATTGCCTACCTGCACAAATTGGGTCGCGATATTTCGCCCGAAGGCATCAAAAATCTCAAAATACAAAATACAAAAACTGAATAGCTATGGGATTTGTAGGCGAATTAATGAGTGGCAAAAATGGCATTGAATGGTACTATATTATTGGACTTATATTGTTTATTGTGCTCTTTGCAGTAGTACTTTACCGCACCATTCATATGTCGAAAAGCGAATTGTGGAAAATAAAAACTTCGATATTCGAGGCCAACGAATTGGAAGATGGAAACAACAATAACAGTAATAATTGAACAAAACAGCATAAAATATGAGCACCGAAATAACAAATAACGAAAACCAAACACAGCGGGAATTGCTCGAAAAAGAGATTGCATCGCATGATTACGATGGCATAAAAGAGCTGAATAACCCTGCACCAAATTGGATATGGTTACTCTTTTTGGGAACCATCGGTTTTGCACTGATATATTTGGTTATATACTTTGGTTATCCGGGCAATAAAATGAGTCAGAGCGACGAATATGAAAAATCTGTAACAGCCTATAACGCGCAAAAAGATGCATTAAAACAAGCCGACGGCGGTTCAACCATGAATGAAACCGAGATGATTGCCATGGGCGAAAAATTGTTTAAAGAAAAAGGATGCATTGCCTGCCATGGCGTAAACGGCGAAGGGAATAATATTGGACCTAATCTTACCGACAAATTTTGGATTAACGGCTGTTCGCAAGAACAAGTGGTACATATTATTACCGAAGGTAAGCCCGAAAAAGGGATGACACCCTTTAAAAGCATGATGAGCCAAGATCAAATTGCCAGTACCGCAACTTATATTCGTAAATCGCTGGTTGGATCGAACCCAACCAATGCAAAAGCAGCTCAGGGCGAAGCTTGCGAATAAAAATAAAATAACTTTGTAATAAGGGGTTTCATTTAGAGCATAAAGTACTTTAATGGGAAATAACGAAGAATCGACGTTTCGCGACAGGCCAATAAATATCGACAAAACAGGTAAACGCCAATGGATTTATGCCAGACAACCTAAGGGTAGTTGGTATACACGAAGGCGTTTTTTTGCACTTTTTCTATTGTCGGTACTGGCTTTTGCACCGTTTATTTCGGTCGATGGCCATCCTTTTATGCTTCTCGACATTGCCAATCGCCGGTTTTATATTCTTGGATTATCAATTTATGCCCAGGATACCTACATCATGGCATTGGTAATGGCTTCCGTAGTGGTGTTTGTTGTTCTTTTTACCGTAGTTTTCGGCCGCCTTTGGTGTGGTTGGGCCTGTCCGCAAACCGTTTTCCTCGAAATGGTTTATCGACGTATTGAGTATTTATTTGAAGGGAATTACCGAAGTGGAAAAAAACCGGCAAGTACGCTTCGAACCATTGCGAAACACATGACATACTTTGTGGTTACAGTAATAATCGCCAATCTCATGCTCAACTGGTTTATCGGTCCCAAAGCACTTTTTCGTATTATGGCTGAACCGGTATCGGAACATTTGGTCGGCTTTCTTTTCCTTATTGCTATTTCGGGGGCCTACTACTTTATATACGCCTTTTTTCGCGAACAAATTTGTACGATGGTATGTCCGTATGGCCGTTTGCAAAGTGTGCTTACCGATAGCAAAACGATTATGGTAACCTACGATTATAAGCGGGGTGAACCACGTGGTTCAAAACAAAGCGGCCAATGTATTAATTGTAACCGGTGCGTGTCGGTTTGCCCAACGGGAATTGATATAAAAAACGGCACACAACTGGAATGTACCAATTGCACCGCCTGCATCGACGAATGTAACGATGTAATGAAAAAATTAAAACGCCCCCCAAATCTAATTCGCTACACCTCTGTATCGGGCATCGAAACAGGAAAAAACAGCATTAAAAGTGCCAGAACCTATGCATATTCGGCCGTACTCCTTGTGCTTTTAGCCATACTGTCGGTGGTTCTTATCGAACGTACACCAATTGATACCACGGTATTACGTGTACCGGGAACAATGTTTCAAATGGCCACCGCCGACACAGTATCGAACATGTACCGAACCAAAATCATTAACAAAACACATGTCGGCCATCATTTGCAGATCAGGATCCCCGATGCCCCATTTGCAAATGTGGAACTCATTTCGGGAAAAGAATACATCGCCGGAAACGAGATGATTGAAACAATTATTGTGATAAAAATTAACAAGGCCGATATTAAGAAAAAAAGCACCAATTTCGAGATCGGATTCTTCGACGGAAACCAATTGCTCAGGAAATCCAAAATAAACTTCTTAGCACCACATTAAAACAGATTAATTATGAAATTAAACTGGGGAAAATCTATCGTACTCTTTTTTATTGTTTTTATTACATTGTGTATCTGCTTTATAATATTTTCACTGCAACAGAATAACGACCTTGTTTCGGGCGACTACTACCAACAGGGTGCCGATTATACAAAACAAATGCAACTGAAACAACGATCTCAGATTTATGCCGACAGTATTAAGGTTTTTGGGGGAACCGATGGTTGCAAAATTGTGCTCAAACCTTCAATTACGTCTGTTGCCAATAATTTAAAAGTCAGTTTTTACCGCTCCGACGATAAAAAACGCGATTTTGCACGAACCATCGGCCAACCGGTGGATACACTCTTATTTCCACCTTCCGATTTTGTAAAAGGGCACTACTCGGTTAGCATATCATGGGTTGTTCAGAACAATCAATTTGGCATTGAAAAGGATTTAACCATAAAATAGTATTACGATGGAGTTTATTTTAGCCGCATTGCTGCTTGGATTAGCCGGAAGTTTTCATTGTGCCGGCATGTGCGGACCAATTGCGCTCAGTCTTCCGCTAAACGGGCCAAACTGGTGGAGTAAAATATCGGGCGGTCTGCTTTACAATGTTGGCCGTACGGCAACTTATGGTATCTTGGGCGCATTCTTCGGGTGGATTGGTCAGGGATTGCACCTTTTGGGTTTTCAGCAATGGGTATCGATTGGTGCCGGCTCGGTGATGATACTTTCCGTAATTCTGCCCGCATTATTCAGTAAAATTTCGTCGGGCGGCAAGGAGCTTCCATTCGCAAAACCGGTACGCCATGCAATTCAACGGCTCTTTGCTCAAAAATCTAACTTCGGCCTACTTTTCGTAGGGATGCTCAATGGTTTATTACCTTGTGGATTGGTTTATCTGGCCATTGCCGGTGCCATTGGCACGGCAGGTGTGATGAGTGGTGCATTATTTATGATCGTTTTTGGGCTGGGAACAATCCCCATGATGCTGACTATTTCTGTCATTGGCAGCCTTATTTCGCTATCGATTCGAAGAGTTATGAATCGCATGATTCCATATCTAATAGTTGTTGTAGGGCTATTGTTTATACTTCGCGGCCTTTGCCTCGGCATTCCTTACCTGAGCCCGCCAGCCGAAAAGATGAAGCCTGCGGTTCATTCAAAAAACATAGCACCCAATAGCATAAAACATTCGTGCTGTCACGGTTCAACCGAAAATTAACCGGTAAAAAATGGTGAATTGAACCGTTCGCGCCTCATTCTGAAACAATATTACAAATGAGTAATCAACTTCCCTGTGTACATTGCGGATCCGATTGTGGAAATTTTCCGGTAAAATGGAACAATCAAAATTTTTGTTGCAATGGCTGCGTGCAAGTTTACAAACTTTTGCACGAAAACAGAATGGGACAGTATTATACGCTACGAGCTGCGCCGGGTTTGCGCATAGACGATGAACAATACGGCACAAAATATGCATGGCTCGACAAACCCGAGGTTCAGGCCAAATTATACGAATTTTTCGAAAATAATATTGCAAAAGTCACCTTGCATATTCCTTCAATACATTGTGTATCATGTATCTGGCTACTCGAACACCTCAACAAACTAAACCCGGGCATCAAATATTCTTCCGTAAATTTTATTAACAAAACCCTTACGGCAAGCTTTGATACGACTGAAATAACTTTACGCCAACTTATCGAATTACTGGTATCAATCCATTATATCCCCGAAATAAACCTGCAATCGATCGAACCTGAAAAACAGGACAAAACAGATAAACACCTGATGTACCGTATAGGGGTTGCGGGCTTTGCTTTTGGCAATGTAATGCTTTACAGCTTGCCCGAATACTTTAATGGAGCCCCACTTAATGAGGCTCTTGGCGTATTTCTCTACTATCTTGGCTTCATTCTCACTATTCCTGTGGTATTTTATAGTGGTAGCGACTACATTCTTTCGGGGTGGAAAAATATCAGAAAAGGCCTTGTAAACATCGATCTTCCCATAGCTATTGGTATTATCACCCTGTTTTTGGTTACATCATTCGATGTGTTTACGGGTAGGGGGCCCGGTTATTCCGATTCTTTAGCGGGATTTATGTTCTTTCTATTGCTTGGGCGTTGGTACCAAAATAAAACGTATCAGGCTCTTTCGTTCGACCGCGATTACAAATCATATTTCCCAGTAGCAGTTACAAAATTGAGTAATAATGATACTGAAACAAGTATTTTGCTCGATGAGGTTGTTCCGGGCAACCGATTGCTTATTCGCAACAAAGAACTCATTCCAGCCGATGCACAACTTATTTCGGGCCATGCCCTGATTGATTATAGCTTTGTTACAGGCGAATCTAATCCTGTTGCAAAAGCTGTTGGCGAACCGCTTTATGCCGGTGGAATACAAACCGGCGGTGCCATTGTAATTGAAATATTAACCGAAGTGAAACAAAGTCATCTTACCGAACTTTGGAATCAAAACAACCAGGGCATATCGAACAAGAGCAAACTCATTTCGGCTATCGACCATATTGCTGTTTATTTTACTATCGCGATCATCGCTATCGCCCTTGTTTCTCTTGCGGGTTGGTGGGTGGCAACTAATTTTGGCAATGCAATTCTGGTACTCACTTCGGTACTCATAGTGGCTTGCCCGTGCGCCTTATCAATGTCTTTACCATTTACTTACGGTTCGGCCATGCGGGTACTTGGCCAACATGGTGTTTACCTTAAAAACACAGGCACACTCGAAAAAATAAAAAATATCGACACCATTGTATTCGATAAAACAGGTACATTAACCAAACCAAACGAACAAGCTATAACTTTTTCGGGTGAACCACTTTCTGAAACCGAGATTCAATATATCGTATCTCTGGTTCGTCAATCGGTTCACCCACTCAGTTTTGCCATAGCCAAAAAGTTCGCCGAAATACCGGCTCTACCCGTAGAAGGTTTTGTAGAAATGGCCGGACGTGGTATTTTTGGGAAAACAGGTGGATTTGATGTCATGGTGGGCTCAGCCTCATTTATAGGGGCAGAAATTTCCGCCACAACAAAAACATCACAAGTTTTTGTATCATTCAACGGCTCTGTAAGAGGCTCATTCGATATACAAAACAAATACCGCGATGGGTTTAATGAGGTTATTTCTCAACTTTCTTCCCATTACAACCTTTATGTTCTTTCTGGCGATAACAACAATGAGATGAACACATTAGCATCACATTTCAATTCTGGCAATCTTATCTTCAATCAAACACCACGGCAAAAGCAACAATTTATTGCATCGTTGCAGAAAAACGGACACAAAGTTCTGATGGTGGGTGATGGGCTGAATGATGCCGGAGCATTTTTGCAGAGCGACGCATCGATGTCTCTGGCCGATGATGTGTATCATTTTACGCCAGCTTGCGATGCGATTGTGGAGGCCGGCAGATTCAATAATTTCTTTAATGTCATCCGCTTTATCAAATCGGCCGGAAAAATACTCTACTTCAGCTTTGCAATATCTCTCATTTACAATATAGTCGGATTGACAGTAGCAATTTCCGGTCATCTTTCGCCAGTTATTGCAGCCATTCTAATGCCATTAAGTTCTATTACAGTAGTAGCATTTGCTACCCTTGCAACCAGACTTAGCGGTAGGAAAATGCTATAATTTTTTAGTTTCACGGGGAATTGAAAAGTAAACAGTGCTACCACAACCGGCTTCACTTTCAACCCATATGCGCCCATTTTGCCGTTCAACAAACTCTTTGCAAAGAATTAACCCAAGCCCGGTACCTTTTTCGTTGTTCGTGCCAGGTGTACTGGTCGTCTTTTCTAATTTGAATAAAGATTCTGCTTGCATGGATGTCATTCCGATGCCGCTATCCTGTATAGATATAATGTATTCTGAACCATTTTCTGTTATATCGAACTTTATCTCGCTATTCTCGTTCGAAAATTTTATAGCGTTGGATGTAATATTGCGTAAAACAAATGAAATATGATTTTTATCGGTAAATACAACAATGCCTCGGGGTATGTAATTTTCGAGCATAATACTTTTGGCATTTGCAAACTGTGCCATCGCCACATTATTTTCTTCTATTAAATCCCTAATATCCAGCAACGATTTGTGTGTTGGCATTCTATTGAGCTCAAGCATAGCCCATTGCAGCAGATTTTCGAGTAAATTATATGTTTTTTGAGCGGTGGCACTCAAACCGAGTAAAATATCATTTCGCTCAGACTCAGAAAAACTATTTGTGGTAACCAACAAATCTATAAAACCAAGGATACTGTTAAACGGACTTTTTAAATCGTGCGCAATAATCGAAAAGAACTTGTCCCTTTTTAGATTTGTATCCTGAAGATGGATATTTAATTCCATAAGCTGAGCATTTTTTCGCTCAAGCTCTTTTCGCTTATTTTCAATTGTTAAGATATAATTATTTGAGTTCCGATAGTGTAGCGTTAAGGCAAGCAACCCCAAAACCAACACACACAAATGAACAAGTAAAAGTGCCTTTAACGATTTTGATGCGCTATGATCGAAGATCGCTGCATGTTGACTTACACTGATACCACCTCTGATTTGCCCGATTTTATATCCTTGTTTTGCATGACAATTTAAGCAACTTTTAACCACAAACAGCGGTGCCATGTATCTATAAAGGTTTATCGAAGCGCCTTTAATGCGCGAAAACTTACTTTTCGCACCATGTTCGAAGTCCAATAATGCGCTTGCCTCCCACGAATCAGCCATATTTTCGGGCCGTATGGGATTAAGACTTGTAATATGAAACTGTAAATCATTCTCGTTAGTGTGCATTTCGGCAATTTGTCTGGTCATATATGCCGGATTAATTTTGGTAAGTAATATGCCCGAGGTGGTCTGCAAATCACGCAAGGAATCTTCTAAATAAATATTCGGTTGTGTAATTTTTGTAACCGGCACGTAAACACCCTTGTGACTCGAATTCCACATTCTCGCCATTACGATCTCTTTAAAATGACTTTGTGCCGAAAAAAGTGCCAGATTATCGAAATTTGCCTTATTAATCTGTAATTGCCAAACAAAAGAGACAAGAACCAAACCAAACCACGAAAACCCGAAAATTACAAATTGCCGCTTACTCATTTCCCAAATAATTAATCTTCCCTTGTATCAATAATTCGTTAAACTTTTATAATGTCTTGTTTTTTAGAACATTACACATAAGTATGAATTAATAAAGTTACTGTATATGTGTCTGTTAAGTTTTGTCGAACATCCAAAATCTAACGCTCTATTGCTATTTGTAAAATTAGTAATATTATCCATCCGAAAGATGGGCAATGGAATATAATCATAAAATTCATTCAAAACTACATTTGGTAATACACACCATTATCAGGGGGCAAAAGGTTCAGCCAAAACCAAATAGCAATTACAAACTCACTTTATTAAAGCAAGTTTAACTAATAATCAAAATATAAGGCATTCAATTCCAATTCATTCACAATTAAAACTGGCATTAGCTGCAAAATAAAAAGAAGCAATAAAACGCATGTTCTATTGCTTCTTTTTAAAAACTCTTTGCTCCTTTACCTCAGCTTAAATCTACTATTTAAGTAATAAATTTACCGATACCCTATATGGTATCGCCTTATAAATTATTTCACCATCTCTTTTAGGAACATAAAGCGTAAGTTTTGGTGTAAATGGAAGTGCCTCAAATTTCTTAACACAATTCAGTATTTGCGTAATATTTTCCTTGTTTTCTTTTTTATCAAATGCTTCAATCAATTCCTTTTCCTTCTCAGAGGCAGGTAATTCCGATTGTTTTAATTCTATTTCGAACCCAAGTTTACCAACCATAGTCACATATACAGGGTCTACTTTTGATGTATCCGGCATTACAAATTCTTCTGCTTCATCCTCATTTTTGGGAGCTATTTTCTCAACCAATTTCTCCTTGGTTATCGTTGCTTCGTAATTGCTGAAAATAATCGGATTGCTCAAATAAGAATATAATGTTGAAAATGGCAGAGAATTAAAAAATTTGGACATTTTATACTCAGAGAATTTTACACGGTGAACCTCTACGCCTTTAATATTAAGCGTTAAAACCTGCTCCCGCATGTCGATATTAAGATAGGCAGAATCGCCCCTTGCACTGGTTAACTGCGACAAAAGATACGCTTCCTTCAACTTAATATCACGCATCTCTTTACTTACACCCTCTTCAGGCTCCTCAATCAGAACCTTAGCTTCTTCACTTTCGGGTTCAATTTTAACCTTCGATGATTTTTTCTTTTTTGGCTGAACCACAGGTTTTTCGACCTTGGTCTTTAGTTCTTCTTGCCACATTTTGCTCACTTGTACCGGAGCCTCGGCACTTAGAAAAACGAGTGTACCTATTATAATTAAAGAAAGAACCACAATAATTATAGTCATACTTTTCAACCAAACCGGCGTTTTGCTATTTTTGTTGCCCATAGTCGTAATTAATAAATAAATACTTTTGAACCCACTACTAAATTCATGAACACAGCCTCCAGGTCATCATCATTTAACCTCACACAACCGTGAGTTACCGCTAAACCTAAAAACCTTTTGTACAATGTACCATGAACCATATAGCCATCGCCCAATTCAAGTTTATAATCGCCCAAAACATTCTCTTCGTACCTCAACGGTGAATTTGGAGGTGGTATTGGTTGCCCGTCTTCCACAAAAGCCCAATCCGGCTTTTTCCACACGGGTGCTTTGCTTTTTGCTTTTACTGTTCTGATTCCCTTTGGGGTTTTAAATACCCATGATTTATCACTGTTGGAAGATTTTAACAACACATTTGAACCCGTAGAACAAAAACCCTCACGTACTTTATTCCCATCGGCATACAATTTAAAATGATTTTCAATTGTATTAATAACCATATAAGGCTGAACAGGCTTGAATTTTTGCAACTGATCGTCTAATGCACCAACCGATAATTCGGCCTTTTTATATGCTTTTACAGTTTTTTCGTCCGTATCCTTGTACTTAATCGTTTTTTGACTCTCCATTCCCAACCACATTTCCTGAGCCGAATCAACGCCGCCCTTCACGAAAAAATATACGCCCGAAACACATAAAGCGATAATGGATACACACACAATATATCCCAAAATATTGGCCCTGCGTTTTTCTGACGTTTCCATTGGTTGTTCCGATATTATGTCGTTCAACTCTTCCATCAACGTTTCTTTATTATTGTTTTAAATTGATTCCTTTTGTAATACCTCTTCCAATGGTTTGGTCGAACCAACAATCACCACCAGGGTTCCAACCTCAACATCAATCATCCCGAAGAGTTTATCCATGTCGCTGTTATGAAGGGCCACACAACCATTTGTCCAGTTTACACCCTGACCTCCTCCGCCGTGAATCTCAATCATGCTTCCAATACTGGCACCCTTCGATATTAGGCCTTTACGTTTTGCCTCTGCAAACCGTCTTTTGTCCTCATCGTTCGGATAATTTATCATTAACGCCTTGTAATAGGTCGTTTGTCTTGGCATCAGTTTTTGAGTTACCTTGTAAGTACCTTCGGGCGTAGCCTTATCACCACCGTATTGTTTTTCGCCAATCCAGTTTTGACCCAGCTCTGCCTGAAATACTGCCTTACTTTCGCCATTTCGATAAACCGTAAGTTGCTGACCAAACTTGTCGACCACAATTACCGAAGTATTGTTTCTGCGCGAGTACTGAATCGCTTCCTGAACTCTTCGTTGCCATAATGGATAAGCACCAAAATAATTTTTTACCAGCATTTCGGAGTAATCTATTGCTCTAAAAATAAGCACACTGGCTTTTTGAAGTTTTTCTTTGCTATCCAGCATCGATTTTTGTCCGAAAGCCAATTTGCTTTCCGACAATAAAAATTTTCCTTTGTTATAATTTTCCCGAACCGATTTAGGCAGTGGGATTAGTTTTATCAGTGAGTCGAATGCATCGATGCGATCATCCACACGTTTATATGTTTTTTCGAGATATTCATTCACCGATACACTCGCATTTTTGGATGCAGCGATTGACTTTTGAGCGTAATTGATAGAACTTTCCAACGAGGCTTTAACGCCATCATAATCGCGACTTACGATCCATTTCAGGTTCTCAATACGCATTTTGCGCATAGCTGCCGCATAATTCGATTCTGCCCGGTTAAATAAATCAGGGGCATATTCGCCGGCTTTTGCCCGCTTGGCTTCACTGATAGACTTTTGGGCTAATGCCAATTCTTTCTCCGGCGGATTTTCCGTTAATAGAATCAATACACCAAATACAACCCCGGTTAACAGTGTAAGTACACTGAATATAAAAATTGCTCTGTAAAATGTTTTCTTTCGCATCGAACGCAAATTTACTAAAAAAGGGGCAGTCTGAAATAGACGCCCCCATTTTAATGTTGTCATGGCTATTGCCAGGAAAAGTCTTATTTCTTACCTGCTTTTTTAGCGATAACTTCTTCGAGTTCAGTTTTGATAGCTGTTGCTTTTTCTTTAGCAGCTTTAACTTTGTCGATAGTAGCTAAGAGTTCGCCACCGTTGAACATACCTTCAGCTTCAGTAACTGATGCTTCGATAACGCCCATTTCGTTGTTGATAGCTTCGATAGCAGCTTTGCCTTCTTTACCTTTAGGGGCTTTAGCAACAAGTGCTTTGTTTTCTTCAACAAGCGTTTTTACTTCAGCAAGTGTAGCAGTGATTTCAGCTTTCAAAGCTTCTTTGCGAGCAGCAGTGTTAGTAATTAACTGATCAGCAGCAGCTTTAACAGCGATAAGTTGGTTTTTTGGTTCTTCGAATTTTTTGAACCATTTTGCTTTTTGAGCTTCAACTTTAGCCATAGCCGAGTTTAAAGAATCTTTTACTGCACCAAATTCAGCTGGTAAGTAAAGATCTGCCTGAACAGCTTTTGATGAATCAACTGCGGCGAAAGCTGCGTCGATTTCAGCCTGTGGAACTTTGTCGCAAGAAGCGAATACGAATGCCAATGCACTAGCGAAAATTAATAATTTACCTTTCATCTTTGAAAAAAATTAAATTGTTTTACATTCAGTTTTTAAAAATCTCTATCTTTCAAATTCGCTGCAAATTTACAGCGTTTTTTTTCTAATTTACAAGATTAAGACGTACTTTTTTTTTAAAGTCACACAAAAAAATATTTTTTCTATTCTTTTTTTTCTACAACGCTTAAAGCTATATTTGCACAGTACTAAAATATTAGGCCAACAAACATGTAACTGCCTTGTAACAAGGCACATTATTTTTTTGTGATAAGTAAAAAAAATAGCACCTATTCTGATAATGATATTGTCAGAATGATAACAGTGGAGGGGAAGACAGAGTACTTCGATATAATATACCAAAGATATTTCCAAAAAGTAATGGATAAGTGCCATAGTTTGCTTCGAGACAAATCTATGGCCAAGGAATTTGCGAATGAAATTTTTGGTAAGGTGTTCGAAAAGCTTTCAGGATTTAAGGGGACCGCCTCTTTTTCGTCGTGGCTCTATTCGATAACTTATAACTATTGTATCGAATACCTGCGACTGAAAAAGAAACTCCACTATCCGGAATGGAATCGTGAAAATGAACTACCCGAGATAGTGGACGATCCGGAAGAGAGTCTTGCAGAAATTGATTACGACAAATTGATGGTGGTTATGGATATGATTCACCCCGAAGAGAAGGCATTATTATTAATGAAATACCAGGATAATTTGTCGATAACCGATATTCAGGCAGCATTAAAGGTAAGTGAAAGTGCTGCAAAAATGCGTTTAAAACGCGCAAAGGCTCGGGTGGTGTATCTCTATTTTAAACATTTTGGATAATTTTTGTATAATAATAAATAGTGACTTGATCCTATTTTTACGTCATAATCATGAAGTTAGGTAATGTGAATAAATTTTTAGAATCGATATTTAAGCGTAGCTCGTTCTGTCCGCCAATGGTGGTCGAGGAACGGCTCAATGCTTTGTTTCCAGAGGCAGTGAATATCGAATGGAGTAATTCGTCCGGGAATTACGAAGCCATATTTTTTAATGATGGCATAGAAACAATAGCCTGGTTTAGCGAAAACGGATCACTTCTAAAAACCAGAACCAACATGCCGGCAGATGAACTTCCTCAAAAAGTGCTTGAAACCGTGTCGGAACTGGGAGAGCTGATGAATGCCGTTCATATTATTATTGACAATCAGGAACAATACGAAATAATAGTTCGAACCACCGCCATCGACAGGTTTGTGGTGGTATGTAATTCTAAAGGAGAAATTCTTCGAAAGGACAGTACGTTTAACTAAATACTTTGGAGACTGTATTGCTCAAATGAGCCGGAAAACCGACCGAATTATCGCCCTGACAGGGGTTTTTTAATTCATTTAGAAAAATTGGAATAAAGAAATTTTTCTCTATATTAAAAAAATGTACATTTGCATCTATAAGCAAATTGAATGAATAAAACTGAAAAACTCATAAATAACAAAGTTCCGGAACCTACAATAAGAAGACTGCCTTTTTACCTGGCTTATCTTAAATTAGTTGCCGGAAAGGGGCAGGATCATATTTCATCTACTCAGGTTGCTCGTGATATTGGCGTGGATTCGTCGCAGGTTGCAAAGGATTTGTCGTATTTACACATTACCGGTAAAACACGAGTGGGATATGAAGTTAAACCGCTGATTGATGTTTTGGAGCGATTTCTTGGGTTCAGCATTATACATGAAGCTTTTTTATTTGGGGCGGGCAATTTAGGGGCAGCCCTTTTGCACGATAACGGGCTCCGGCAGTTTGGCTTATTTATCACACATGCTTTTGATGTGTCGCCCGAGCTTGTAGGTTCAACCATAAATGGGATTCCGATTTTACATATCGATGAATTTCCGGCCAAGCGTGCCGAAAAAAATGTTGAAATAGGGATACTGACGGTACCGGTTGACAAAGCCCAGTTGGTTTCTGAAAAAATTATTGCAGGCGGAATGAAAGCGATTTGGAACTTCACGCCGGTTAAAATAAAAGTTCAAGAACAGGCTATTGTTCAAAACACATCGTTATACGCGCATCTGGCTGTAATGTTTAATAAACTGTGTTCCGAAAATCATTGCATCGACGATTCGCAAAACACGCCACTTATCTAAATAAAAAATTACTCAAAAATAAAGTGCGTATCAGATTTATTGGTAGTTTTACACTCAATAATCATTATATATTTACGTATTTATTACCAATTTATTATGAAAACACTTCGAAAACTGATTCTTCTATCGATTACTACTACAATATTAAGTAGTTGTGTTCCAAAAACATCTGTTCAAAACAAAGCCGGCATAGATCCAAAATCGTTTCAAAAAGAGTTAGACGGGAAAAAAACCAATCTTTACGTGCTCACCAACAAAAACGGTATTGAAATTACAGCAACCAATTATGGTGGTCTTATTGTATCGATTGAAACGCCTGACAAAAGCGGAAAATTTTCGGATATTGCCCTTGGTTTTAATAAGTTGGATGATTATATGACCAGTTCGCCCTATTTTGGTGCGGCCATAGGGCGCTACGGCAACCGAATTAAAGCCGGAAAATTTTTGCTCGACAGCGTTGAATATAGCCTGCCGATAAACAACGGACCAAACTCGCTGCATGGTGGTTTAAAGGGTTTTGACAAGGTGGTTTGGGATGCGACACAGATTGATGATCAGACACTTGAATTAAAATACAGTGCAAAAGATATGGAAGAAGGGTACCCTGGAAATTTGAATATAAAAATGGTGTATAACCTGAATGATAACAATGAATTGAAAATTACCTACGAAGCCACAACAGACAAACCAACTGTAATTAACCTAACACAGCATTCGTACTTTAATTTGGCCGGAGAAGGCAGCGGGACGATTCTCGATCATATAATGATGATCAATGCCGACCATATTACACCTGTTGATTCCACATTAATACCAACCGGTATATTGATGCCCGTTGCAGGAACACCAATGGATTTTCGGACACCAATGGCTATTGGCTCTCGCATTGACAGCATATGCGAACAATTAAAATTTGGACTTGGGTACGATCATAATTATGTATTGAACCAGAGTAAGCCGGGTGAGATGGTCCTTGCAGCACGTGTAGTTGAACCGACAACCGGCCGTACACTTGAAGTAGAAACCGACCAGCCCGGGATACAATTTTATTGTGGAAATTTTTTAAAGGGTGATCTTACCGGTAAAAGTGGTAGGCCTTATAATTTTCGCAATGGTTTTTGCCTCGAAACACAACACTTTCCTGATTCGCCAAATCAACCAAACTTTCCGTCGACGGTACTCAGGCCAGGTGAAACATATCACCACACCTGCATTTATCGTTTTGGTGTAGAGTAATTGGTTCAGCCAAAATAATGAACAAAAAAGGAACACTTTGGTAGTGTTCCTTTTTTTTGTTAAGCGTTTACCTGAATTAGTATCTGTTGATACAATTGAGGTCGTTAAATGCTACTTCGAGTCGCGAAATTACACTCACCTCGCCTTCGCGCAGCCATTTACGTGGATCGTAATATTTTTTGTTTGGTTTTTCTTCGCCCTCCGGATTGCCAATCTGACTTTGAAGATAATCGTGATATTTTGCCTCAAACTCGCGAATGCCATTCCAAAATGCCCATTGGGTATCGGTATCGATATTCATTTTTACAACGCCATATGAAATTGCAGAACGAATTTCTTCGAGGGTTGAACCGCTTCCGCCATGAAATACAAAATTAACCGGTTTCTTATCGTCGGTGCCAAGTTTAGCCTGTATGAACACTTGCGAATTGTGAAGAATTTCGGGACGAAGCACTACATTACCCGGTTTGTAAACACCATGTACATTACCAAAAGAGGCTGCAATAGTAAAGTTAGGCGACACTTTGCTTAACTCGCTGTATGCAAACCAAACATCTTCGGGTTGAGTATAGAGCAATGCATTATCGACATTAGAATTATCCACACCATCTTCTTCTCCACCGGTAATACCAAGCTCTATTTCGAGCGTCATACCGATTTTGCTCATACGGGCAAGATAAGCTTTGCAGATTTCTATATTTTCGGCAAGAGGTTCTTCTGATAAATCGAGCATGTGTGAGCTGAAAAGTGGTTTTCCTGTTTCGGCAAAATGTTTTTCGCCTGCATCTAATAACCCATCGATCCAAGGCAGCAGTTTTTTAGCAGCATGGTCGGTATGCAAAATTACCGGAATGCCATAGGATTCGGCCAAAAGGTGCGCATGTTTTGCACCTGAAATTGCGCCAAGAACAGCCGCTTTGCTACTATCTGCGCCTTTGCCGGCATAAGCCGCCGCACCGCCATTAGAAAACTGAATGATTACCGGTGAATTTACTTTTTTACCCGCTTCCATTACGGCATTTACAGAGTTGGTTCCAACTACATTAACAGCAGGAATAGCAAACCCTTCGGATTTGGCTATTGAGAATAACAGTTGTAAATCGCTACCGGTAACAATACCCGGCTTAATTTTTTCTTTTAAATTACCCATGATGTAAGTATGTATTTTATAAAAGTGATGAATTTTTGAAGCAAAACACAAAGGTACAACTTATTGTTTGGCACGCCCGATATTTTTAATGATTGTTAAGACTTATGTTAAGTCGGTAATAATCATTAAGAAAAACGCCATAGAGCCAGCTTATTTAAATTGATTTTATACAGTAAATTGGTTTGATTCACAATGGTTTGCAAACTATTTGATGAATTACTATTTTTGCGCCGCAATAATGATATTTATCAGAAAACCGATTTCTAAAACCGGTTCGATCATAACAGGGATAATAATATCAATTCTAAAAATAAGACAAATATGGCAGTTAGTTACAAAGAATTAGGTCTTGTAAGTACTACGGACCTATTCAAAAAAGCGGTTGAAGGCGGATATGCAATTCCGGCTTACAACTTCAATAACTTAGAGCAAATGCAAGCAATTTTACAGGCATGTGTTGAAACAAAATCGCCTGTAATTCTTCAGGTTTCATCGGGTGCACGCAAATATGCCAACAGCACATTATTGCGCAATATGGCTCGTGGTGCAGTGGAGTATGTAAAAGAATTGGGTTGCGAAATTCCAATTGTGCTACACTTGGATCATGGTGATACATTTGAGCTCTGCAAAGATTGTATTGACAATGGTTTTTCGTCGGTAATGATTGATGGTTCGCACCACTCTTACGAAGAAAACGTGGCGTTGACAAAAAAAGTTGTGGAGTATGCGCATGCCCATGGCGTAGCCGTAGAAGGTGAGCTTGGTGTGTTGGCTGGTGTTGAAGACGATGTAGTTGCCGAGCACCACACTTATACACGCCCCGAAGAGGTTGAAGATTTTGTAAAACGTACAGGCGTAGATTCTTTGGCTATTTCTATTGGTACATCTCATGGTGCTACTAAATTTAAGCCGGAACAATGTACACGTAATGCCGATGGTGTTTTGGTGCCGCCAACAATACGATTCGACATTCTCGAAGAAATTGAAAAACGTATTCCTGGCTTCCCGATTGTACTGCATGGTTCTTCATCGGTGCCACAAGAAGAGGTGGCAACCATTAACAAATATGGCGGGAAAATGAAGGATGCTATTGGCATACCGGAAGAGTGGTTGCGCAGAGCAGCAAAATCGGCTGTTTGCAAAATTAACATTGACTCTGATGGTCGATTGGCAATGACGGCTGCAATTCGTAAGGTATTTGTTGAAAATCCGGGAGAATTTGATCCCAGAAAATATCTTGGACCAGCACGCGATGCATTAAAACAACTTTACATGCACAAAAACATCAATGTGTTAGGATCTGCTCAAAAAGCATAACAACATAAACTAATAACATAAAAAGGCTGCCAACCGGCAGCCTTTTTTGTGTTATATCCGAACGTAAATCAAAAGGGGTATCCGATTCCAAGGTTCAAAACCATATCGCTCTTAATGTCGGGTGAACCGATCCAACGGTGACCATCGCTCAAAACCGGATTGTAGGCTTTAATACCCAAATCGAGTCGGGCCACAAAAAAGTTAAAGTCAAACCGTAAACCCGGTCCATACCCTAAGGCAATTTGTTTATAGAACTTGTTATACAGAAATTCGCCACCCGGCTGGTCTTCGTTTTTATTAAGCACCCACACATTACCCGCATCGGCAAACAAAGCCCCTTCCATAACCCAAAACAATTTGAAACGATACTCAATATTTCCTTCAATTTTAATATCACCCGATTGATTCATGTAATTCATCTTGTTATTATAAAATACACCAGGGCCTAAGGTTCGTACCTGCCATGCCCTTACGCCACTTGTACCTCCACTGAAATAACGTTTTTCGAACGGCAACACACTTTGATTACCGTATGGGATTCCAATGCCGGCAAAAAACCTGTAGACCAATGTATTGCGCAAGGTAAGCTGCTGTTTGTAAATGGTGGTAAAATCGAATTTGGCATACTGCGAGAATTTTACGCCCAAAAATTTGTACGAATCATTTTCTTTTGGAAGACCAAGCAACGAACTCATGGCCGAAAGTACATTTCCACCCGTTTCGGCCGAAAGTCGCACAAAATTGGAAGATGATTGGTTGCCTGATTCCTGATTATTATATGAGTAAACAAATTTTACGTTATGTATAACGTGGTCTTCGTAACTGTATTTAAGGAATGTTGTATCGATATAATTTTTAAAGATATCGGTAATATTATCGATTTTTACATAGTTAAAATCGAGTACATCGAAACCAAACGTTTTGTACTTACCCTTTCGCCAGTTGTATCGTACGCCAACGTTTGAAATGATACGCGTATAGTCGGGTCGTTTTTGAAAATTATAGGCCAGTTCGAAATTAGTAGTAGCCTTTATGTTGCGGAAAAATCTGTTTTGGGTGAACACGGGAAACATAAACTTTGGAACAAGGAGCGAGGTTTGCACACCCACTTCGTTGCTGTTATAGAATTTACGATCGGATAAAGCCACCTGCGATTCACGCGCCCAGCGGATTTGACTGTTCCATGTTTCTGCACCTTTAAATACGTTGCGATGCTGATAGGTAAGGTTAATTCCGGCTCCCAGATTTCCACCATTCTGCGATGTACCTTCGAGATCGATACTCATCGATTTGTATTTATTGGGTGTAATTTGAATATAGCAATCGAGTGTAGGCAGCGAATCGGCCCCCATTTCGTTAATCAGAAACCGAATATTAACGTACTGAATCGCAGCAATGGATGAAAGCTGAATATGCGTACGCTCGGCATCGCGATAGTCGTAAAGATTATCCGGAAAGATGTAATTATTACGATTTAACGATTGGGGTGTAAAATTTGGTTCGCCGTAGTACAAATATTTAACCCGTTGATATTCTACAGTATCGAGGTGTCCAAAGTATTCGTCCGGATTTTGAATCGCTGTTTGCGGGTCGTAATTAGGCAATACAAATACGTTTCGAATATAATACTGTTTATGCAGGCTGGTATTAATAGAACCATCGGGCATTACCACCGTATAATCACTGACTTTAATAGTATCGGTAACCCGTCGCTGATTTTGACTGCTATCCGCAACATAATAAATATAGTCTTTCGAAAATTCGTAATAACCGTTTTGCTTCAGCAGTTTAACAATGCGATCGCGCTCTTTATCTAACTGGGTCATGTCGAACCGTTTACCAGATTTCACCAAACTATTTGCCGTATCGGCCATAATAAGGCTTTCGACAAATGGATCTTTAATATCGTAGTACGAGTTTTCGATAAGGTAGGGTTTGTCGGGGTGAATATTAATAACCACTTCTGCACGCTTTCGTTTTTCATTAAAGATAGTAGAATCAGATACTGAAGCATTTACAAAACCTTTGTTGATCATAAATGTGCGGACTTCGTTACGCGACAATTCTATTTGATATGCATCGTAAATTACGGGTGGTTCGCCAATTTTTCGAAGCCAGTTACTCACTTTACCTCTAAAACCCTTATGCTCATTTTTTCCCGACAAGCTGTACAGCCATAGGTGAAAACGAAAAAGTCCAAGAATTTTGTCGTTGGGTTTCTGTTTCACATAGGTATTGGCTTCGGACTTCGGGATTTCGGAGGTATTTGTTTCTATTTCAATTTTATCGAGTAGATATTCGCCATCTTTTACCTGTCGTGTAAGATTACAACCTACAAGCAGTAATAAAATGACAACAAATGTGATATATTTTTGAACCAGTTGAATCATACAATCGCTATATTGCATGCAAATTTAAAAGGTTTTTGACACAATACGGCATTAACTAAATTATTTTGTTGCGATTTGATTTGTACCGTACGTACCGGAGACATGATTTATTTATTATACTACCCATTGTGGTTCAACCATAAAAAAACAACACAACAATTATTGCGGACAATGATACTATTTATGTCCTGATTAATTTATTTACTTTGGATTTACAAATTTGTAAGATTTACTTACAACAGGCAATACAAAACACGATGAAAAATCACTTCTTTCGTACTTTCGGAATTATTGTTGCAGCAGCTGCAGCATCTTTTTATATCGAAGGATATAGCCAACCATTGGCCGATATGCATGTTGCAAGGTTCAACGATAACAAAACCCCCTACCCCGTGTACGCTGGAATTTTTGCAACCATACCCCGGTGGAATAACAATGAACTGCGCAATCTCGGGCAAAATTTCGATGCCCTTTATGGCAGTTATGGCGATATAGACAGCCTAAAAGCAAACATTGTAAAACAGGAAAATCCAACCTTTCAGTTTATACGTTACATCGGAAACTGGTCGGTAAGCGATCGGCACGGTTCGGCAATACGCGACATAGAACTTAATCATTCTGATGACATTATGTACTATCGCATGGCTAATTTGGCAACAACCCTCGACAATACGGACACAACGTTTATAATCGACGATAAATTGGGAATCATTTCGGCCTCAACTGCTGCCGACAGTGCTCTGGCCAGCTATCGGCAAGGCAATACCTGGAAAACGGTGGTTTGCATCAAAATCGACAACGAAATGATGCGCCTCAACAGTGCCTCAGGCAATACACTAACGGTAACCCGGGGGTTCAGACAGACCAAACCGGAAAAACACAAAACGGGTTCGGCCATTATATGTCCTGTTTACAGCAATGGCCTGAATAGTGGCCGGTTAGGTTACCGACACGCCGAAGCAGGCCTTTGGCGATGGCAGATCATACTCAATAGTATTATCGACGAATACAAACGTACAGGAGGAGGCATTTGGATTGACATTATCGTGGGAAATCTGAGCGTTACAGCGATGAACGGACAGGCTGTACCAACAGACAGAGTATGGAATGTACAACAAAACCGGCCCTACCTGCCCGACGAACGAACCAAATATGCCGGTATTGGGGTAAAAATGATGCAGGATTCGTTCAAGGCAAAATTTGGACACTATCCTGTAATTTGGGGCAACAATATGATGTTTCCCACCTCGCTCACCGACCAGCGCATCGGACTGTTATTGCAAACGCCCGAAAAACCCCGCCCCCTTGATGGATTTGCCCAGGAAAATGCATTTGGAAGCTACGGTACAGGTGGCAATTCGGGCAAAGAATATTACGAAGTAAAATACAACGAATGGCTGAAAAACATACAATCCATTATGTTTATGGGCGAACAAAAACTCTCGGCCCGGCCACTATCGCTCGATGGCGGCATCGATAATGCCAAATTGGCTCTCGAACCAACAACATTTCGCCATCGTGTGCAGTTATTTGCCTACACATCGTATTTAATGGCTGTAAAGGTCGAACCCGACGACCGTATTTTTACCGCTATTGGTTTTACGCCAATCGTAGGTTCATCCAATACCAATTGCACTCTTTTGGTTGAACCCTTTTTGCAATGGGAAATAGGCAGGCCAACCGAAACACGGCTATCGGGCAATGTATTGGGGTACAAATTACCCGGCAGTAAAATATTTATGCGGCGATTCGAAAATGGCGTTGTATTCGTAAATCCTTCGGATAGCACAACCGAAAGCATCTCCCTTAATCAACTCAATATCAAACAAACATTATATCATCCGGACCAAAATAATTCAATAATAAAAACCATTGTATTGCCACCCAAAAACGGCATGATACTTACATACAATCCACAATAAAATATGAAACCACTACTGTATACAGGGACTCTTTTGCTACAAGCCACATTTGCTTCATCGGGCATTTCGGCTGAACCAAAGCCACAGCGACCGAACATAATTATTATACTGGCCGATGATATGGGTTACAGCGATGTAGGTTGCTATGGCAGCGAAATACCCACACCCCATATTGACAACCTTGCCAAAAACGGCATTCGCTTCAGCCGGTTTTATAATACCGCCCGATGTTGTCCCACACGTGCCTCTTTGCTAACAGGGTTATATCAGCACCAAACCGGCATCGGCCTTATGACTACTGAAGCGGGTAACGATTTCGACTTTGGTGTTGAAGGTTACAAAGGTTATCTTAACAAAAAATGTGTAACCATAGCCGAAGTGCTTAAAGATGCAGGCTACCACACTTATATGACCGGTAAGTGGCATCTGGGTTCCGACACATTGTACAAACGACCTTTGGAGCGCGGTTTCGAAAAATATTTTGGCAGTTATCAGGGAGCGTTCAGCTATTTCGACCCCAAAGGCACGCGTTGCCTTATTGACCAAACCGATACGGTTCGTGCACCCCGGGGGTTTTACAGCACCGATGCGTTTGCCGATTCCGCGATACAGTACATAAAGCGGCAAAAAGATCATAACCCCTTCTTCCTCTATCTGGCATTTAATGCGCCACACTGGCCCTTACAAGCCAAAGAAGCCGACATTGCCAAGTTTGCAGGCAAATACACAAAAGGTTGGGATGAATTGCGAAAGGCCCGATTTGCCCGTCAGGTAAAATCGGGACTGTTGAAAAAAGAGTGGGGCTTGTCGCCGCGCGACAATAGAGTAAGACCATGGGACTCTGTTTCGGCCGAACAAAAAATACTGAGCGACTACCGCATGGCGGTGTATGCCGCGCAGATATACTGCATTGACTACAACGTTGGTAAATTAGTGGCTTCGCTAAAGGCTCAAAATAAACTCGACAATACCCTCATTATGTTTATGAGCGACAACGGTGCCTGCCCCGAGCCTTACAAAGAGTTTGGCGGTGGAGCCCAAGAAGACATAAATAATCCCGACATAGCAGGAGCCGTATCGTATGGCATTGGCTGGGCGAACCTTTCGAATACACCATGGCGTATGTTTAAAGTCAATGCCGAAGAGGGTGGTATCTCCACGCCATTTATTGCCCAGTGGCCGGCACACATTAAAGCACAAAAAGGAAAAATAACCCATACACCGGGCCATATTATCGACATTATGCCAACTATTCTCGACGTTACCGGTGCAAAGTATCCCACCACAAAAGACGGTATTGCGGTTCAACCCTACGAAGGACAAAGCTTATTGCAGGCTTTCGAAACCGGCGAACGTACCCCATGGGACTATCAATTTTGGGAACACAGCAACAACTGTGCGGTTCAACACGAAAACTGGAAGGCCATTTCGCGTGTCGGTTCGGACGTTTGGGAGTTGTACAATTTAAAAACCGATCGCACCGAATTGCACAACATTGCATCACTTTACCCCGATATTGTGGCCGACCTTTCGACACATTGGGCCGAATGGGCTAAACGCTGCAAAGTGCTTCCAAAAGGTGTGCGGACAAAAAATAGTTATAACTGAAACAATCAACAAACAAAATAATGACAAAAACAGAGTTTATACTGGCAGGACTGCTTCCTGTATTGACCTTATCGGCAAAAGAGGCTCACAAGCCAAATGTTTTGATGATATGTGTGGACGACATGAATGGCTTCGGCACAAAAAAAGAGTATCCTCTTTGCAAAACACCATACATCGATAAACTTAAAAGTCAAGGTATTATATTTTCCAATGCGGTCGCCAATTCACCCGTTTGCAACCCTTCGCGATCCTCGTTTTTCAGTGGATTATTAGCATCTACAACAGGAGCCTACCTTAATGGCAGCGATGGTTGGAACAGAGCCGATATTTTAAAACAGATCAGGTGTATACCCGAATGTTTTAAAGATAACGGGTACACCACATTTGGCGTAGGAAAAGTTTTTCATAACCCGATGGACGAAAATCGCGAAAAACAAATGTGGGATAATTTCCCCTATTATCAAGGCGGATTTGGCCCTTTTCCCGAAGAAGCGTACTGGTTAGGAGGTTCGCAGTTTTCGTCGATTAAACCATGGACCGGTCCCGATACCGACTTCCCCGATGTAAAAAATGCCAATTCGGCTATTGAGTTTTTAAACAAAGAGCACGACAAACCATTCTATCTCTATTTTGGACTTTGGCGACCACACACACCATATACCGCTCCCAAACGATTTTTCGATCAATATAACGAAGCCGATTTTGATTTCCCAAATAGCTATAAACCAAACGACTTAGACGATGTGGGTTTCTTGGGGCGGATGTTGGTCGATTCGCTGAAAAACTATCGAAACAAACCTATTGCTTTCGAACAACTGTATAAAAAATTCCTTTATGCGTATTGTGCCAACTATAGTTTTGCCGATTGGAACCTTGGGCGGGTCATTGAGGCGCTCGACAAAAGTAAATATGCCAAAAATACCATCGTAATTTTATATTCGGATAATGGTTACCACGCAGGGGCAAAACTCCGGTGGGAAAAAGCTACCCTTTGGGAAGCAGCCGACAATGTGCCATTTATTGTTCGAACACCCAAAACCAAACAGGCCGAATCGAAAGCTACGGTTAGTTTGGTTGATATTTATCCAACGCTAATTGAATATTGCGGTTTGAAAAAGCCACAACAACAATTTGACGGACACAGTTTTGCCAGATTAATTAAAAACCCGAATGCAAAATGGCAATATCCCGGATTTTCGATGTATGGGGTTGAATACGCTTCAATAAGAACTGAACAATATCGTTACATTCGCTATCCTGATGGTGTAGAGGAACTTTACGACCACACCAAAGACCCTTTCGAATTTACCAACATTGCAGCCGATCCGGCGATGCAAAACGTTAAGGATGAGCTTAAAAAATATATCCCAAAAAAATGGGCACCATCAACCGGAGGTCGTTTAGAAGTACCACGCAGTATGAAAGATGTAATGCGCCCGGAAACTCCTTGGGATAAAGTAAAACCGACATCGTAGAATGATTTTTTAAATAAAAAAGTGCGCTGCAAAATCACTCTATTGTAACATTACACATGACCATTGTCGCAAAATTCTAAAATTCAACAGCAGTAGAAATCAGGATTTTTCAATAATCATAAACTTTAAATTTCGGAGTAGGGTTAATAATGCCACAAAAAACCGCGATAGCGTTTAATTCCGGGATAGCATTAAACAAAAAAAATGGCGCTTCGTTATCTCCGAAGCGCCATTTTGTATAGCGTTAAATTATAAGCCCAATTAGTCGTTCAATGTATAACGACGGAAAGCTGTTACAGTTAGCGATTTATCAACGCTTTTAAGGTAATCGGCCACCGAAATTTTAGAGTCCTTAATAAAGGCTTGTTCAAGCAAAGTACTCTCCTGATAGAATTTGTTCAAGCGACCCTGAGCAATTTTATCAAGCATATTTTCCGGTTTACCCTCTTCGCGGGCTTTATCGCGACCGATTTCGAGTTCTTTGTCGATAACCGACTGTGGAACCGAACCACGGTCTACCGATACCGGAGCCATTGCTGCAACCTGCATTGCAACATCTTTGGCTACCTGTAAATCAATTCCGGCAACATTAAAAGCTACGGAAGTAGCGAGTTTATTTCCCGGGTGAATGTAAGCAACCACTGTTTCGCCTTCGATACCAGCATAAAAATCGAGTTCTATTTTTTCGCCTGTAGTACCAATTTGCTCAACCACAGCTTCGCCAATGGTCCTATCGCCGAGTGGAAGTGCTTTTAAGGCTTCGAGATCGGCTGGTTTGTTAGCTAAAGCGATATCAAGAATACTACGGGTTAAGGCCACAAATTTTTCGTTTTTTGCAACAAAGTCAGTTTCACAACGCAGTGAAACCATCGCCACAAAGTTACCTTCGGCAGCAGCAAGCACGCAACCATCCTTAGCTTCGCGATCGGCACGTTTACTGGCTACCAACTGGCCTTTTTTACGGATAATATCTACAGCAGCATCAAAGTCGCCATTGGCTTCTGTAAGTGCTTTTTTACAATCCATCATACCTGCACCGGTCATTTGGCGCAGTTTGTTTACATCTGATGCGGTTATTGCCATGATGTTTATATTTTTATTCAGTTAATTATGCTTATTCTTCAACAACTTCTTCGTCGTCTTCAATAATATCGTCGTCTTCGATATCCTCATCCTCATCCTCTATTTCATCGTCTTCAACCTCTTCGACTACGTCTTCCTTACGAGCCGAGGCTTTTTTACGTGGTGCAGCTTTCTTTTCTTTACGCTCTGTCGTTTCAACATCGCGTTCTGCTTTGCGTTCGTTTAAGCCTTCGGCTATCGCGTCGCACATTACACCAACAATAAGTTCGATTGATTTGGATGCATCATCGTTTGCGGGAATTACAAAATCCACATCTTCGGGACTTGAATTGGTATCAACCATGCCAAATACAGGGATACCGAGACGAACAGCTTCACGAACTGCAATATGTTCTTTTAAAACGTCTACAACAAAAAGTGCAGCGGGTAAACGGGTCATATCTGCAATAGAACCGAGTACTTTGTCAAGTTTTGCACGTTGACGGCTAACCTGAAGACGTTCTCTTTTCGACAGAGAATCGAATGTGCCATCGGTAATCATTTTATCGATTGACGACATCTTTTTTACTGCCTTGCGGATGGTAGGAAAATTGGTGAGCGTACCACCTGCCCAACGTTCGGTTATATAAGGCATACTAACGCCCGACACTTTCTCGGCGATAATTTCCTTAGCTTGTTTTTTTGTGGCAACAAACAAAATTTTGCGACCCGATTTTGCTATTTGTTTCAATGCTGCGGCTGCATCATCGATTTTAGCAACTGTTTTATGAAGGTCGATAATATGAATCCCATTGCGTTCCATAAAGATATATGGGGCCATTGCAGGATTCCATTTGCGTTTTAAGTGGCCGAAATGTACTCCGGCATCGAGTAATTGATCGAAATTTGTACGTGACATCTTAATTTTTTTTTTTAACGTTTACATTCTGTAATATCAACCGTAAAGTAGTCTCTACCAGAGAGTCATTACAGTTTAGATACTAAACAAAACCAAAATAGCGTAGCATTAACGTTTAGAGAATTGGAACTGCTTACGTGCTTTTGGTTGACCAGGCTTCTTACGCTCAACTTCGCGCGAGTCGCGGGTCATAAATCCTTGTGCTTTCAATGCCGGTTTGTTATCAGCGTCGAGTTTTACAAGCGCTCTGGCAATTGCCAAACGAAGTGCTTCGGCCTGACCTTTAACACCACCACCAAATAAGTTTACTTTTACATCGAAATTGCCCAATACACCAATGGTGTTTAAAGGTTGTTTTACAATGTATTGAAGTGTGGTTGTTGGAAAATAATTCTCCAACGCTCTGTCGTTAATTGTAATAACTCCCGTTCCTGGTTTCAGGTAAATACGGGCTACGGCAGCTTTTCTTCTACCTACTGCATTAATGATTTCCATGGTAGTTACTTAATTGAATTTAAATCAATAACTTTTGGTTGTTGAGCCTCTTGTCCGTGCTCAGCACCAGCATACACTCGCAAATTACGCAAAAGCGCATGACCCAAACTATTTTTTGGTAACATACCTTTTACTGCCTTTTCAATTAGTCGACCGGGACTTTTTGCAAAAATAGTTGCAGGCGTTTCCATTCTTTGTCCACCGGGATAACCTGTGTGACGAAGATGTTCGCGGCCTGTCCATTTGTTACCGGTCAAACGAATTTTACTTGCGTTAATTACAATTACGTTGTCGCCACAATCTACATGGGGAGTGTAATTTGCTTTATACTTCCCTCTAAGTGTTTTGGCAACTACTGAAGCCAAACGGCCCAATACTGCATCGGTTGCATCTATAACAACCCATTCTTTGTTTACCGTAGTTTTGTTTGCAGATACGGTTCTAAAACTCAAAGTGTCCACTAGTTTCTTTTTTTTAATTGTTAAAAATAATTCGTCCGAGATACTCACCTCTACCTCAACACGAACATACCTGCCTCAAAATGAGGCATTTGCATTCCTGTGGATAATAATCGGACTGCAAAAGTACGATAATTTTTGAATTTAGCAAAAGGTTTTCTCCTTTTTATTCTATTAGTTTTCAGGCACTAATGGTGCAAAACAACCTAAAATATTCCCTGTCGTTATTCTATTTTCTTCGCAATCTCTGAATCTATCGGTTCGAGGTATAATACATTGTGAATATAATCTACCGTAACTACAAAATCTTTTAAAAACCCAAGTCCGATTGAGTTAGATAATACCTTCGAAAAATAAAATTTTCCTGCTTTAATCAGCATGTCATTTTCTACGGTTAAATCGGTAAAATCGCGCGAATAAACCTCTGTGGCATGGTATCCGTCGTATGTAATAACGGCTTTATCCATGCCATCGGCATAACCGCCCCAAATTCGTGTGGGAATAAATGAACGATTGATGTGAAATCCAAGTGAGGAATGGGTATCGAGAATAAGCTCCTGCTCTCCAAAATTTTTATCATGGATAATTACGTTGCACGCCCGATTTGCAAAACTGGTTCGAAATCGGGTTTTAGGGGTATTTGCCGGAATATCCAAATCGCTCAGATTTTTGGTGATGCGAATTTTTTTTGCTTTGAAATCAAATTGCCATATCCCCTTACTAAACCCATTAGGCCCTAAGGTGCCCATTATCGTTTCAGGCAGCATTTCTCCTGCCTTTTCATCCAACGATTTGTTTAAAGAAAACTTTGCACCTGCAATTGAATAGTTGCCGATTTGAATATTAATTTTTGGATATTTGGTCTCCTTATTAATATTCATGGCATCCAACCTTTCGGGATAATCGGTTCGCAAAAAGCTTCTGCCTGCTGTTTCAACGAGTAAATATTCGGTTCGTGTACCATTTATTTTGGCCTGAACCGCAATATTGCCCGTTTGGGTAATAATCATCGGTACTTCTGTGTAGGTATTACTTTTGGCTTGCTGAGCATGTGCAATACTTCCTGCAACCAATAATATTAAACATGTATAAAACTTCCTTTTCATAATATCGTGTATTTTTTGGTTGAACCGAATAAAATTAACAGTTAGAGCGGCACAAACATCAGTACATTTTTTTGTGGTTCAACCCTAAAGGTGATCGTACAAAAATAGCCATTTTTTACGATAACACTATAAATGATAAACTTTTAAGCAAAAAAAAACCGCCCCGGAAAATCCGGAACGGTTCTATAGATTTTTTATGACTTTATGTTATTAAAACAAGCTCCATGCAACGGTTAAGCCAGCCATAACAATAGATACCATACTCATTAACTTAATAAGAATATTGAGTGACGGACCCGAAGTATCTTTGAACGGATCGCCAACCGTATCGCCGGTTACAGTCGCCTTGTGATTGTCTGAACCTTTACCTCCAAGATGTCCTTCCTCGATGTATTTTTTTGCATTATCCCATGCACCACCGGCGTTGGCCATAAATACAGCCAATACAAAACCGGTACTGAGGCCACCAATCAGCAAGCCCAATACACCGCCAACACCTAACAAAATACCGGTAGCAATCGGGGTTACAATAGCAAGAATAGAAGGGAATAACATTTCGCGCTGAGCTCCTTTAGTAGAAATAGCCACACAGCGTGCATAATCGGGCTCGCCGGTACCTTCCATAATACCAACAATTTCGCGGAACTGACGACGTACCTCTTCAACCATGCTTTGTGCCGCACGACCTACAGCGTTCATTGTAAGACCACAGAAAACAAATGCCATCATTGAGCCGATAAAAATACCCACCAAAACAATAGGATTCATAAGCGTTACATTGTAATATTCCATAAAATCGGTAAAAGATGAGGCTTTTATCTGCTCTATATTCATCATTTCCTGACCAACTTTAGCCAAACCATCGGCCGAATGGTGAGCAATACGTTCGAGAGCGATTTTAATTTCTTCGATATACGAAGCCAAAAGTGCAAGTGCGGTAAGTGCTGCAGATCCAATGGCGAAACCTTTACCTGTTGCGGCAGTGGTGTTACCCAATGCATCGAGCGCATCGGTACGTTTGCGAACTTCTGGGTCAAGTCCACTCATTTCGGCATTACCACCGGCATTATCGGCAATTGGGCCATAGGCATCGGTAGCCAGCGTAATACCCAAAGTCGAAAGCATACCCACCGCAGCAATACCAATACCATACAATCCCAGTGTAAGATTTGGGGTAAAAGTCATGGTAACCAGATCGAACTGCGATGACATAAACGCTAAAATAATTGCAAATGCGATGGTTACCACCGGAATAGCCGTAGAAATCATACCTAAACCTAAACCGGAAATAATAACAGTAGCCGGACCGGTTGCCGAAGCTTCTGCCACTTTTTGTGTGGGGCGATAACTTTGTGAAGTATAATATTCAGTGGCTTGTCCGATAATAATACCGGCAATAAGACCTATTACCACCGAGAACGAAATACCCATCCAGTTTTCGAGACCCAAGGTGTAAAGGATTACAAAAGTAAATACTGCAATCAGTGCCGAGCTTACATTAACACCCAAACCAAGCGCAGAAAGCAACTGTTTCATCTTTGCACCTTCCTTGGTTTTTACCAAAAAGATACCGATAATAGAGAGAGCCACACCCACAGCGGCAATAATCATAGGAGCCAAAACGGCTTTAAACTGCATTTCGGCGTTTAGCATAAATGCCGATGCTCCAAGTGCAGCTGTGGCAAGTATAGAACCGGCATACGATTCGTAAAGGTCGGCACCCATACCGGCCACATCGCCCACATTGTCGCCCACATTATCGGCAATTGTGGCAGGGTTGCGCGGATCATCTTCAGGAATACCAGCCTCTACCTTACCCACCAGGTCGGCACCCACATCGGCAGCTTTTGTATAAATACCACCGCCAACACGTGCAAATAACGCTTGTGTTGATGCACCCATACCAAAAGTAAGCATGGTGGTTGTTATGTAAATTAATTTGTTGCTCTCGCCTACATTGGCAAATTTATCGAGTATGAGATACCATACCGAAATATCGAGCAAAGCCAAACCAACCACGGTTAAGCCCATTACAGCTCCCGAACGGAATGCAACCTGCAAACCTTTATTCAACGATTTTGATGCAGCATGTGCAGTACGTGCCGAAGCATATGTAGCAGTTTTCATTCCAAAAAAACCTGCAAGGCCAGAAAAGAAACCACCGGTTAAAAACGCAAACGGAACCCAAACATTCTGTAAACTAAAATAGGCCATTACCGAAAAAATAATTGCCAGCACCACAAACACAATACCAACTACCTTGTATTGTTGACGAAGATAAGCCATTGCACCTGTACGCACATGCAATGCAATTTTTTTCATCAAATCGGTGCCCTCGTCCTCACGCATCATTGCTTTAAAGAAGTACCACGCAAAGCCCAACGCCAAAATGGCGGCTCCCGGTACTAACCAAAATAAATTACTCATAATTGAAAATATATACGTTAAATAATTAAAAATTGACTCTCCTTAAATTTTGTGGGCAAAGATAAAAAATGGTGAATAATATGAAAGTAAAAACATCAATTTTGTGTCAATTAGTGCAATTTATATCCATTCCTGATAATGATTTGTAATGTAAAAGTAAAACTGTATATTTGTTTTCAGAAGATTAAAATATCATGAAAACAGTATTTAAAACCATTGCAGCAGCCCTGCTAATTTTACTTGTTTCATCGTGTAACAACAAGCCCGAAATCAGCATTAAAGGCGAAATTAAGGAGGCTGCGGGGAAACAGATTATTGTAGAAAAAATTTCGCCGGATGGGTTGAAAACGGTTGACTCGGTAACCGTATCCGGCAAGGGAAAATTTACAATAAAATTACCAAAAGAGAGCTTTCCGCAGTTTTATTCATTACGAATTAAGGATGTGGGGGTATTTGTAGTTACCGACGATAGTACAAACACAATAATTGTTAAGGGTAGCCTAAAAAACATGCCCGAAAATCTCGTTTTTCAGGGTTCGGCCGAAACAGAAAAAATCAGAGACATCGATGTAGCATGCCGAAAACACCGTGATGCTTATGCCTATGCAAAAAAAACCATAGAACATATTTCCGATGCCACCGTAAAGCAAGCTCTTATCGACGAGTATGTAAGCAACCTCAAAGGGTTCAAGGATTCCATCGGCTTAACCATTCTTCGCAAACCCTGGTCTATGAGTGGCTATTACCTGTTATACCAGCGACTCAACAACGAATCATTATTCTTTTCGCCATTTAACAACGATGACTACCGCTTTTTTGCGGCTGCAGCCACCAGTTTTAATACGTACAGAAAAAACGATCCGCGCACCGAAGCTCTCTATTTTTATGTAACCGATGCATTAAAAGAACGCAAGTCGCAGGCACTGCAAAATTATATTGCCAAAATTCCGGCATCCGACCCCGACATTTCCCTGCCCGATGTTTCAGGTCGAACCATCACCCTTTCGGATTTGAAAGGGAAAGTTGTGGTACTTAACTTTTGGCATTCGGGTACAAAGGCATGCCGCCTGTGGAATGCCGACATGAAGCCGATATACACAAAATACAAAAACAAAGGACTTGAAGTGTATCAGGTTTCGCTCGAAAAAAGCCATATTTTGTGGGAAGACGCGGTGGATGCCGATGGCCTTTCGTGGATAAGCGTAAACGACGAAAAAAGCAACGAGAGTAAACTCATTGGTCTTTTTAACGTTAAACAGGTGCCGCTTACTTACCTTTTAAACAAAAAAGGCGAAATAATTGGCCGGTACGACAACATGGTGCAATTGGAACAAGCCATTGCCAAAGCGTTGTAATGGCTGCCTAAAAAGTATTTATGAACCATTTAAATGGCAATTGAACAAGAGATTATTTCGACGATAACCGATTTGGCCAAAAGACTGAACCTTGCGGACTGGGGTATTGCACCGGCCGACGAAATGGTGAACGAAGCCGACCGATTGGCCCTTTGGATTTCGAACGGATACCATGCCGACATGCAATGGATCGCCGAAAATACGGCACTCAGGCAAAATCCGAAATTATTAGTCCCCGGCACGCAATCTATTCTTGTATTTACCATCAACTATGCCCAGCAACCGGTTCAACCACCACATTTGCCACGCATTGCCCGATATGCCTATGGGCGCGACTACCACAAAGTACTCCGAAACAAATTAAAAAAAATAGGTTCTGTGTTGAACCAAAGATTTGGCATTTCGGGCCGATGCTTTGTAGATTCGGCACCGGTTTTTGAGCGCGAATTGGCCGTAAAGGCAGGACTTGGATTTATTGGTAAAAATTGCTTGTTGATTCACCGTAATGCCGGTTCGTGGTTTTTATTGGGTTCCATTTTTATCGATATTCCGTTGCCGCCGGCGCAAAAACTACAGCCCCACTCGTGCGGCGGATGTACCCGCTGCATTGATGCATGTCCCACAGGAGCACTCGCAGCACCCTATACGCTCGATGCGCGCAAATGCATTTCGTACCTAACCATCGAAAAACGGGGCGATCTTGAGCCACCTGAGGCTAAAATGTTGGGTAACCACCTTTTTGGTTGTGATATTTGTCAGGAGGTATGCCCGTGGAACCGATTTGCAATACCGACAAAAGAACCCGACTTTCGCCCAAGGCCCTGGATCATGAATCTGGATGCAAGGCAGTGGCAGGATGTTTCGGACGAAGATTTTAATCGCCACATGGCCGGTTCAGCCATAATGCGCCCCAAAGCCGAAGGCATCCGCAGAAATGCCGAAGCAGTGCTCGAAAATGAAAAAAGGAAGTAAACAGGTACAAACAAAAAAAGCCAACGTTTCCGACGGCTTTGGTGATCCAGCTGGGATTCGAACCCAGGACCCCATCCTTAAAAGGGATGTGCTCTACCAGCTGAGCTACTGAATCTTAAAAATAAGATGATTGACAAAATAATGTTGGTGATCCAGCTGGGATTCGAACCCAGGACCCCATCCTTAAAAGGGATGTGCTCTACCAGCTGAGCTACTGAATCGTGTGCTTTTCGTTAAAAGCGGTGCAAAGATAGTGCTTTTTGCCATACATCCAAACGCTTGAACCACTTTTTGAGCCTTTTTTATCCCTTAAAATTAAAACCAACAAATTAATCATCTGTTTTTGTGCGACTTAATTACTCCAAAATAAATGGCAATGTTCAACCGGGAATTATGATTAGTGATATAACTTAGGGGCCAAATACCGTGCGGTATGCGACGTTTCGCATGCCGCCACCTGTTCGGGGGTGCCACACACCACGAGATTACCGCCGGCATCGCCACCCTCGGGCCCCAGATCTATTACCCAATCGGCCACTTTCATTACCTCGGGATTGTGTTCAATAACCAAAACAGTATGCCCGCGTCGTATCAATGCAGCAAAAGCATCGAGAAGTTTGCGAACGTCGTGAAAATGGAGTCCCGTGGTTGGTTCATCAAAAATAAACAGTGTGGGGTCGGCTTTTTCCTTACTCAGGTAAAAAGCCAGCTTAACGCGCTGACTCTCACCGCCGGAGAGTGTATTGCTGGACTGCCCCAGTTTTACATATCCCAAACCCACTTCTTGCAGTGGCATCAGCTTTTTTACAATCTTTTTTTCGGCAGTACCTTTGGTTTCATTAAAAAAAAGCAGTGCTTCGTCCACAGTAAGATCGAGTACATCGGCCACACTTTTGCCCTTATACTGAACCTCAAGAATTTCGGGACGAAACCGTTTGCCATTACACGCTTCGCACAAGAGATGCAAATCGGCCATAAACTGCATTTCTACTGTAATGTATCCATCACCCTCGCAGGCTTCGCATCGGCCACCCTCTACATTAAACGAAAAATGGCTGGGTCTGAACCCGTTTATTTTTGAGGCTTGTTGGTTGGCAAACAAGTCGCGAATTTCGTCGAAAGCCTTGATGTAAGTTACAGGATTGCTTCGCGACGACTTTCCAATAGGGTTTTGATCCACAAAATCGACATCGGTCAAAAGCTTTATATCGCCGGTAATTTTGCCATGCGCACCAGCTTTATCGCCCACCGAACCAAGTTGCCTTTTTAATGCCGGGTAGAGAATGGTTTTAACGAGTGTCGACTTGCCCGAACCCGATACGCCGGTAACGACCGTCATTACCCCAAGCGGGAATTTTACATCTATCCCTTTCAGGTTGTTTTCGCGAGCACCAACCACTTCGATAAAGTTGTTCCAACGCCGGCGTGCCGATGGTAATTTTATGGTTTCGGTTCCGGCCAAAAAACGCGTGGTAAGCGTATCGGCATGCGTCATCTCTTCGGGAGTGCCTGCAAAGACCACTTCGCCGCCCAGCATTCCGGCCATGGGTCCCATATCGATAATATAATCGGCGGCGCGCATAATCTCTTCATCGTGTTCAACCACAATGACTGTATTGCCTAAGTTGCGCAGCTCCTTAAGTACTTTTATTAGCAACATGGTATCGCGCGGATGAAGACCGATAGAGGGTTCATCCAAAATATACATTGAGCCCACAAGGCTGCTCCCGAGCGATGTGGCTAAATTAATTCGCTGACTCTCGCCGCCCGACAAAGTATTGGATAAACGATTAAGCGTGAGATAGCTAAGGCCAACATCCATAAGAAAACGGAGACGATTGTTAATTTCGGTAAGCAGTCGGCGTGCAATGTGTTCGTCGCGATCGGTGAGTTGTATGGTATTAAAGAATGTAGCCAAATTGTCGATGGGCAAATTAACCAGTTGCGATACCGATTTGCCACCCACTTTGATGTAAGAGGCTTCCTTTTTGAGCCGTGTGCCTTTGCATTCGGGACAAGTGGTTTTGCCCCTGTATCGTGCCAGCATTACACGGTATTGTATTTTATATTGCTGTGTTTCTACAAATTGAAAAAATGATTCGATACCTTCGAAGTATTGATTACCTGTCCACAGCAGTTGCCGTTGTTCGTCGGTGAGTTTGTAATATGGTGTATGAATCGGAAAGTTGAACTTAGCCGCATTCATTATGAGCTGATCGCGATATTCGCCCATTTTATCGCCGCGCCAGCATTGTACGGCCTCTTCGTAAACCGACAGTTCATGATTCGGGATCACCAAATCGGGGTCAATGCCAATCACTTTACCATACCCCTCGCATTTGGGACAAGCCCCCACCGGATTATTGAAGCTGAACATGTTTTCGGTTGGTTCTTCGAAAACGATGCCATCGAGTTCGAATTTGCGCGAAAACGGCCTGTTTATTTCACCATTTTCGGTATATACCCGCACCGAACATTGTTGTTTTCCTTCGAAAAAGGCCGATTCGAGCGAGTCGCGCAAACGGCTTATATCGTCGGGGTTGCTGCTCACACTCAACCTGTCGATAAGCAAATTACATTGCTCGCAACAGTGCAACAAGGTATCGTCAGATAGTAAATCGTCGATATCGTGGAGTTGATTACCCTTATCTATACGGCTGAACCCCTGTTGTTTGAGCACTTTAAGCTGTTCGACAAATGTACGTCCCTGCGGAATAAGCAAGGGCGAAAGGATAAGAAACCGTGTACCTTGTGGAAAAGAGGACAAATATTCGACTACATCGTTTTCGGTATGTTTTTTAACCTCGTTGCCCGAAACAGGCGATATAGTTCGTCCAATACGGGCATACAACAGTTTGATAAAATCGTATATTTCGGTAGATGTGCCTACGGTTGAGCGTGGATTACGGGTGTTTACCTTTTGTTCGATTGCCACTGCCGGTGGAATACCTTTGATATAATCGACTTCAGGCTTGTCCATGCGTCCCAAAAACTGTCGGGCATACGACGACAAACTCTCTACATACCGCCGCTGACCTTCGGCATACAGTGTATCGAATGCCAACGAGGACTTTCCGGAGCCCGACAAACCGGTGATAACCAATAATTTACCACGTGGAATGGCTACGTCTACATTTTTTAGATTATGGACCCTGGCTCCCTTTATAAGTATATGTTGTTTTGAATTATTGTTTGTCATTCTGTATTTTGTTATACGCAATGGCAAAGATAATTATTCGAAAGCATTAATTGGAACATAACCACGATTAATGAAATGAGCGAAGATGAAAGCCCTTAATTAATTTTGCAAATATGATTTGTGACGTTTAGCGAATGGTATGCCAAAACCAATGCTGAAGAGGGTAACTAAAAATATGTAAAAAAATGGCCGGGACTAATCCCGGCCATACATTTATGATAATAATTTTTGGTTGAACGCCGTTGTTTATACAATAGGATCGTTAGATTTTAGATGTTCGACAAAACTTAACCGACACATAAACAGTAATCCATAATGTGCTTATGATCTGTATTAAAAATAAGCTTAACGAACCATTATTATCATAACTAATACCTATCCATTGTGTAGTTTTCGAATAATTGGCAACGATATGTACCGAAATTAATTATTATTTGCCGGTGCCGGATGTGCAAATACACGTTTGGCTTCACTTTCCCAAATGGCTTTCATTTCGTTTACTTTTTCGGGCATTTGGGCTGCCAGATTGTTGAGTTCGGTACGATCCTGTGCAATGTTGTACAGTTCGTAATTGTCGCCTTTGAGCGATACCAATTTCCAGTCGCCAATGCGTATGGCCCGTGCATCGTAATGCTCAAAAAAGAGGCTGCTGTGTCCTTCCCTTTTACCGGTTTTGAGTATGGGCACAATACTAATACCCTCTAACGGAATAATATTGTGATCGTGGAATGTTTTGGGATAAGTGGCTTTGGCCAAATCCACACAAGTGGCCATTAAATCCATTACATGGCATGGATTGCTGTTAATGGTGCCGCTTTGTTTCTTTATACCTTTGGGCCACGATGCAATAAACGGAGTGCAAATGCCGCCTTCGAACGACTCTTTTTTCCACAATTTAAAGGGCGTATTGGCCACATTCGCCCAGTTGGGTCCAATGCCTGTGTATGTCAGTTCGCTGCCGGGCATAACAGATTTATCGTGTTTGGTGTACACAACTTCCTGTCCGTTACGGGTTTCAGAATTACGGTCGAACCCACCGCTGTTGGGCTCTTCGGGACTGGCGCCATTGTCCGACATAAACATAATAACCGTATTATCCAATTGGCCGTTTGCTTTCAGTGTTTTTACAATTTGGCCTATACCCTGGTCAATTCTGTCGACCATGGCTGCATGTACCGCCATGCGACGTGCATCGTAAGCCTTGTCGGGGTTATTCGCCCATGTAAAGTCCACGTTTCTGTTTTCGGGGCTCAATTTGGTTGTTTTTGCGTCGAAAAGCCCCAGCTTAATCATCTTTTCGTATCTGGCTTCGCGTATGGCATCCCAACCTGCGTTGTAGGTGTCCTTATATTTTGCAATATCCTCAGGCAAAGCATGCAATGGCCAGTGTGGCGCGGTAAAGGCTACATACAGAAAAAACGGTTTGGCCTTTGCCGAAAACTGATTGATGTAAGCACAAGTGGTATCGGTAATGCCAATAGTATGATAGTAGTTTTTTGGTACTTCTTTTACCGGTTTTTCGCCATTAACCAAGCTAAACGGGTCGAAATAGTTAACCACGCCCCAAATGTTGCCATAGTATTTGTCGAACCCGCGATGTGTAGGATACGACGAAATTGCGCCAAAATCGGAAGTAAAGTAGTCTTGGTGGTTCAGCCATTTAAGTTGTTCTTTGGCATTTTTTTGCTGAACCGTATTCGATACATGCCACTTGCCCACCATGCCGGTATTGTAGCCGGCTGTTTTAAGCACTTCGGCAATGGTTACTGTTTGGTTGGTAAGCTGACCTCGGTAGCCGGGCATTTTGTCGTCGCCCGTCATGCGGCCAATGCCGGCCTCGTGCTGATACAAACCGGTGAGCAACGATGCACGCGTAGGGCAACAACGCGATGTATTATAAAATTGGGTGAACCGTATGCCTTTCTGAGCCAGTTTGTCGAGATTTGGTGTGTTTATTTCGCCACCGTAACAACCGGGATCCGAAAATCCCATATCGTCGACTAATACAATAATTATGTTCGGGCGTTTGTCTGCACCGGCATAAGCACCCATGGCCAATGTAAGTCCCAATGAAATTGAAAGTGTCGTTTTCATTATTCTTCTGTTATTTGTTTTTGTTTCTTTTTGCCTTTTTTTGCTGCGGAATCGGCTTTGGCATTACCGTAAATGTCGCCCCATGGGCTTGGTAATACGGAGGCTCTTTTTGCCCAGTTTTCCCATTCGGCAGCCATCTGTTTTACTATTTTTGGCTGAACCGAAGCCAGATTGTTCAGTTCGGTGGGGTCGGCATTCAGGTCGTACAGTTCCCAATTATAGCGTGTTGCGGCACTAAAGGTGAGCTTTGGGTTCGCCCGAGATACCAATTTTATATTTTTAATACGGATACCACGGTTGGCTTCATGCTCCCAACAGAGTGTGTCGCGGTTCAGCCCAAAACCTTTAAATGCCGGGATTAATGATACACCCGCCATGGGTATAATGTTCCGGCCTTTAAATGTTTGCGGATAAGCCGCTCCGGCTGCGGCCAAACATGTGGGCATAATGTCGATAATGTGGCCGGGTTCGTTTCTGAACTCTCCTTTGGCTGTAAAACCTTTGGGCCAATGGGCTATAAACGAGGTGTGTATGCCACCTTCGTGGGTGTAGTGTTTGTACTCGCGGTAGGGGGTGCATTCGAGGTTGGCCCAGCTTTGTGCACAACGTACAAACGAGCCGGGACTACCTATTTTCCCTTTCCCCGAATTGTTGCCAAGGCCTGTGGCGGGACCTTCGGCACAACCGCCGTTATCCGACAGAAACATAATGAGGGTATTGTCTAGTTGCCCGGTAGCTTTGAGATGTGCCACCACCTTGCCCACACCCTGGTCGAGCATATCAACACAGGCGGCATACGTGGCCATTATCGAATCCTGCGTGGTTTTTTCGGCATCGCTCAGGCTCTCCCAACTTGTAATACGACTGTCGGCCGGCGACAGTTTAACGTCTTTGCCAAACAAGCCTAACGCTTTTTGTTTGGCAAACCGCGTTTCACGCATGGCAGCCCAGCCCTGCTTGTATTTACCAAGATATTTTGCAATAACCGAATCGGGTGCCTGCAATGGCCAGTGTGGCGCATTAAATGCCAGATACAAAAAGAATGGTTGCTTTGCCTCTTGAGCCTGTTGGATAAATTTTACGCCATATTCGGCATATTTAGATGTGGAGTACCAGGAGTTGTCGAGGTCGGTCATGGTTTTGCCATTAAACTCGGGGCCTTTGCCCTTGGTATCGCCGCCAAAATAAAACCCCTGACCATCAATACTTATATCAAACCCGCGACCGTTGGGTTTCATTGCGGGTGTTTTGGCACCAACATGCCACTTACCGCTGTGTGCGGTAAAATAACCTGCCGGCTTCAATGCTTCGGCAATGGTTACACATTGCCGGTTCAGATAACCCTCGTAGGCAGGAGTACCCATGTTTTCGTTGCCGCCGGCCATGTGTCCCATACCGGCCTGATGAGGTTGTAACCCCGTAAGTAACGATGCCCGCGTGGGACAACAGCGCGCGGCATTATAAAACTGGGTGAACCGCAAGCCATTGGCCGCCAACCTGTCGAGGTTGGGTGTGTGAATTTCACTGCCAAAACAACCAAGATCCGAAAACCCCATATCGTCGGCCAAAATAACGATGATGTTGGGCTTTTGTTGTGCCTGCAACAATAGCCCACCTGAAAGACCCATCAAAACGAATGATTTAAACATCTTTTTATCTGTTGTAATTTGTAATGCGAATTAGAATTTTACTGTGGTAAAACTAATTCTAATTTTTTTGGTCCGGTATTACAAATCGGTCTTTGTATAGCAATTATGTTCACACAATAGGAAAAATGTAAGCGTGTATTGTAATAATTATTAAGATTGAATCAGAACGTGCTTTGTAATCACCAGACAGATTGTGTTTTAAAAATTAAAGAAAATTAGAAGAAAAATGATATTCGAGTTTTGCCAAATTTTCGTTGTAAGATTTCGTATAATCGTAGAATAAAACAGTTAGCAAGTGTTATTATGCGATATATTAGCCACATAAGATGAATAGTGAAACGAAATATAATTATAGAAAGATTAGAATTGAATTATAAATAATGGCAAATAAATGTTATACAACATAAATTTTTATCATTACAAATGTTTTGACGTGAAATGCAATCTTAATATATTTGACATATTAAAAGGGGAAACTGAAAACCCAAAACAGAGTAAGAAGTGGAAGCCGAAAAACTTAAGAGTAGGCAATGAATTATTTAGATTACAAATATGAAAAAAAGTTTTTTGTTAATGGTCATGATGGTCGTTGTAAGTGTTTTTACAGCAAAAGCACAGTTAACTTATGGCGTTGGTGCTGCAGTAGGAACAAAAATGGGTGTTGCCGATGATGGTAGCGACAAAATGGGTTTTGGCTTACATGCCCGGGCCGATTATGCACTTGAAAAGTTCGACTTATCGGGCGGTTTAACTTACTATTTCCCAAGTGTTCCATCCGGAATGGATTTAACTGCATTCCAGCTTAATTTTGATGGACATTATGGTTTTCTGAAACAAGAAGCAATGACAGTTTATGGTTTGGCCGGGTTAAATTATTCTTACCTAAAAGCTTCAGTTGATTTTATGGGCGCAACAATTAGTTCCGACGACAGTAAAATTGGTTTTGATTTAGGTGCCGGTGTTAAATTTAATAAGTTTTTTGTTGAAGCTAAATATGATAGTGGCTTCGAACAAATGGCACTTACCGCAGGCATTATGTTTTGATAAAGTGCTCATTATTTAAGGTTTGTATTATATAAAGCCGTT
>QKHT01000247.1 GCA_003249935.1 Bacteroidota bacterium
TCTTTTTAAGGATTTGTATGTTGCACATTCGTGGGCAAATATGTTTTCTTTAAACGGGGGCAGCAACAACAGTTTCAACAACTGCATCATCAAAGACTTTGGCTGGATTGGTATTTTTACTTCTGCTATTTATGTCGTTAAGAGTGACAATTTAACCATTAACAAGTGTACCTTTGGCGATGCCGGAAGAGATTTCATGTACGCGTAAGCGGTGGCGACGCTAAGATCACTATTTTAGATTCCGATTTTTATGGTGCCATGAAAATGGGCGAAGATGCCGGTCCGATAGAATGTACAAGTACCGGCAGCCTTACAGCTCTTGACCTTAAAGGAAGTGTAATAGCCTACAACAAAATTCACGATATAAAGGGCATTCCCGTATCGGATGGCAACTACAGCAAACAAAAAGTCACAGCTTTTTACATGGAAGACACCCAAAACTATACTGCCCATCACAATTTGGTGTATAATATAAAGGCCGACAATTACAAAGGCACACAAACTGTTGACAAAAGTGGCGAATTTCTTTACATGGGGCCAAGATACAATCCTATGTATAAACCGGTAAACTATTACAACAATACAATATGGAATGTGGATGCAAACATTAGTATTTGGAGCATTGAAATAGACAATTGGAAAGCGCTGGGCTTAACACCGCCGGATACATGTGGATTTATGAAAGACGGCCACTTTGCAAACAATATTTTTATGAATGGTCCGGCATACAAATTGAGTTATGTACGACAAATCCTTACAAGTACTGGTGGGACTGTGAGCAATGTAAAACTAACACCCAGTCCAAGTATGGAAACCACCAATTTTAATACTTACACAACCTATTGTAAAAAATACGATTACAATTTCAACCCGCAAACTAACCAGAGTTACGATTTTACTAAAGCATCCGCTAACTTCTCAAATGCAGCAAATGGCGATTTCACCTTACTAAAATCATCAACAGCCGCTGGTTCAGGCACAATAATCACCAATATCACAAGTTCCGACACGCCCGATTGCGGTGCATTGGAAGGTGGCGACCGCGTGTTACGTGCCGGCTCGACATTGTTGGCACCCGATTTTAAAGAACAAACAACACCTGCAACACAAAACATAAAATATAAGGAGAATAACAGCGGGGTTAGCTTTAAGATTTATCCAAACCCGACAACCGACAAGCTATTTTTTGACAACAATAAACCACTTAGCGAAAAATGTTGGATCTCGATTTATACACTATCAGGTGAATGTATGATCGTAAAGGAATTCACTTCCAACAACTACATAGATGTTTCGTCTCTTGCGCAAGGCGTTTACCTTATTAAAATGCAAACGGAGCATAAGTGTTCGACACAAAAATTAGTTATAAAGCGATAATAACACACAAATACAAAACATTTAAATAAAAACATAATGAGACTACAAAACACAAAAATACTGGCTCTTTTAGCCATATCGGCGATTGGCCGTACGGGATATGCCCAACAACAGCAAAAACCAAATGTACTTTGGATTTTAACCGACGACCACCGTTACGATGCGATTCGGGCATTCAACAAAATGCTTACCGGAAACGAAATGAGCAAATTAGGCTATGTAGAATCTCCCAATATCGATCGCCTTACCGAAATGGGGACTACCTTTATCAACACCCACTGTCAGGCTACCTGTTGTGCTCCCTCAAGATCATCTATGCATACAGGTCGCTACCCTTTTCGTTCGGGAGTTTACGAATTTGAATACCACAACAACAATGCAGCGCATTGGAAACCCACATTACCAGAGCAAATGGCAGCTATTGGCTACCAAACCTTTCACATTGGCAAACTTGGCGTAAGGTTAAAAACAATAAAAAATGGCAAAGTTAAATCGGCAGAAATATACCAAACCGATATCGACTTTAAACAAATGATGAAAGATGGCTTTACTGATTGGGGAAAGGCACCTTTTACTGAAGTAAATGGCACAAAACTCGAAAAACCAATTCAGGATTTGGAGTTTTTTGTTACACCCGAAGGTAAATTTGAATATTGCAACTCCGCAGTAAAAAAGCAAATACCATCGCTGACTGTTGGTCCCAAAGAAATTGTAGAAAAATATGATTTAGGACGGCTTCATAACCAGAAGAAAAAGGAGTCGCTTGAACAAGGGGTAATTTTAAGCGGCGTAAGTTCGCAACCGGCAGGCAAAACACGCGATGGAAATTACACTTCATTTTTTGAAGCCTTTTTACAATCAACCGGATCAGAATTTAAAGTTGGCTCGCAGACCGCAGCAGCAATAGATCCGAACAAACCACTGTTTTGTCATTTGGGTTACGATTTCCCGCACACCCCGGTATTGCCGCCTGCCAATTATCGCAAAAGGTTTCAACAATATCAATATAAAATACCGGTATTAACGAAAAAAGAGCTGGAAACCATGCCTGCTCAGCATCGCAAAGAGGTAATGGCAAATTATACCGATGATTATTCGGACGCCGAGAAGCTTAAATTTATTCAGGATTATTATGCTTTTTGTGCTTATGGCGATTCGTTGGTAGGCCGAGCCGTAAATAGTTTTATTGCGTACAGTCAAAAATCAAATCGTCCGTGGATTATCGTATATGTCAATGGCGATAATGGTTGGAAAATGAATGAACATGGCGCAGTAGAAAAATTCACCTCATGGGAACTCGATTCGCACAATCCAATTGTAGTCGTTTCGTCCGACAAAAAGCAGTTTCCCGCCGGAAAAGTAGTTACCGATTTTGCTGAATTTGTGGATATTGCACCAACAATATTGGCAGCAGCAGGAGAGAATATTAAATCTGAGAAATATAGCTACCTCGATGGAATGGATCTGTCGTTGATGGCAAATGGGAAAGCTCCCGTAAGAGACTATATTGTTGGCGAGAGCCACGCAGTTACCGGTCCGCGTGCCTTTATCCGCACAAAGGATTATGTATTTTCGATGCAAATACGTCCCAACAACACGCCTGGTGAAAATATGGAATGGGCTCGAACGGCTTCGTACAAGGATATCGACCCGGGACTTTACAAAACGTCTACCGATCCGCATGAGATTAACAACCTGGCTTATGATAAGACTTTCGAAAAAATAGCCATGCAAATGAAAGAAAAACTCATCAACATTGTATTGGGCGACAATCGCGTTGAAGTGAATTGGGGCCCTAAAGCCGATGGCACTACTATATACCGCAGCAACTTTGCACCAGGTGCACACGACTATCAATTGAAACTAAAATAGGCAAAAACCCAAAGCAAAACAAAAAAAAGATACACATGAAAAATAGTAGCTTTTTACAGGCAAGTATAGCAATCACCATCTTTTCGGGTAGTGTTTTTGCACAACAAAAACCCAATATCGTTTTTTTACTTTCCGACGATTTGGTGAATCTTGCCGTGGGCTGCTATGGCAACAATCAGGTAAAAACACCCAATATGGATAAGTTAGCCAGTGAAGGTGTTCAGTTTATGAACCACTACAACACCACATCCATTTGTATGGCCAGCCGCGCCACTTTGCTCACCGGCATGTACGAATATAAAACGGGGTGTAACTTTATGCATGGGCCATTACATCCCCTTAAATTTCAACAATCGTATCCGGTTATCTTGCGTTTGCAGGAAAGTTTGGCATGGCAGTAACTGATAGCCCAAGCGAAAAGGAAACATCGTGGGACGTGATGCCAATTGATGCTTTTGACGAATGGGCAGGCGGAACCGGACAAACATTTTACAAAACAGCTCAAAACAAATACATCGAAAAGTATGCCAAAGATTATCCGCACAGCACCCGCGCATATGGGGCTTGGGCCAACGATTTCATGAAAGATGCTAAAAAATCGGGCAAACCATTTTGCATGTCCATTAGTTTCAAAGCGCCACACATGCCCTTTACCCCCGATCCTTTTTTCGATTCGGTTTATGAAGGAACCACTTACATCAAACCCGCGAATTATGGCGTTGAAAATGCTGCGCACCTTTCGCCACAATCCAAAACCGGACGACAATTCAAAGCGTATCGTTTTTGGGTCGATTCCGAAGAATCTTATCAGGAAACAATCAAAAAATACAATCAGTTGGTTTACGGTGTCGATTATGCCATTGGGATGATTCGCAAATCGCTCGAAGAACAAGGATTCGACAAGAATACGGTGATTATTCTTACCGGCGACAACGGCTACAATTGTGGCGCGCATGGTTTTGGCGATAAAATATTCCCTTACGAAGAAGGGTCTAAATCGCCGATGATCATTTTTGACCCTCGGGCAAAACCAAATCAAAAAGGAATAAAGCGCGAAATTGTTACGGCAAATATAGATGTAGCTCCTACCATTCTGAGTTACGCCGGAATCCAAATTCCATCCTATATGGACGGTAAAAACCTTCGTCAGCTCATCGATGAACCCAACAAATT
>QKHT01000043.1 GCA_003249935.1 Bacteroidota bacterium
AAAACCCCCAAAATCTTTGCATTTCCCTTTTGAAAAGATGTATCGAAACAGCCGAAGGCCAATGTAGTGTGAACCGTCCGCCTTAAACGAATGTCCGCCCGAAGGAATTTGAAGTGACCCGTTAAAAAACCTTCGATGTTTGAAATGGGTTCTTCCGTAGGAATCCCTTTGGGAGAAAACAAAATCCACAAATGATTAACCGAAATTACCTTGCGAACCCATAAGTTTCGAAGGTTTTAGGGTCACAAGAATTCATTCAGGACAAATTCGTTTTCAGCGGCGGCCTTTTTTGCTTACTTTTTGTGGCTGAAGACAAAAAGTAAGAGCCCGTGCTGCCTGCCCCGATTTTCGGGGGCTTGAGGGCAAATTGACAAATTAATCGTGAATCTACCCGCTGAGTTATTCAGCAAGCCCCACGTACAGCGTCCCGAGGCATCGGGAAGGTCATCGGTTCGATTCCGATATTCGCCACATAAGCGAAGCAGTTTCAGAAACGAGGCTGCTTTTTTGTTTTGAACCACGTAGAGCGTCGGTTCGATTCCGATATTCTCCACTTAAGCGAAGCAGTTTCAGAAACGAGGCTGCTTTTTTGTTTTGAACGAATTATTGCATATAGACAGGATTTGCTGTACAAATTCATAATATTGAAATACGATTTTGCGACTAAATTCATGCAATTCTGCGCACATTTGCGATTGAAATAATCGATACAATGAATAAAACAATATTATTTTCGGTCTTACCGGCAGTTAGCCTGTTTGGTTCGGTTCAGCATGGCAACGGCAAAGAAAAGAAACCCCTAAATATCGTATTTATTGCTGTCGACGATATGAACAACTGGGTTGGCGCACTTGGCGGACAGGCTAAAACACCCAATATCGACAAAATGGCTAAAAACGGGGTTCTGTTTACCAATGCTTTTTGTGTGGTTCCCGCATGTAATCCATCGCGTACAGCCCTTATGACCGGCCTGCGACCCGAAAAAACCGGACAATACGAAAATGAAGGCAACTTTCGGGATGTACCCGGCAACGACAAACTGATAACGCTTGCACAAAAGCTGCAATCATTTGGCTACGAAACCGTTGCAGCAGGCAAAATATTTCATCATCCACGCGGTGCGGCTCCGAATGAAGCTCCGCTAAGCGACCCAATATCATGGAATGCTCAATGGAAAGGCACCATTGGCACCAAAGGCGACGAACTGTATATTAATGCCGACGGTTGGGCAAAGTGGCACAACGGCGAATTACAAAAAGTAAATCCAAACCCACAAAGCAAAGGCGGCTTAACCTACATTGGCCACTCTGGTATTTGGGGACCAATTCCGCAAACGACCGAGGAGTGTGGCGACTGGAAGATGGCCGACTTTTGTGCCGATTTTCTTAAACAAGATCACAATAAACCTTTCTTTCTGGCTTGTGGTATTTTCAGACCACATTCGCCACAATTGGCACCACAAAAATATTTTGATATGTATCCGCTCGAAAGCATTGTACTGCCCGAGGTTCCGGATAACGACATGGATGACATTCCCGAAATTGCCAAAGAAAACTGGTCGAGCCCATTTGTGAAAATGATGCGTGACAAAGGCCAATGGAAAAACGCAGTGCAAGGCTACCTCGCATGCATGACCTTTGCCGATGATTGTATCGGACATATTTACGATGCACTAAAAGAGAGTAAATATGCCAACAACACAGTACTCGTATTTTGGACCGACCATGGATGGCAATTGGGCACAAAAAACCGATGGGAAAAATTCTCGTTATGGCATCAGGCAACAAACGCCCCTCTCATTATCAGCTATCCGAATATGAAATCAGCCGGTTCCCGTTGTACACGTGCCATATCATTCCTCGATTTGTACCCCACTGTTCTCGATCTTCTGGACCAACCCATTCCGGCAGGGCTCGATGGACATAGCATAAAAAAACTGATCGACAATCCGAATAAAAAATGGAAATATCCCGCAGTAATCACCTATCCCGAAGGTAGTTATTCGGTAGAATTTGAGCAATGGAACTACATCAGGTACATTGACGGCTCCGAAGAACTTTACGACCACAGCAAAGATCCAAAAGAGTTTAAAAATCTGGCATCCGACCCCAAATTTGCCGGCATCATCTTAAACCTCAAAAGGTTCATTCCAAAAAATGGCATAAAAGGGATCAATCATTAAATAATTACAAATTTTAAACCAATAAAATACAGTTTAATACATTATTAAAAGGTTCAACCAAAACAAAATTATAGTTAATCGCAAAAACAGCGTAAAAATATTTTGTAGTTTAAATTAAAAGTGTAAACTTTACAATCATAAAACTCTGTGAACTACAAGACAGGTACTTTACTGAGAATAAGACAAATAAAAATAACAGTTTTAATAAAAAAAAATCATGATTGATCTCAAATCGCTCGAAGTTTGGTTTGTAACCGGAAGTCAGCATCTTTACGGTGAAGCCACATTAAAAAAAGTAGCAGAACACTCTCAGGAAATATCAAAAGCACTCAATGCATCGGCACAAATACCGGTAAGCATTGTGTTCAAACCAGTATTAAAAACACCCGAAGAAGTATTGAGTTTGTTTATTGAAGCAAATGCCGCACGCAACTGTATCGGCATTATTACCTGGTGCCACACATTTTCGCCATCGAAAATGTGGATTAATGGTTTAAAAATATCTCAAAAACCACATTTACATCTTCATACGCAATACAACAAAGATTTACCATGGAACGAAATTGACATGGATTTCATGAACCTTAATCAGGCTGCCCATGGCGACCGTGAGCATGGTTTTATTATGACCCGTTTACGAATGAACCGTAAAGTAGTCGTTGGTCACTGGAGCGAAGAAGAAGTTCAGGAACGCATTTCGGTATGGAGCCGTGCAGCAGCTGCATGGTACGATTTCCAAAACTTGAAAGTTGCACGCTTTGGCGACAACATGCGTCAGGTGGCAGTTACCGAAGGCGATAAAGTTGAAGCACAGATTCAGTTTGGCATGGCTGTAAACGGCTATGGCGTTGGCGACCTCGTAAAACTCATCAACGGCGTATCCGATGCCGATATCGACAAGCTTTTCGAAGAATATAACGACACTTACACCATTGCCGCAGCGGGACAAAAAGGTGGTTCATACCACGAAAACGTACGCTATCAGGCTCGTATCGAACTCGCATTAAAAGGCTTTATGGCCGATGGCGGTTTTGGCGCATACACAAATACATTCGAAGACCTTCACGGCATGGCACAGCTTCCGGGTTTAGCAACACAGCGTTTGATGGCTGCCGGTTACGGATTTGGTGCAGAGGGCGACTGGAAACATGCGGCTCTTGTGCGTGCATTGAAAGTAATGGGTCAGGGACTTAAAGGTGGCTGTTCGTTTATGGAAGATTACACGTACGATCTCGACCCGATGACCGGCAAAGTACTTGGTGCTCACATGCTCGAAGTTTGTCCATCTATCGCAAGTGGCAAACCAACGCTCGAAGTACACCCGTTAGGCATCGGTGGTAAAGATGCACCGGCCCGTTTGGTGTTTAACACACCAGCAGTACCGGCCATTAATGCAAGCCTTATTGACATGGGCAATCGTTTTCGTATGATTGTTAATCCGGTAGATTGCATTGTACCGGAAGCATTACCAAAACTTCCGGTAGCCCGTGCCTTGTGGACACCACAACCAAGCTTAAAAGTTGGTGCTGCTGCATGGATTTATGCGGGTGGTGCACACCATACAGCATTTAGTCAGGCTATCACTGCCGAGTATATGGAAGACTTCACAAACATGGCTGGTATCGAATACCTTGAAATTAACAATAGTACAACCATCTCCGACTTTAAAAAAGAGTTGCGTTGGAACGAAATTTATTATATGTTATCGAACGGCGTTAAATAATCACAGTTGTATATTACAAAATAGGCTGCTCATTTTTGAGCAGCCTGTTTTATTTTATTAATGTTTGAACCGGAAATTAAATCTCTCCGCGTATTTCCTGAAATATATTTTCGTCGTAATAATTACGTAATTTCGTCATCACATCTGCCGGAATACGATTCAATTCAGAAACCTCCATATTCGATACCACCTGATTTGGATTTGAAGCCCCGGGAATAACCGATGTTACAGCGGGATGATCCAAAATCCAGCGGATGGCCATCTGCGACAGCTTTCCTTCGGGCAGAATCTTTTTCAACTCGTTACTAAAGCCAACACCACGTGCAAAGGGCACACCCGAAAAGGTTTCTCCCACATTAAAATATTCGCCATTTGCATTGTAATGTCGGTGATCGTTAGACGTAAATGTTGTTTCGAGCGAAAACTTTCCGCTCAACAATCCACTGGCCAATGGTACACGCGCAATAATGCCCACATTTTTTTTCTGAGCCAATTCAAACAACTCCTCGGCCACGTTTTGCCGAAACAGATTGAAGATAATCTGAATTGAAGAAATGCCATATTGTTCGAGACAAATTTTCGCTTCTTCAATAGATTCAACACTTACGCCCCAATTTTCTATCAAGCCTTCATCCTGCAACCGACGCAGATGATCGAAAACCACGCCTTTAAACAATTCATCCTTAGGAATACAATGCAACTGCTCCAGAAACACAGAGTCAACGCCAAGCCGGTACAACGAATCCTCAACATGCTCGCGCATAATATCGTACGAAAAATTTTGGGGCCAACCAAAAGGACTATCAGTTCGACGACCAATTTTATCGGCAATGAGCACTTTTGCCCTTGTTTGACGAATAAACTTACCGATATACTCTTCGCTTTGTCCTCCGCCATAAACATCAGCAGTATCTATCAGGTTTCCGCCCAGATCCACAAACCGCGATAATATCGCCATAGCCTGCTCTTCCGAAACGATGCCATAGTCGGCTGAACCCAATTGCCATGTTCCTAAACCTACCTCCGAAACTTGTGCCCCGGCTAACCTTCTGTATTTCATAATCGAACGCTATTTTTCATTTTTTAAACCGCACAAAAATAACACAATAAGTGCAAAACCAAAAGAAGAAAACCAATTGAAACCCACTTTCCACTCCCGGTTTTCAACTAACGCAATAAACATTTGAACCAAAGTACAATGTCGTAAGATTTTATCAACCACACAATAAAAAACCACAAAAACAACCAAATTTTTCATCTTTAGCCTACCCCGGATAGCAACAAGGGTTCATAAAAGAAACATACAGACAAAAACCACGAAATAATAAGTAATTATCTCCATTTTTTTGTAGATTCGTTGTTGTTATGTAAATTGCAACACAAAATTATAACCCATCAATAATAATGAATAACAATTATGCGATTATCATGGCTGGCGGAATTGGCAGTCGCTTTTGGCCGTTGAGTAAAACCAACCATCCTAAACAATTTATCGACATTCTCGGTACAGGACAAACATTTATACAGCAAACATTTTCGCGGCTGAACCGGTTAATTCCGGCCGAAAATATATATATTGTATCGAATGTTTTGTACAAAGACCTCATTAAAACTCAAATTCCGGGTATCACCGACGATCAGATATTGCTTGAACCGGCTATGCGCAATACAGCACCTTGCATTGCCTATGCCACATACAAAATAATGTCGAAAAATCCCGAGGCAAACTTCATTGTAGCACCTTCCGACCATTTAATCCTTAAAGAACAGGATTTTGTGGATACAATCGCTAAAGGCCTTGAATTTACAGCGACCAACGAAGCATTGTTAACTTTGGGCATAAAACCTTCGCGACCCGAAACCGGTTACGGGTACATACAAGCCACTACGGTTGCCAGCGTTTCGATTGGCGATTTAACCAAAGTAAAAACATTTACCGAAAAACCAAACATTGAGCTGGCTAAGGTTTTTTGCGACAGCGGCGAGTTCTTTTGGAATTCAGGAATTTTCCTTTGGAAGGGTTCAACCATAACCAAAGCATTCGAAACAATGCAACCCGACATTGCAACCCGCTTTATCGAAGGCATTCCTTCGTATTATACAGCCAACGAAAACAAATATATCGACGAAGTCTACTCATCGTGCAAAAACATCTCCATCGACTACGGAATTATGGAGAAAGCCGAAAACGTTTTTGTACTTATCTCAGAGTTCGGATGGTCGGATCTTGGCACATGGGGTTCATTATACGAACATTGCGAAAAAGATGACTACCAAAATGCTATTGACAAGTCGAACGTAATAACATACGACTCAAAAGACAATATTGTAAAAACCACGGCCGGCAAATTGGTTGTAATTCAAGGGCTCGAAGGCTATATTATTGCCGAAACCGAATCCACAATTCTTATCTGTAAAAAAGAAGAAGAACAGCGCATTAAGCAATTTGTAAACGACGTGAAGCTTTCGAAAGGCAACGGTTTTATTTAATAATATACTATATTTCAACAAATAACAAAGGCCCGACTCAACATCGGGCCTTTAGTATTATATTTTTTGGCTGAACCGCAGATAATATCCTCCGCAAAAGTTGAATTTAATCTACAATCGTAATCCATCCGTAGGGATCTACATCGTCGCCATACTGAATGGCTCTGAGTTTTTGATACAAATTTTTCGAAACCGGCCCTGGTTCTCCATCCTTACTATACACAAACGACGTACCGTTATCTGCATCGTCAATACGTTCGATTGGACTGATTACCGCAGCAGTTCCGCACTGCCCTGCCTCTTCAAAAGTAGCCAACTCTTCGAACGATACCCTACGGCGTTCAATAGTAAGCCCCATATCTTCGGCAAGTTGCATTAAACTCTTATTTGTAATCGAAGGCAAAATTGAAGAAGATGCCGGTGTGATATAGCAATTATTTTTTATACCATAAAAATTGGCAGGACCACATTCGTCGATATATTTCTTTTCCTTTGGATCGAGGTACAAAACGGCAGAGTACCCCAGCGCATGCGCTTTTACTCCGGCGCGCAAACTGGCCGCATAGTTACCACCCACTTTAATATTGCCGGTACCCTGCGGCGCAGCACGATCAAATTCGCGCGTAACCATAACCGGTGTTGGTTTAAACCCGGCCTTAAAATAGGGACCCACCGGCGTAACAAACACTAAAAAAAGGTACTCTTCGGCAGGTCTAACGCCAACCTGCGGACCGCTACCAATAAGAAGCGGACGAATGTACAACGCAGCACCAGAACCATAGGGCGGTACAAATCGTTCATTGAGCTTTACGGCCTTTTTTACGGCATTACTAAAAATATCCACAGGCACTTCGGCCATAAGAATCCCCCTGCTGGAGGATTGCATCCGCAATGCATTATCTTCGAGTCTGAAAATCCTAATTTGACCATCTTTGCCCCTGAATGCTTTTAGCCCTTCGAAAGCTTCCTGACCGTAATGTAACGCGGTTGCTGCAATATGTAACGGAATATATTCTGAATCGCTTGCTTCTATTTCTCCCCATTTGCCGTTGCGATAATAACAACGAACATTGAAGTCGGTCTTCATATAACCGAAACCTAAGTTTGCCCAATCTATTGTACTCATGATTGTAAATGTTTATTCGTAGTGAAAGAATACCCTGCGAATTTAGTAAAATTGTATTAATTTTACTCACTCAGAATTGTAAGATAAAACTAAAATGCCTTTTTTTGTAAGGTTTAAACTGTAATTCAATGATTTGATCACCATAACAGCACAAAATATTATGAAAGATTTTTTTAAATACCTTCTTGCTACCATCTTAGGATTAGTCATCACCGGAATTATATTTACATTTATAGGAGCCGGAATAATTGCAGGGTTAATTGGTTCTACCGATAAAAAAATAAAAATTGAACCAAAGTCGGTTTTGGAAATAAACTTATCGGGTACGATACTCGAACGTAAACAAGATAACCCACTTGATGAACTGCCGCTGCCAGGCAACAAATACCGCATTCCGCAATCGGGTCTGAACCAAATACTTACCGAAATTGACAAAGCAGCTTTAGATAAGAACATTATTGGTATTTACCTTAAAACAAACGTATTAGATTGTGGATATGCAACTATCGACGAAATACGTGCCGCGTTGAAACGATTTAAGTCCACCGGTAAATTTGTAGTGGCTTATGCCGATATGTATACTCAAAAAGGTTACTATTTATCTACCGTAGCCAACGAATTGTATGCAAACCCTGCCGGTATGATAGAGCTGAAAGGCATTTCGAGCGAAACAACCTACTTTACCAAGGCATTCGAAAAGTTAGGCATCAATATGCAAATAATGCGACACGGCAAGTTCAAATCGGCCATCGAACCATTTACACGTACGGATATGAGCGAGGAAAACCGCATACAAATTTCAGAACTCATTAACAGAATTTGGAACAGTATTCGCGATTCGATAGGCAACGACAGGCATATCCCATCGTTTTTAGTCGACAAAATGGCCAACGAAAACATGGCTTTTCAAAATCAGGAGCGCTATGTATTGCAAAAACTGGTCGACGGTCTTAAATATGAAACCGAGGTTCTCGACGAATTAAAACAAAAAGCCGGCGCAACAGCCGATTTAAAATGGAAAACCATTCCTATTAAAAAATACAAAAACGCCATTGTCGAAAATTACCTGAAATATGATGCAAACCGCATTGCTTTGGTATATGCAGCCGGAGCCATCGACGATGGCTCATCGGACGGTGTAAATTCTAAAGAAATGATTGATGCCATTCGTGAAGTGAGGGCCGACTCTACCATTAAAGCCGTTGTATTGCGAATTAATTCGCCCGGAGGGTCGGCTTATGGTAGCGAACAAATTTGGCACGAAATAGAGCTTACCCGCAAAATAAAACCAATTGTAGTGTCTATGGGCGACGTAGCCGCTTCGGGCGGATATTACATTGCCTGCAATGCCGATATGGTCATGTTACAACCCACGACCATTACCGGCTCAATTGGTATTTTTGGTATGATCCCCGATTTTAAAGGACTTTCCAATAAACTGGGCATAACGTTCGATCGCGAAATGACTCACGAACTCAGTGATTTTCCAAACGTATTGCGTGCCATGTCCGCAAACGAAACCAGTATGATGCAAAACTATATTGAACGCGGATACGACACTTTTGTAACCCGCTGTGCAGATGGACGTTCGAAGCAAAAAGCCGCCATCGACTCTCTTGGTCAAGGCCGCGTTTGGAGCGGCGGTCAAGCCATTGGAATTGGCTTAGCCGATAAGTATGGCAACCTGCACGATGCAATGGAGCAAGCCGCAAAATTATCCGGTTTAAACAGTTATATGGTTATTGAATATCCAAAAGAAAAAGATTTCTTTAGCCTTTTAATGGACGATCTTGAGGCCAAAGCAGGTTCGGTATTAATAAAAACACAACTTGGCGAGGATTATGGATTATACCAAAGAGTTAAAAATTTCGGATTTATTTATGGTATGCAAGCCCGAATGCCCTTCGAAATAAAATTAAACTAATCATACATTGATCTCACGCCGCAACTTTGGTCTTTTTCTGGGAATTCCGGCCATTCTTTTTTATCTCATAGGTAAAATACGAAATTTACTTTTCGACATCGGGTTCTTCAAAAGTCTGGAACCAATAATACCATCCATTGTGGTAGGAAATATTACAGTAGGCGGCACTGGTAAAACGCCAATGATCGAATACATCATCAATATACTTGGTTCAACCAAAAACCCTGTGGTTATAAGTCGGGGTTACGGGCGTAAAACCAAGGGGTTCAGAATTGTAACCACTTCTGACACACCGGATTTATGCGGCGACGAACCGTTACAAATAAAAAAAATGTTCCCCGAAATATTGGTGGTGGTATGCGAAAAACGTACAGAGGCTGTTAATCGGATCAACACAATGGGGTTCAACCAAAACAAAACAGTCCTTCTTTTTGATGATGCATTTCAACATCGGGCAATAAAAGCCGGCTTTAATATTGTATTGGCCGATTACAACCGACTGCCTTACAACGATTATTTGCTTCCATGGGGCAATTTACGCGAACCACTCGGCGCATTGCACCGTGCCGATGCCATTGTTATAACCAAATGTACCGGCACCCCCGACACCACAACAATCAAAAACCGGTTAAAAGCAGGCAACAAACCGGTATTTTTTGCTCAAACTATTTATGGCGCGCCCTACCCCTTATTTCCCGAAGTACGCAGCGTTTGGCCCACAACAAATATTCAGTCGGTTTTGGTTGTTTCGGCTTTGGCTGAACCGGCGGCTTTTAATAACTACGGTAAAACGCTGGGGATAGAAGTTCAGGTTCTGTCATATCCCGACCACCACTTTTTTACAACCAACGACGTTGCATTAATGACCGGAAAACTACATCAATCCGGTTCAGCCAAAATAATGATTACCACCACAAAAGATGCAGTAAAACTGCGCAAATACGCAGCTGAATTCGGCGAAATGGCGCAATTTGTTTTTGTGGTGCCCATTAAAACAGAAATCATGTTCGAATCGAAACAATTTAACAACCTCATATTGCATCATGCACACTAAAGTTTTAGAAACAGCACAATTTCTTTTAAACAAAGGCTTCGACGCACAAGTGGCCGTTGTTTTAGGCTCAGGCCTGGGCGGTTTGACACAGGAAATGCAAATTGAACAGGAAATTGAATACAAAAACATTCCAAACTTTCCGGTTTCTACGGTCGAAGGACACGACGGACGGTTACTATTTGGCACATTGGGAGGCAAAAAAATTGTAGCCATGAAAGGCCGTTTTCACTATTACGAAGGATATTCGATGAAAGAGGTTACATTTCCGATACGCGTATTTTATTTTATGGGAATTAAAACGTTGTTTTTGTCGAATGCGGCCGGAGGCCTAAACCCCGACTATGCCGTAGGAGATGTAATGGTTATTACCGACCACATAAACAATTTTCCGGAACATCCGTTACGAGGTAAAAACATCGAAGCATGGGGAACACGATTTCCCGACATGAGTACCACTTACAACCAAACATATATTGCGTTGGCTACAAAAATGGCCAAAGAAATTAACATGAACCTCAGGTATGGCATTTATGTGGGAACCTCGGGCCCGACATACGAAACACCCGCCGAATATAAGTACTTCAGAATAATGGGTGCCGACACCGTGGGCATGTCGACCGTTCCGGAAGTAATTGCAGCACACCAGATGGGCATGCAAATTTTCGCAGTTTCGGTAGTTACCGATAGCGGCGTACCCGGACAGATAAAGACGGTTACCCACGAAGAGGTTCAACAAATAGCCGCAACCGTAGGATCGCAACTATCATTACTTTTTAGCAAAATGATTGCAGAATTATAAAAAAAAGGCGGGTTGTACCCGCCTTTTTTATTTCATTTTTTACGATAGTACTTTAATATTGTTTCAACCGATAACTCTCTTTTATCTAATGCCCTATCGTACTCAATGCGAAGTGATTGCAACATATCAGTGATGTCTTCATTTGTTTGATGTAGGCTGACAATAGCCCTGACACCAGAATTATTAACCGGAACGGCAGGATAAACACCTCCGGTAATATAATGTCCATGATTTAACATGGCCCGGCAAATACCCGACGTCATATCAGGCTTACCTGTTGCAATAAAAAATATTGAAGACTCCGTAGAATCTAACACTGGCAACTTCAATTCCGCAGCAACATTATAAAAATGATGGATACGATCTAACAATGCGGCTTGTAATTTTGGCAATTCATCACTTTGGTGAATTTCAACAGAAGCAATAATGGCACCTAATGTGGCCGGTGTTACAGGAGATGTGAAAATCAATGGCGCACCACAAATAGCAATACGATCTCTTATTTCTTTATTCGGGCATACCAACGCACCGCCGCCACTGCCAAAAGCTTTTCCTAATGATGTTGCCACAAACATTTGCGGATGATAATCGTCTTCGGCCAACACAAACCCCTGACCTCGTTCGCCCATCCAGCTCATACCATGTGCATCGTCGATATACAAGTGAAATTGCGGATACAGGTTCATTAATCGATGCAACTCCTTTAACGGCGCCTTATCGCCATGCATTGAATAAATACCATCAGCAAGATACCAAATATTATCATGTTTACTCTTTAGATCAATAATTCTTTGCTCTAGGATATCCATGTTATTATGTCTAATCGTTTCGGTATAGTTACCGTAAGATTTGAGCATATCGGCCGCGTTACGCACACTGGTATGCACCTGATGATCGAGCAAAATAGCATCATTTGTATCTGTAATTACAGGGAGTGCTGCAATGTGTCCTAATGTAGTACGCGGTACCAGCAATGTCGGCTTACCAAAAATTTCAGAAACACGTTCCTCTGCTTCCTTATAAATATTCAACTTCATATAAGAGCGGGAAATAGCAGTATAAACGCCATACTTCTCTATCGCCTTTATAGCTCCATCCTTCAACCTTTGATCAACAGAAAGCCCGAGATAGTCGCATAATGAAAAATTATGAAAACTGCCTGAAGGAAAATTCATCTTAGAACCTGTAAACGGTTCATCAATTGTATCAAGATGGGCTATACCATCATTAATACAGTAATTTACAATATTAACGACCTGATCATAAAATGTTTTTCTCATTATTATTCTCTTTTGAAATTTTGTGATGTGATTTTTGTGATAACAAATCTATAAAAAAATGTAAAGTAATCACTATTTTTTTTCTATCTTGCATTGAATTATTTAATGACATGGATTAATGTTAGGTATCTTTAGTTTTGGTTTTAAAACAGAATTCAATAAATCGGCTGAGTATAAAATCTTTGAAAAGAGTTTTATACTCTCATGCACTATTGTGGGTGCAGCAATTTCAGGAATAGGATTAATCATCAACTTTCTACTCGGATTTCCGGCCGCTCTAATTTGGTATCCGATTTTTTCGTTTATTGTATTTAGTCTTTTTTACTATCATCTTCGATATAAGTTTAAAATAAACTTCGTAAAATGGGGAGTCACCTTCTTTACTCTGTTCTCAATCAATTTCTTATGGATGGAGAATTATGGATCCCGAGGACCTGCACCATATTTTTTCGTTTTTCTTTTCAGTTTACTTTTGTTTATTTGGCATGGAAAAGAAGTCACAAGAATGACTTTTGTGTTAATTATAAATATTGTCATCTTATTCTTTATTGATTATTACTATCCTGGTTTTACAGATCAATATGATAACGAACAAGCAAGAATTGTAGATGTATACTCTGGATTATTGATGTATGCAGCCATTATTTTTGTATTAATGTCGGCAGCCAAGCAGAACTATTTACGGGAATACGAAAAGGCTAAAAAATCGGACATGCTAAAGTCTGCATTTTTGGCCAATATGAGTCACGAAATCAGAACCCCTATGAATGCGATTGTTGGTTTTTCGGGATTATTAAACGATGCTGACATCACCGAAGAAAAACGACGG
>QKHT01000323.1 GCA_003249935.1 Bacteroidota bacterium
CGGTTTTCACCATCGACCTCAATCAAAAAAATGTATTAGTTGAACCGAAAAGCTGTTTTTCTATTGCATGTGTACGCAGCTTTCCGTTCGAAGGTACAGGTGCGAGTGTCGATTTAGCTAAACGTCTCGATTTTACCGTATACTCTTCCATTAAATCAACAATTGTTGGTCCTTCACCAGGCGATGCCTATGGCTTTGGATGGACCTATGGCTTATTCGGAAAATGGGAACCTACAACTTCTAATCCGGGTGGAGCTAATGTGTTGTTCAAAATAAAGAACGACTCGGTATTGGATGGCACAAAAACCATGACCGACTTTACCCACGACTACGAAATAGTGGATGTAATAAACGGTGTAAACAGCATAGGAACACCTTGGAAAATCTATGACAGAGTCAACGGAAAAGACATCGTGTATCAGGCTCCAAAATCCAACAAATGGAACTTTTACCGCAAACCCAATGTTTATAAAGGCAACCCGGTCGATCTTGCATCGTTTGGATTTGGTAACGATACCGCAGTGGTTCAACCCGGCGAATGGACCGTATACGGATATCCTGGTGCAAACATAGAGTTTTCATCAGCAGCATCGCCTAATGCAATAGAAGAAATGAAAGTTATTAGCCGCAACCGGTACGAAAATCATGTGATGAATATCACAGCGCACATCGCTTATTTATTGTCTGATGCATATGGGATTTCGGGAGGTATCGAAGGCGAACAGACGATTGTGGGTGTTTTAGCCAATACGACATTAAACGATTTTGGCAAAAATATAATCCTCTCCGATTCGGCCATTACATACACTGTAAAAAGTAGTGGTGGATTAGCAAAAACAAGCATTGATATAATTGAAGAAGGCGATATGGTTTATACCACTTCGGCGCGTGGCACCGACCACATTACATACAAAATATCGCTATCGCCGCTCAGCAACGATGTATCGTTAAAATCAGACATTTACGCCATCGCGCGTAATGGCTCAACGGGGACGATTTCGGATGTACCGTTTGGTGTAACGCTTATCGATTTCATGAAACATATTGAAGCAGCGAAAGAAGCCGTTTTAACACCACTTTTCAAAACTAGTGGCGTTATTCCATTGCATTCACTGCCAACCGACACCGCAAAAATGCGTTTGGGTGTGCGAACCGAAACCTTGTTGAGTGTAGGTTCGACCATTGCGGTGAAGGCTCAAAACGGCGACATCTGCAATTATACTATTGTTTTTACACCAACAACAACGCCTTATGTGATATCGGATGTTTTAACCATCGATCAAAATGCACATAATATCAACAGCGTAAAAGTCACTTCGGTCGCTACATTTATCGCTTCGCTTAAAGCAGCTCCCGGTTGTAAATTGATGCTGGTGAACAAGGCGGGTGAACCACGAGTGGATGGCACAATTGTATTCGACGACCGATTGGTTGTTTACGACGAAAGCAACCAGGCAAATGCCGTATCTTATTATATCAACATGTATGGCGAGGATACACACGATGCTGTAGCAGCACACCAACCGAACAACAGCGTATCGGTTTATCCTAACCCTGCCACAAAAGCCATTGTGGTAAAAGCCAATGGACTTAAAACGGTAACGGTTAACGATGTTACCGGCAGACAAATGATGATAAAACAGGCAACCGGTAACAGCATGCACATTGTGTTGCCAGCCAACAAAGGCATCTATCTGATTGGTATCGCCTCGAAAGATGGCAACCAAACCATAAAAGTGATTAAGCAGTAATATAGTCAGTGTTTAAAGGGTAAAAAAGCACATCCGCGCTTTTTTACCCTTTATTTTTATTCACCATGTACAAATACAGGCAATGAAAAATAAATATCTCAAAAAAATAAATCATAATAATTATGCAGATAAATTTCCTGGTTATCATTTCCATAAAAGCTTAGAATTATACGTTTTACTCATTTTTGCATTGTCGGCCCATAGCAGCTTCAGCCAATTAGTTTCGGTAAATGCCCTGAACACAAAGCAGTACATTTCGATGTTGGGTGGCGACATGGAACGCAGCGGAGCCAATTTACAAACGGCACCCAATAAAGACAGCATTATCAAATGGTGCATTTCAGACATTCCATTTAACACCTTTAGGGTAAAGTACGACAAATTGCAGGAGATGAACGAAGGCGTAAAAAACTGGGCTTCGTACAAAAATCAGGTATTAACGATGCAAATGATAAAAAAAGCCAACCCATCGATAAAGTTTTTCGCCACCATGAAATCGGACTACAATGGGTATAACGAAGGCAATCGGAATAATTTGCCGACATTTATCTATAATTACGCCTATAATTCCGACGGTACAACCACAGGCGACAAATCATTTAATGCCGTAAAATATGGCTGTTTTTTGGCCGATTACATTGAGTTTATGGAGAAATCGGGCGTTCCGATAACCTATTTATCCACTTCCAAGGAGTGGACCATTGTTACAGCAGCCCGGGCCAAGGTGGCCATAGAAACCATGCGCGACAGCCTGACAGCCCGAAATATAGCCATGCCGCTAATTGTAGATGCCGGTTCGTGGTCAATTTCGCAGGGAATAAACACTGTTAACAATTACAATGCAGCAGGCATAACAAAATATGTGTTTGGTTTTTGCAGCCACGACTATTCCCCTTCGGAAAAAAAGAACTGGAGCGATTTTACTGCTGCGGCCAAAAATGCAGGAAAACCGGCCTTTGCCGATGAAACCGGACATGGTGGCGGTGGGTTATGTAACCGAAGTGATGTATCAATTAAAAGCAACCTCGGCACATATGCCGGAAAATGCGCATATTATGCACAGGGTATCGAAGGCGAATTAATTTTTGAAATATGGCCACGAGGTATAAATGAAGTAAATGCCAATGGATTTTATGCCAAACCGGTGTTTTTCACTTCCAATGTTCCCGGGTTTAGAATGAGAGCTTATTACATCATGAAAAAATTTGCCGAAACAGTCGCCGACCGCTATTATACCACAAGTTCGATAACCCAATGCCCGAAAATTTCGGCTATGGCTTTTAAGCGCAACAACGAATTGAACCTTTGGGTGGTAAATCAGGATAGTATAACCTATATTGATTTACCATTTAGTATTACAAACCTCGGCATTAAGGCCGGAATGACGATTGAACGAACCCTGTGGGATTCGACAATAGCAATAACCGGCATGAACCAAAAGCTGGCGGCTTCGGACAATAATTTGTTTAACGCGACAATTCCGGGGATGAGCATCAGTTGTTACACAATAAAAGCCAATGGTGCTATTGACCCAAATTATCAGATTGATGGCGGAATCATGATGCGGGGTTCAAACCTTAAATGCAATGAAGGTGCCACGGTAAAACTTGAACCGCAAACCCCTTTCACAGGCTCTTGGAATTGGACTGGCCCGGCAGGTTATTCCGGTTCAACCCGCGAAATAATTTTGGAACATATAACACCTGCTATGGCCGGAAAATACACCGCCATTTTTGCAACAACCGACGGTGTTACAGACTCCATTTCGATGGACATACAACTGACCTGCAACCAAGGTTCGGTACTTACCCCC
>QKHT01000081.1 GCA_003249935.1 Bacteroidota bacterium
GCCACTGCATGCAATAGTTTGGGCATGATCCATTTGTTGCCGGTAAATACCACAATAAAGATAATGACCGATTTTAACAGCAGCAGCCAGTACTCGCTTGCCCCGCCACCTTGCCCCGCCAGCATTGGTGTAATAAGCATGAGGGGGATAAGTATAAGATCCTGAAAAATGAGTATGCCCAGCACTGTGCGGCCGCTGTTGGAGGTGAGTTCCGAACGTTCCTGCAAAAGTTTCAATACCACTGCGGTGCTGCTCAGTGAAACAAGGAACCCGGTGAACACCGATGCAGCAAGCGTTAAATTAAACTGGTAACTGAGCAGGGCGGTAATTGCTGTTGTAAGCGTGAGTTGCAACAACCCGCCGAGAAATACAACCTTTCGGATTTTAAAGAGGTGGTTCAGCGAAAATTCAAGTCCAATACTGAACATGAGCATCACGACACCTACTTCGGCTAACATTTCGATGTCGTGCTGATCCGAAATAAGTTTTAATACATAAGGTCCGGCAATTATGCCTGTGAGCAGATAGCCGATAATTGTCGGCGTTTTAATTTTTGTGAAGAGAAAATTGACAGATGTCGATAACAGAAAAATTACGACAATATCTTTTAGTAGTTCGTATTGCATCGTTTGTAGCTGAATAAACCGGAGATATGGCCGGTTTTATTAGTACGACCAACCCCATTTTTTATTAAATATTCCCGAAAAAACATATTTTAAACCAAATTGCATGGAATAATACATGTCGTTATTTAGTAACAAATTATGCGGATTCCGGTTCACCCCATCAATGTCGTCCGAGAGGGTTACGGTAAGCATTATATCCGAAAACAACCGCCAGTTGTTGTTAATAACATATTCCATGCTGGCACCGGCACCAACCTGCAGTGCACTCCAGTCGGTAGAAACTTGTCCGAATGACGAGGTGTTGTCGGCATTGGCTTCGCCTTTAATCGCACTGCCTCCCATAATGTAGCCGGCTTTAACGAGTCCGTAAATTTCGATTCGCCGGAGATTAATTTCCGGATCGCCCTGAATAAGGCTATATGGGTTGAACCCCAGCGTGAGCCCAAAGTTCTTATAATCGGTTTCGTAAAATTTATAGGGTGGCGATTTAACTTCCTGTATATCCGATGCGCGCATTTTGCCATAGCCACCTTCTAACCGAAACAGGAACGAACTAATACTGGCTCCTTCGTAAAAATAAGTATACCCGGGGCTGAACTCCGAGGCACTAACATCCGAAATTAACCAGTTTACACCCGATGACATGCCAACAGAAGAATAGAACCGGTTGCGTGGTTTAGCAAATGCCGATTCGGTGGTCGCTAAAACTATTAACAAAATGGTAGTAAATATGCTTTTTCTCATAATTATTCATTGTATTACGTAAAGGGCTCAAAATTAGAACTTATTCGCTTAATTCAAAACAAAAAGCCGATATTTGACCGGCTTTTTATTCTTATGTGGTTGAACCAACCTATGGTTCGAGTTCAATGTTCTTTCTTACTTTTGCCAAAAAGCCGGTCATTCCCTCCATGTCCCGCTCTTTTATAATATCCAGTAAATGACGTAGTTCCTTGCGAATATTCTCTACCTGGTCATAAGTATACGGGTTAAAGAGAATTTCGCTGAGCAGATAATCGTCCTCACTTAACAGGCCACGGGCTATTTTCATATGTTTCTGAAACGTTGTTCCCGGTGCTTCCATCGGCTTCATCACTGCGGCAAAAACTAATGTCGACGAAAAGGGTATCGAAAGCGAATAAGCCGTTACTTCATCGTGTTCATTAAACGTATATTCAAAAATATGTAGGTGCAAACCACGGTAAAAGTCGCGAAAAAATGCTTTACCCAAATGATCCGACTCTTTGATAATTACCGCATTTTGTTTCGACAAATCGCCCAGACTGGCAAAGGTAGGGCCAAACATGGGGTGGGTGGAAACAAACCTGAAGCCACTTGTTTTGTAGAACGATTCGATGCCTGTTTTTACCGAAGCAATATCCGAAAGAATACAGTTTGACGGCAAATAGGGTAAAACCTTTTCAAAAGCGGCCACGGTATATTTCAATGTCACACAATTAATCACCATTTCGGGTTCAAACCCACGAATCTCCTCAGGGTCCGTCATTCTGATGGTATTGAAAACAAACCGGAGTTTGCGCGGTTCCGTGTCAAAAATGGCCACTTCGTGATCAAAACAGAGCGAATCGGTAATCCATGTGCCCATTTTTCCGGCACCTAATACTAAAATCTTCATTTTCGATTTATTCTTTAAGCAAAAAAAGTGCGCATACCGGTTAAAGGTATGCGCCCGTTTTTGTTTTATTTATTCATTATTTCTACCTGTTGACGAACCGATTCTTCGTGAATACCTTTGAGTAGTTTCGACATGAATTCGGCCCCCAATCCCAGGGCATTACCATGTTTAATACGGTCTGTCAGAATTTCGTCGTAACGGGCTGTTTGTAATACAGTAATGTTATTCTCTTTTTTGTACTGACCAATTTCGCGGGCTACGCGCATCCGTTTGGCCAATACTTCGAGCAGTTCGTTGTCGAGGTTGTCTATCTGGCGACGTAAATCGTTAAGACTTTCGGTGGTTGAACCTACCTCGCGCAATACAAGCTTCGAAACAATATAGTCGAGTATTTCGGGTGTAATTTGCTGGCTGGCATCGCTCCAAGCCTTGGTTGGCGTACAATGGCTTTCGATAATTAACCCTTCGAAGTTAAGGTCGAGGGCTTGTTGCGAAATAGATGCAATCAGTTCGCTTTTGCCGCCGATATGGCTTGGATCGCACAAAACAGGTAATCCCGGAATGCGGCTGCGTAACTCAATCGGAATGTGCCATTGCGGCATATTGCGGTATATTTTTTTGTCGTATGTGCTGAACCCGCGATGGATAGCTCCCAGACGACGGATGCCGGCCTGATTGATCCGTTCCAGTGCGCCAATCCAAAGATCGAGATCGGGGTTCACCGGGTTCTTTACAAAAACAGGCACGTCCACACCTTTCAATGCATCGGCAATTTCCTGCACAGTAAAGGGGTTTGCGCTCGATCGTGCGCCTACCCAAAGTATATCCACGCCATGTTTCAAGGCTTCGTACACATGTTTGCCGGTGGCCACTTCGGTGGCAATGAGCATACCGGTTTCTTCCTTAACTTTTTTGAGCCAGGGCAAACCCACTTCGCCAATGCCTTCGAAAGCACCGGGACGTGTGCGTGGCTTCCAGATACCAGCGCGGAATATTTTGAAGCCACGAGCGGCAAGGTCGCGAGCGGTGGTTAATACCTGTTCTTCGGTTTCGGCACTGCAAGGGCCGGCTATTATTAGCGGACGTTCTTCGGGAACTCCCGGCAAATTGAGTTTTTCGATGTCGAGTATCATATCTGTCGTTTTAATTATTATCGTTATTGTATTGTTGCTTCGATGCGTTTAAGGGCCTCTTCGAGCATCAGATTGTTGCTGCAAAGTGAAATGCGGAGATAGCCTTCGCCGTTTTTACCAAAAATAAAACCGGGTGTGATAAAAACATGGGCTTTCTGCAAAATGTTTTCGCAAAACGTTTCTGAGTTTACAGCCGTTGCCGGAATCTTAGCCCAGATAAACATGCCCGTCTGTTTTACATCGTATGTGGCTCCAATCGCATCGAGAATATTGAATGCCAGCATTCTGCGGTTGGCGTATATGGCGTTTATTTCGTCGAACCATGCTTTGCCGGCTTCGAGTGCTTTGGATGCGGCAACTTGCATGGGTCTGAACATGCCCGAGTCCATATTGCTCTTAACCCGCAAAATGTACTGCATAAATGCGGGGTTTCCTATCGCCATTCCTATACGCCACCCCGACATGTTATGGCTTTTACTCAGTGAGTTAAGCTCGATACAATGATCTTTTGCCCCGGGAATACTGAGGATACTCATCGGGTTATTATTCAGGATAAAGCTGTAAGGATTATCGTTAACAATAAGTATATTATGTTTTGAACCAAAAGCGACAAGTTGCTCGTAAAGTGTTTTTGTGGCCGGTGTACCGGTTGGCATGTTGGGATAGTTGACCCACATTATTTTAACGCCTTCGATTCCGGCTTTTTCTATGGCCTCAAAATCGGGATACCAGCCGTTGCACTCTTTTAAATCGTACGTTACAATTTCGGCACCCACCAAATGACTCACCGAGCTGTATGTCGGATAGCCCGGATCGGGCACCAATACCTTGTCGCCGGCATTAACAAATGCCATCGATATATGCATAATGGCCTCCTTACTGCCCATCATTGGCAGTATTTCGGTATCGGGGTTCACTGCTACACCATACCAGTCGGCATACATTTGTGCCATGCCTTTGCGTAGTTCCGGAATGCCGGTGTAGCTTTGGTAGCCGTGCACATTGGGCATTTTGGCCGTTTCGCTAAGGGCTTCTATCGTTTGAGCCGATGGTGGTAAGTCGGGATTGCCAATGCCAAGGTTCAGAATATTTAATCCTTGGGCATTCATTTCGGCAATTTGCCGTAGTTTTTTCGAGAAATAGTATTCGCTTACGTTTTGTATGCGGTGTGCTGGTGCTATCATGGTGTGTTACTGCTGCTCTGTTGTTTGTTTGTACTCGCCCAGAATTTTGAGATTGCGTGTTAAAGGTCGTATGGCATCGAGACTTTGCTGGTATCGGCGATAGTCCGAGAACGACAAATCGACATAAAAAAGATATTCCCAAACCCGGCCAATTATTGGCATGCTTTGTATTTTTGTAAGGTTCAACCCGTAAAAAGAGAGAATGGTAAGTACTTTGGAAAGACTGCCCTCCTCGTGCGGGAGCATGAACACCAGCGATGCTTTGTCGGCATTTATCGCAATGGCGTAATCGGCTGGAATATTCCATTGGTCGGCCACGACCAAAAAGCGGGTGAAGTTTTGTTTGTTGGTTTCAATTTCTTCGGCAATAATCTCGAGTCCGTAGTTTTTAGCGGCGAGGTCGCTGCAGATTGCTGCGCGACGGCGTATTTTGTTTTCGGCAATTACCCGGGCACTGCTGGCTGTATCGTCGCTCTCAACGAGTTTAATGTGCGGATGTTCCGAAAGAAAATCGTCGCATTGCATGAGTGCAATAGGGTGCGAGTGAACTTCGTCGATGTTTTCGATAGCCTGCCCCGGCAATACACACAGGTTTTGACGAATACGCAGCTTGTATTCGCCGATAATCATAAAGCCCGATTCGCGTAGCAGATTAAAGTTGGGGAGCAAACTGCCCGCCACAGTATTTTCGATGGCTATTGCGCCTATAATGGTATTGTCTTTTTTTATGGCGTTAAACACATCTTTAAAGTGTTTGCACGGAATAATCTCTATGTCTTCGCCTGCGAAATATTCGCGAGCCGCTATTTCGTGAAACGATCCCGATATGCCCTGTATGGCCACTCTTTTTTTCGATTGTTCTGTCATTGCTTTATCTTTTTATAATAAAAAAGTCTCACCGGTGAGGCGAGACTTTCTTGCTTTTATACAATATTTTATCTCACCTCATGAATATTCATAAAGTAAAAAAAGAAACCAAAATAAAAACTGCTATGTAAACTGTTCGCTGTCATAATTATCCCTTTAAAAACAAAAAATCCCGTTTTGTTCAAACGGGACTTTATATTTTAAGTTATTGCATACAAAACCCCGTTACTTCGTGCTAAAGTAAAAAAAGAAGAAGTAAAAAAAGTAATTCGATGCAATATTCATTTCTGCTGCTTTTTATTTGCGGCAAATTTAGAACTAAATATTTTATATCACAAACAAAATATGAATTTATTCAGTTTTTAAATGATTTAATTGCGAAATATCGTTGTGCATTTCTGTAATTAGCGTTTTATCCCATTTATCTTATTTGTAATGAACCGCATATGAACGCATAAACCCACAGATGGCAAAACTGCGGTTCAATCAAAAAAAGTGTATATTTGCAGCCTTAATATACAATTGATTAATAATGAAACCTGATTTTTCGAAACTCGACGGACTTGTGCCGGCGATTATACAGGACAATACCACCGGCAAAGTACTTATGCTTGGTTTTATGAACGAAGCCGCTTACGATAAAACCATCGAGACCAACAAGGTTACTTTTTACAGCCGTACACGCCAAAAATTGTGGACCAAAGGCGAAGAAAGTGGTCATTTTTTAAATATGGTATCTATGGCTTCCGATTGCGACAACGACACGTTGCTCATTAAAGCGAATCCCATTGGGCCCACATGCCATACCGGTGCCGATACCTGCTGGAACGAAACCAATGTGAGCGAAGATATCTATTTTCTCAAATACCTTCAGGATGTAATTGACCAGCGCAAGCGCGATATGCCCGAAGGTTCGTACACCACGTCGTTGTTTAATAAAGGCGTAAACAAAATTGCGCAAAAAGTTGGCGAAGAGGCCGTCGAGACCATTATCGATGCCACCAACGGTACCGACGAGGGTTTTTTGTACGAGGGTGCCGATCTTATTTATCACCTTCTGGTGCTTTTAACACACAAGGGTTATCGCATCGAAGATCTCTGTAGAGAATTGATGAAACGACATAAATAAAAAAAGGGCTTTTCGAAGCCCTTTTTTTGTATCGTTTTTACACCGGATTATTTGCCCGAATATTCGAACCAATCGTAGGAGGCCGAGTTTTTCGATGGTTGGCCGTTACTGCTGGCATACATGCCCACAAACGCGCCAATAAAACCCCCTGCCAGGTTCGATGTCAGGATCCGCCCGTCCTGTATTTCGCCAATTTGTTGCATATTTTTTTCGGTTGAACCGGCATAAAAGCGGTAATCGAGGTTTGTGGCTGTAACGCGAAGCACTACATCGTTACCTTTCCATGGCATTGTAGCCACAATAGCTGTGCATTTTTCGCCTTTGTTTTTTTGTGCCGTACATCCGGTTTTAATCAATCGTATTTCGCCCTTTGTAAGTACCAAACGGTATTGGTAACGGTCGTTTTGCATGGCAATAAGTCCGGCTTCCTCGTTGTTGTTTTTTGGGTTGAACCGCATACTGGTGGTGGCAACAAATGTGTGATGCGCCTGTCGCCGTGCGATAAGTGATGGATTTACAAGTTCTTCCGACGTTTCGGGACGCAGTTTTATAGTGAGGATGCCTTTTTCGAGTGTATACCATTTCTCGAACGGTGTGCGCAGAAAATTCCATTCAAAACCGAGTTTCGAACCATCGAAATCGTCGCGAACCGGTTCAGCACTAAATGGTGTCAGGGGCAAATCGGGTCGGCGATCCTCCATCAGTACCCTGCCTATGCCCGGGTTGAACACCGGTTGCGTGCCTTCCCATTTAACCGGTGTAAGAAACGTTTCGCGACCCAGATTGCGGTAGTTGCCTTCAATTGGCCGAACGGCCAACAATACACTCCACCAGTCGCCTTTTTGGGTCTGAACCAAATCGGCATGGCCCGTGGTGGTAATATCCATGCCGCTGCCAAGATGGCGGTGTGTTAGTACGGGATTGTTAACCGCCGAAATATAAGGACCGAAAATACTGTCGGCCACGTGCACCGTTACCGAATGGCCTTCCCACGTTCCGCCTTCGGAGGTGAGGAGCACATACTTGCCCTGAATTTTGTAAATATGCGGACCCTCGCACCATTTGGCATTGTTGGCAAAACCGCTGGTTAAATGGTGTTTTTCGCCAATAAGTTTACCCGAAGGAAGTATAATTTCTTGTGCATAAATGCGGTCTTCCCATGGCCACCTGCGAGGCGGGCCCCATTTGCCCTGCGAACTGCCCACGTAATAGGTTCGGCCATTATCATCGAAAAACAGTTCGGGATCGATACCCGGGGTGTCGAGAAACACCGGTTCGCTCCAAGGTCCTTCGGGCTTTTCGGCTGTAACAAAAAAGTTGCCGCCACAATCCTGCCCTGTAACAATTACATAATATTTTCCCTGGTTGAACCGGATGGTGGGTGCCCAAATGCCGTTGGATGCCGCCATGCCTGCCTTCATGGCCAATTGCGAAGGCCTTGTGAGTACATGGCCAATTTGTTGCCAGTTAACCAAATCGCGACTGTGATAAACGGGGATGCCCGGAAACCATTCGAACGATGAGTTCACGAGGTAATAGTCGTCGTTTACCCTTACAATACTCGGATCGGGATGAAAACCCGGAATAACCGGATTTTTGAACGTGGCCGGTGGTTGCTGCGCTGAGACGCAGATGGCCGCTAACAGCAAAACTGCAATGTAGCGTTGTTTCATTATTTGATGGTAATAATTTGTTACGGAACAAACTTAAAAAGATTTTGTGAAATGTACCGATATGGATTGTACCGAATTCAATCTTTTTTGTTGAAATACCTTTTAAAAATGAATCTGTTTTGTTTTTCACTTTATTTTGGGTTGGTTTGAACCGCCAAAAATGTCTGGCTTAACACTACAATTAGAAGGAGATTAGCAGAAAATACATTATCTGTTTTAATGTGCTGTAATCCAGTTATATATGCACTATTAGAGTAGAATTATATTTTGTGTTCTACACAATGCCTACATGTTTCCGCACAATTCTGTTATAAAAAAACCATCATTCAAACATTTCTTTGTGATGTTAAAAAACTATTACAATGCGAAAATCAATTTTACTACTACTACCAGTTTTACTTTCGACGGTTGTTGCCAAGGCGCAATTTACGTTGCCGCTCGATACTTTTAAAACCGACAGCCTGATTATAAGCGAAGGGATGTTCGGTGCAAATAACCCTACTTCCTGGGGTTATCTCGAACTTACAAACATGAGCAGTCACACCATCGATCTCAGTCATTACTTTGTTCAGAATTCCGAAAAGGCTATCAGTAAGCTAAATGCCCAAAATAAAGTAAGCCCCAAGGGTTTGCTGCCTCCCGGAAAGTCGTGGACAATCTTGCAAATTGCCGAAAATGTGCAAACCGATCCTTTTGGCGTTGTAACCAATCCAAAAGGATACGTAAATCCAATGATTATCCCCATGGTCAATCAGTTGTCGTACCGGAAATATCAGCAGGTAGACTCAACGGGTGCACGGATAACCAGTTTTGGTGTAGGTGGAGAACGCGTGGCGCTTTTTAAGCGGCGGATAAATCCTTTAACCAATGCCGTCGACAGCACAATGATTGACTTATTTGGTTCATTGGGAACTACGGTAGCCGAATCGTCCAAACCCATTGCAGGGATAAGTGAAGGGGCAACGCCTATGTATTCGCGCATTTGGGTTCGGAAATCGAAAGTGAAAACAGGCAATGTAAACTGGGATCTTTCGAGAGGGATAGATATAACCGATAGTGAATGGTTACCCGTGCCGCGAACACAGGTAAATACAGGCAGTATTCCCTTTACAACCATTAATCAGCACAAAGGGGTTAATACGTTAAAAATTGTCGATTCGGGTAATCTGGTATTCGATAAGGTTGCTAAAAAAGTGACAGTGCCATACGGTGTGCGACGCGATTCAATTTTTAGAGCTTTTACACCGGATAAAAACATTGCGTGGGAATATGTTACCGGTAAAGACAGTGCAAACTATTTCGTATCCAACGGAGATTCGATCCGCTTCTTTTTAATGGATGTGGACCAGACTAAAGAAACCTATGCTGTGGTTGTATCTGCGCCAACGTCATCGTATGCCGGTGTAAAACCATTGTTGTATAAAAGTTCAACGGGAAATTATCTTAAAAAGTTCGACGTGAGTGCCGGGTATAATCCCGATTCTATAAGCAATGTGTCGTTTGCCCTAAGGGTCGATACCTTGTTGAAATATTTGATTTTTGAACCAAATACCACGTACAAACTGCTTTTTGCCGGTGGAATTGAGACGCCGGATCTTAAAAATGGCGACAAATTAGAGATTACGGCCAGCGATAAGGTAACAAAAAAAACCTACAACATTGCTGTAAATCCTTACTATCCGAGTATGGATTCTTTGCTCTCGGGAATCATATTTCCCACACTCGATTTTGTTAATAGCCGTTATGACATAACCGATACTTTGCAAAATTTTAAACCACAGGTTTTTAGGTATTTTGTAACGTTGCCCGAAGATGCCGTTCTCAGTCCGCCGGTGGTGCCGGTTAAAAGCAATACCAAATCGAAAGTTTATGTGAAACGTGCATCCAATTTGTTTGGTGGTGAAACCGAACGTACGGCCACAATTACAGTAACATCCGAAGATAACAAGCATGTGTCGCATTACGATATCGTATTTAATATCAAACAGGAAACACCGCCGTTGAAGTCCGAACCATTTTTGGTAGATATTGCTCAGAATTGGGGGCGACAAAATCACATGAACATTCAAATTTTCAACCCTTCGGATCAACCCGTAGATTTTAGCGATTACGTGTTGTTTATGGCTGGTGGCACTTCTACTACGGCTTCACTAAGTCTGTTTCAGACCAGTCTGGTAACAGATAGCAACAAAAACGTTATCCGTCCCGGATTTTTGGTTAAAAAGGGAAGTGCGGGTTTGCCGGTGTTTAAGCTCGACATAAAACAAAAGAATCCGGTAATTGGACCGCGCGAAGTCTATTCTGTGGCCTCGGGTATGGGATGGCCCTGGGATCAATCCTCAGATGCCGATAAAGCAACCTATGGACCATTGCTCGATCTTACCAAAGATTGTTTGCCAAAAGAAAACAATAACACCATCATGTTCCCGAACCCGGGTAACGGCACGGCATACGTATGGATGAAAATATTGAACGACTCTGTTAAAGATGGTATTAAACCGATGAATAAGATTGATACCATTAATTATAAAACCATCGACGTGGTGAATGGCTTCGGTTCACTCAAAATTGCATGGACGCTCTACGACAAACGCAATGGCCGCGATACTATTATCGACTGGACGGGCGTGTCGGGAGGTAGTCTCAGAGGTATTTATCGTAAACCAAATGTTTATAAAGGCAATCCTGTGGATCGGGCTTCGTTCGGGTTTGGCGATAAAATCAGCAAAGTTGTTGAACAACCTGCCGAGTGGGTAAATTACGGCAATGTTGCAAACAGTCTTACTGCAATTGACCAACCCGGCACACGTGCCATTGGCCGGCCACGCTTCGAAAATCACACCATGGTAACATTTGTTAATGTGCCTTACATTACCTCGTCGGTTTATTTGATAGACAAAGGCCTCGAAGGAGTGCAGGATATTTATGGTGTGTTGGCCGGAACTTCGGTCGCTGGTTTTAAATCGAATGTAACTGTACCGGATAATGGCATGAATTTAACGTTCTCTACCGCACAAGGCGTTAAGAAAACAGATAGTGATATTTTGGTTCAGGGCGATAAGTTAGTTGCCATAGCGGCCGACGGGAATAGCAGTGTTAACTATAAAATTAATGTTGGTGTGCTCGATGGCAACAATACGGTTACCTCCACCAAATACACGGTAACCAACAATGGCATCAATGCCGGTACTATTTCGGGGGTATCATTTGGTACGACCTTACCCGCACTCATTGCGAATTTGAAAAAAGCCGATTTAGCGTTGCTTAATATTACCGATGGTGCCAATATGGTTATTCCAACCAAGATTTATAATAAAGATACCCTTTCTATAAAGGCAGGAACTAAAACCGAAGTGGTGGCATCGACTTCGCATTTTGTTGAGGTAATGGCACAAAACGGAGATAAGAGGTTGTATACTTTGCAGTTTGTGGCCGATGCACCCAAGATTTTATCCAATGTTTACGTTGTAAATCAAAGTGCAAAAACCATCGATTTTATTTCCGATCCAACGGTGGCCTCATTTTTGGCCAATCTTCAAATCACCCCCGGTTCAACCGTAAAAGTGGTAAACAAAATGAACCAGGAACGGCCAATGGGGCCTTTGGCTTACGACGACCGTGTAGTGGTTTCGAATGGCACCGCGTCGGTTTCATATTTCCTTAATTTTTTGGCTGAACCTTCGTATTTGCGCGATGCGTTGGTAAAAAATAAAGCCTTTTCGACGGTGGTCGCATTCCCAAATCCATCTAATGGTGTGTTTAATGTAAATAATCTGAAAGGTGTATTGGCTATTGAGGTTTGCGATTTTACCGGAAAATTGCTCAAGTACGTACCGGTAAGCACCACGCAACAACGTATTGATATTTCGCAATACCAAGCAGGTATTTATTTGTTGCGAATAAAACAGCCAAACGGATTAAGTACCACATTAAAAATCACAAAACTTTAGTATTTTAGTATAGTTAATGAGTTAGTTTAAATCCGGCAGGGGTGTTGCAAGCGTGCAACACCCCTGTTTCGGTTATACAAAATGGCCGATTTCAAATCATTCGGGGTATGCATTAAACCATTATCTTTGTAAACTGTTATAAAAAGCATTAATTATAATTATAAACCCATAGCACAATGGCATTCGATATTGAAATGATTCGCGGTGTATACAGCCGCATGGCAGTGCGTGTAGAGGCTGCCCGCAAACTTTTGGGACGTCCGCTTACTTTAACCGAAAAAATACTTTATACGCATCTCGAAGAGGGCGTATCGGGTGGCGTATTTTCGCGAGGCAACGATTATGTAAACTTTTTGCCCGATAGGGTTGCCATGCAGGATGCCACCGCTCAGATGGCCTTATTGCAGTTTATGCAAGCCGGACGACCTAAAGTGGCGGTACCGAGCACCGTGCATTGCGACCATTTGATCATGGCAAAAGACGAAGCCGGTGCAGATCTGAAAATTGCGAATACCGAAAGCAAGGAGGTGTACGATTTTCTGGCTTCGGTTTCAAATAAATATGGCATTGGTTTTTGGAAACCGGGTGCCGGCATTATCCATCAGGTGGTGCTCGAAAACTATGCATTCCCCGGTGGTATGATGATTGGAACCGACAGTCACACGGTTAATGCCGGTGGACTGGGCATGGTGGCCGTGGGCGTTGGCGGTGCCGATGCCTGCGATGTAATGGCCGGCTTGCCTTGGGAACTGAAATTCCCGAAATTGATTGGTATTAAACTCACCGGAAAACTATCGGGATGGACTGCACCCAAAGATGTGATTCTTAAAGTGGCCGGACTCCTTACTGTTAAAGGCGGCACCGGTGCTATTGTAGAATATTTTGGCGAAGGGGCTACCTCGATGAGTTGTACCGGCAAAGGCACCATTTGTAATATGGGTGCCGAAATTGGCGCTACCACCTCGACCTTCGGTTACGACGAAAGCATGGAAAAATACTTGCGTGCCACTAATCGTGCCGATGTGGCCGATTTGGCGAATGCCGTTCGCGAACATCTCACCGCTGATGCCGAAGTGTATGCTAATCCCGAA
>QKHT01000038.1 GCA_003249935.1 Bacteroidota bacterium
CCTTAATGTTCCTAACACTGCGAAAACACTTGTGTTCTCGTTTGTAGGTATGAATAGTCAGGATGTAGACATTACCGGAAAATCAACAGTAACAGTTTCCATGAAGAGTTCGGCCACCGAAATGGATGAAGTGGTTGTAACTGCATTGGGGATTCGAAGAAGTGAAAAGGCCTTAGGGTATTCAACTCAAAGTATTAAAGGTGATGAATTGGTTAAAGCACCAGAGCAGAATTTAGTAAATTCCTTAGGCGGAAGAATCTCTGGAGTTCAGGTTACGAATAGTTCTGGTGCAGTGGGATCATCATCTCGTATGATTTTGCGAGGTGCAAGTTCTATTTACGGAGACAATCAACCTTTGTTTGTAGTAGATGGAGTTCCAATTTCTAATTCTAATGATGGAACAGCAGGTACTTCCGGCGGGTTTGACACCCCGAATGGTGTCGCGGATATTAATCCCAATGATATTGAATCAATTGAAGTACTGAAAGGGCCAAATGCATCAGCACTTTATGGTATAAGAGCATCAAATGGGGTGGTTGTTATTACGACAAAAAAAGGAAAAACCAATAAAACAATTGGTGTTGAATTTACTTCAAGTCTAACATTCGAGAATCCATTGGTTTTACCAAGTTTCCAAAATTCTTATGGACAAGGGCCGAATAAGGATTTTTTTGATTATGGTAATGGAACTAGTGGAGATGGTGGTGTTGATGAAAGTTGGGGGCCTCCTTTAGATCGAGGTCTTAAATTTATGCAGTTTAATTCGTATATTAATAATCCAACCAATCCGCAACCTGAGCCATGGGTGTCTCATCCAGATAATGTTAAAAATTTCTATGAAACTGGTGTCACTTCAAAGAATGATATATCACTTTCAGGAGGGGATGACAAAACGTCATTTCGTTTGGGCTTTGGATATTCTAAACAAAAGGGAATGGTTCCTTTTACTGATTTTAAGAAATCCAATGTGAATGTAAATGGAAGTCACAAATTCACGAAAAAATTAAGCTCAAATTTTAGCGTTAAATACAATAAATCTGAAAGTGATAATTTGCCATCGGGAGGATATGATGGTGCAAATGTTGTACAGCAAACTATTTGGTCTGGTAGAAATGTGGATATTGCTTCATTAAAAGATTGGCGAAATTTGCCAAAGGTGCTTCCTGGAGGAACTTATGGTGCAGGATCATTACCAATAAACTGGAACACTGCATTTCAGAATAATCCCTATTGGCAGTTGGAAACTAATAAAAATTCATTTGTCAGAGATCGAATTATAGGCAATTTTGGTATCAACTTGGATATAACAAGTTGGTTGAACTTGACAGCTAATGTGGGATTAGATGAGTATAATACTAAAACTTCCACGAGATTTGCCAAAGGAAGTGCTGGTGATGCTCCTACTTATGCTTTATATAATGGTAATAGAGATGGTTCAGATGGTTATTATGATGAATCTCTAAACGGATTTTATGAAACTAATATGGATATGATGCTGGGATTTAGAAAGAATATAGGTACTCATTTCAAAACTTCTTTCAATATTGGCGGAAATAGAATGTATCAAAAGACTTCATTTGACTTTCGTGCTATCCAATTAGAATTGCCAGATTTATATAATTTAGGAAATATTAAAGCAGGAACTTCATTGTTTAATAGAAATAGACACGGTGAGCAAGCGATAAATAGTATTTTCGGCTCAGGAGAAATTTCGTACAATGAATATTTATTTTTAAATATTACAGGTAGAAATGATTGGGCAAGTGTATTACCAGTAGATAATAACTCATTCTTTTATCCCTCTGTTACATTAAGTGCGGTTCTTTCAGATCTTTTAGATTTAAAATCAAGTAAGATAGATCTATTAAAGGTTAGGGCAGGCTGGGCAGAAGTTGGTGGATTCGGACCATTGTCTCCATCGGATATTTTACCAGTATATTCATTGTCTTCACTGCCTTGGAATGGTAATACATTTGCAAGTTATCCTACGACATTAAACAATTCCAAACTGAAGACACAAACCACAACAGGGTTAGAAGGAGGGATGCAGCTGGCAATGTTTAGAAACAAATTGCGTTTGGACGTTACTGGTTATGATCAGACAAGTAAAGATTTGGTGTTACCAGTACAAGTTACTCGTGCTTCTGGTGTATTTAAGGTCTGGGATAATGTAGGAGAGTTGAGAAATCGTGGAGTTGAAATCCATTTAGGGAGCACGATATATGAAGACAAACGAAATGATTTTGCCGTCGATGTAGATATAAATTTTGCAAAAAATCATAACGAAGTAATTAAGGCAGGAAAAGATGATACAAACAATGATGAAGCATTGGTAATCGGGGGACAATGGAATATGGATTTGCAAGTTCGTGAAGGCTATTCGTACGGAGTAATATATGGTTCTTCGTTGGCTCGCAATAAAAATGGAGATGTTATTTATAAAAATGGTCTACCTCAAGTTGGAGAGCAAAAGGTATTGGGTGATATTGAACCTGATTGGACTGGTGGTGTAAATTTGTCTGTTAGATATAAAGGGTTTTCTATTGGAACATTGTTTGATGCAAAAATAGGGGGTAATGTTTATTCTATGACAAATGCGTGGGGACAATATTCTGGAATTCTGAAGGAAACGCTTGTTGGGCGTGAAACTGGAGTTGTAGGTCAGGGAGTGATGCTTGATGAAAATGGGAATTATGTGCCGAATAATGTTGTAGTAAGTGCTGAAAATTTCAATCATAACACCTATGGAAGTGAAATCGTAGAAACATCGGTTTTTGATGCTTCTTATGTTAAATTCCGACAATTATCTATCGGGTATAATCTTCCGAATTCTTGGTGCTCTGCAATTGGTTTAAGTAATATAAATGTGGCGTTTATTGGTAGGAATCTTGCTATTTTGTATAAAAAAGCTCCACATATTGATCCGGAAACCGGGTTTAGTAATGATAACGGGAGCCAAGGGATGGAGTTTGGGCAATTACCGTCATCTAGGAGCCTAGGGTTTAGTTTAAATGTTAAATTTTAAAAGGAAATTAATATGAAAAATGTAAGATATATCATGCTACTCTTTGTTGCAGCATTACTTTTTGTGCGATGCGATAATAGTTTTGAAGATATAAATAAGAATATTGATGATCCAATTAGCGTGCCTTCAAGTATGATAATAGGAACTATTGTAAGGGATGCTGTGAATGAACTATATTCAACCTTTAATGGGAGTGAAATCGGTGAAACATGGAGTCAACACATTTCCCTCATTCAATATAATGATCCAGAACGATATAAACCTCGTGTAACTTCAATGGATGGGGTTTGGAATCGATTATATACATGTGCTTCGAATGCGAATCAAATGTATTCTTTGGCTCTGGTTGAAGGAAATAAGACTAATCAGGGAGTAGCACTTTTATTAAAAGCATATTGCTTTTCTATATTAACTGATTTGTATGGTGACATTCCATTTAATGAGGCACTTAAAGGACCTAGTGATGGAAATTTTACACCTGTTTATGATTCTCAGGAAAAAGTATATGAGGGCTTGTTAAGCATGATTGAGGAGTCAATTGTCTTACTTAAAGATGGATCTGGGGAAATTGATGGTAGTATGGATATTTTATATTCGGGAAATAAATCGAGATGGTTAAAGTTTGCGTATTCATTTAAGTTTAGAGCTTTGATGCGAATTTCCCAAAAAAAGGATGTAAGTGCAAGTTTGCAAGCATTAATTGACAGTAAAGAATTGTTTTCATCAAATGATGAGGAGGCGAAAGTAGTTTTTTTATCAGTTTCTCCTGAAGCGAATCCAATTTTTGAAAATGTAGTCGCAGGTGCTAGAAATGAGTTTAAGATGGCTGCTACATTTATTGATGCACTTAAAAGTACGGATGACCCTAGGTTAACAATCATGGCTCAGGAGGCAAAAAATGGTGGTTATGTTGGAAAACCAAGTGGTTATGAAGAGTCTCCATTACCTAATTTTGGTTATGATGATGTGTCCCCAATTGGTAAAAAGTATTTAGAGCCAACTGCACCGGGATATTTTCTATCTTATTCTGAATTGTTGTTTTTGCAGGCCGAAGCAGCAAAAAGAGGGCTAATTGCGGGTGGCGATGAACGTGCTAAAAGTTATTATGAATTGGCAATTATGAATTCGTTGACTGAAAATGGCGTAGCATTAAGTTACAATAAATTTATAGCTCATCCAAAAGTCTCGTACCAATCTGCAAATGCACTTGAATTAATAGGAACTCAAAAGTGGATTGTATTGTTCTGTCAGGGATTTGAATCTTGGACAGAATGGCGTCGTACTGGCTTTCCAGTTTTGACACCGGCCGCACAAGGTTATATTAATGTAATACCAAGTCGTTTAAAATACGAATCCACTGAAGTTTCTGTTAATGGCATTAATTACAAAGCTGCTATCAAAAGGCAAGGTCCAGATGAATTAAATACCAAAATTTGGTGGATGAAGTAAGTAATCTTTAAAATTATAAAAATGAAAATAGCACATATATTCACTCTGGTTGCGTTGTCCATGATTGGGTTTCAATCATGTGATGACAACGATACAATTGTTACAAGTAAAGAAGGTGGATTGATAGAAATTAAAAATCCATCCATAAATTATGTCGTAGGGAATCCTGGCCCCTACACTAGTAGTGTTAGGGTATATCAAGGAGCGGTCAAAACTACTAAGTTGGAAATCTACAAGACCTTTAACACAATCGTTTCGGATACAACAAAGGTTGATAAACAAATTCTTGATACTATTCCATATTTGCAAGTCACACCAAAAAAAATTCTTGATACAATTTATGTTAATTCTGATAGATTTAAAATTATTATAGACACGGTCGTTAAGGTTGATTCTGCTTTTCTTAAGCCAGTTAAATCCAATACAGTTTTATTTAAAACTATTGATTTAGCTGCTGCAACTGATCAAAACAGTATTCAAAGCTTTAACTTTACTTTTGACGAATTAAAAAAGGACTTAAAGGTTGAAGGTAAAGATCTTCCGGTTCTTGATGGCGATTACAGAATTGGTGACAATTGGGAACTTAGTTATAAATCGTTTGTTAATGATGGGCGTACGGTGTTTCAAAATACTCCAACCAAAGTTACTGTGGCTACCAGGTATGCTGGTAAATACAGATTAGTAAAGGGTTATTATTATCGAATCGGTGTTTTGACTGATCAAGGTTCGTATTGGCCAGAGTTTACTCTGATTGAATCTATAGATGCTAAAACATATAAAATGAATGGGTTAGCTGCATGGCCTGAGAACAAACTATTTTTTCAAATTGATGGTGCGGGTAAAATTTCATACCCTGCAACATGGGATGGGGCATCACAACTTCTTAATTCACAACCTTTAATTACTGTTGAAACAAATCCGGTTGATATGAAGGAAGTTAAGGATTTACCGAATGTCAATATGGTAATTAAAGACGATGTAAATGGCAAGGATCAGCTTATAATGGCCTTTGGATATTATACAGCGGGTTCCGGGCCAAGAACTTTCTATCAGGTAATGGAGAAAATTGTCGAATAATTTTTTAAAATTTATATTATGAAATTAAATATAAAAGCAAAACACGCTTCTTTAACACTTTTGGCATTATTAATGGCCTTTATTGTTAGTTGCGATATGGAAGACAATACGGGTTATAGTACGTTAAAGATAACAACACCAACGATTTCCATAACTCCTATGTCCGCCGACACTATTAGTCTCGTTGAAACGGATTCTGTTTTTGAATACACAGTTACATTAAGTGTTGCTCAATCTGTAGATATAAAATTAAACGTGTCCCAAATTGCAGGCACAGCTTCAACTGATGACTATGAAATGTCTCCTACAATTGATTTTCCAGCAGGTAGTACATCAGCCAAATTTAAAATTAAAATAAAAAATGATGATTTGTCTGAAAGTACTGAGACTTTGACTATACAGATTGGAGATACTCAATTGGCAAATGCAAGCATGGTTCCGGTGAAGTACACCTTTAAATTGTTAAATTCAACTTCAGATGATTTAGTAATGAATTTATCATGGACCACAGATGTGAAAGATGCCATTGGATTGGATTTAGCCCCTGATCAAGTTGTTGACTTAAGGCTTTTACTTGTAAATTCATTGGGAACAGTAGTTGAAACTGCTAATGGTACTTCATTTGAATCCTTAATCTTAAGTGCTTCAAAGTATCCTGATGGAGAATATCTCATTGGGGCAGATATTTTTGAAACAATCAATGCTGGTGAATTCAACAAATTAGTTAATCTTTCATTAAACTTGGAGTTTAATCAGGCAGGTAAAATAAACAAAAGCACTTTCGATTTTCCTTCTGTCATGACTAATGAGTTTTCGTGTGATGCTTACCGTACTTATATGGGTAAATTGACTAAAACTGGTACCAACTTTGAGTTTACAAAAGAAATCTCCTTTCTTAAACCGTCCTCAGTAAAGTGGTATGGAAAAGATGCGACTTATAAAAGCGAAGTAGAAGTTGTTACTGGTTGCGATTTGCTCCTAACAGGTTTAGGTTTTGGTTGGATGTTAGATTGGTGGGGTGAAACCATCGTTGATGGGGGCACATTAAAATACACAGTTGATGGTGATGGAAAGGTAACTATCCCTCTTCAGGACTATTGTACCACTACATATAAGGGAAAAGAGCAACCCATTTACAAAATATCTGGTTCCGGAACTATTGATAAGTCTGGAACTTTTCCTGTAATGAATTTAAAATATGATTTTATTCAGGATGGCAATAGTATTGGTAAAATAGCAAAAGAATACGATTGGTTGACCGACTATTTTGAAGCTTCCTTGTCATTAGATTCGATACAAGATAAAACTGTTGTTTTACGCATACCAAGATTTAAGAAATAAATTCTATTTCAAAAAATAAAAGCCGCCTTAGGGCGGCTTTTTTATTTTAAAGTGTAAATTCGAGATTCAATACAATTTAAATGAAGGGAATTATTTATTTGTTGCTAGCCGAAATGTCTTTCGCCTTGTCGTCGGCTATTGGCAAGTATATTTTAATCGATAGCGATATATATGGTATTCAGATTACATTTTTAAGGTTTGCCTTTGGCTTCATCTTTGGATATTGGGGAATGAAGCATTCTGGAATTTCTTTTACACCGATTAAAAAATGGCCAATATTTCTTCGTGCAGTCTTTAATACGATATCGGCCATGTTGTTTTTTTATTCGCTGAAATTTACAACAGTGACCAACGCCAATATGCTGGGCAATAGTTATCCGATTTGGGTGGTTCTTTTTGCACCACTTTTTATACATGAGAAGTATAAAAAATCGAATATATTATTCCTTGTTGTGGCAATTGTTGGTGTATATTTAGTCATGAACCCCGATATTTTGGTCATGTAAATAAAGGTGATTTGGTGGCTTTTATTTCCGGGATTACGTCCAGTGTTGCCGTGTTGTCATTAAGACAAGCGCGTAAAAATGATCGTTCGGAGCTGATTATTTTTTATCTGATGGGGACAGGGTTTGTAGTCAATGGTTTATTTATGCTTTTTTATTGGGCTCAGCCTACATTTACACAGTGGATATACCTTTGTATCTCTGCCATTTTGGGCTTGGCCGGTCAATGGTTTGTTACAGTTGGGTATAAGTATATTGAAGCATCAAAGGGAAGTCTTATTTCGACATCAAGGGTTTTGTTCGCAGGGAGTTTAGGTGTAATTTGGTTCAATGATCAAATAACTTTTACGTTCCTGCTCGGTACTTCGCTCATTTTGTCAGCCCAAATGTATATTCTCTATTCGAACAAAAAATAAAGGCTGCCTTTTACAGCAGCCTTTTTATTTCAGTAATAAAAATTTAGTCTTCAGCGTATTCTATCTCAACCAGAGTTGCAGCTTTAGGCACTCTGTCGCCGATATTTACTGCAAACTTTTTTACGATACCATTGTATGGCATGGTAATGGTATTCACCATTTTCATGGCTTCAAATGTTAGCAAAGGTTGCCCCTCTTTAAGAACATCTCCTTCCTTGGCTAAAAATTCCAAGATAGTACCCGGTATGTACGAAAGTATTTTGGTTGGGTCTGGTTCTTCCCAAACCTTTCTGTTCTCGTACTTTTTGGTGTACTTTGTCATATATGTGGCGTAAAAAACCCTGAATGGTTTTAATTCGCTATTATCTATTGCCATATATTTTTTTATTTTGTTATCGAACAATTAAAACGGTGGAATCCCGTGTTTTTTTGTTGGCCGATAATCGGTTTTGTTTTTACTAACCTCAAGTGCATGAATGAGTAACGAACGAGTTTCAGCCGGTTCGATTACTGCATCAATATATCCTTTAGATGCTGCAACATAGGGATTTGCAAATTTTTCCTTATATTCGGCAACTTTCAATTTCCGCATTTCATCGGGATTTTCGGCTTCATCAATCTCCTTTTTAAAAATGATGTTTGCTGCACCTTCCGGTCCCATTACTGCAATTTCGGCACTTGGCCATGCAAAGTTAAAGTCTGAACCAAGGTGCCTTGAGTTCATCGCTATATAACCACCGCCGTAAGCTTTGCGTAAGATTACCGTTACTTTCGGTACAGTGGCTTCGCTATAAGCATAAAGCAATTTTGCACCATGTCTGATAACGCCCGCATGTTCCTGATCAACCCCGGGTAAATAACCAGGCATATCTTCGAATGTAACAATTGGAATATTGAATGCGTCGCAGAAACGAATGAATCTGGCTGCTTTGTCGGAACTGTCGCAATCGAGAACCCCGGCAAGTACTAATGGCTGGTTCGCCACAAAACCTACCGATTCACCATTAATACGACCAAAACCAATGACAATATTTGCGGCCCACATCTCCTGAATTTCAAAGAAATCTGAATCGTCTACCACCGCACGAAGTAAATCTCTCACATCATAGGGCGATTTAGCATCGCCAGGCACGATATCTTCTATTTTTATCGAAGAAATTGGGTCCTTTGCAGGGTACTTCTTTGTTTTTGCTTCGTTGTTGCGAGGAATAAAAGATAGAAGTTTTTTTATTTGATCAAAACACTCTGTTTCGCTTTCTGCAAAGAAATGCGCATTTCCTGTAATTTCAGCATGAATTCTTGCTCCGCCAAGCTCTTCCATGCCGATTTTTTCGCCTAATACAGTTTCAATTACACTTGGACCTGTAATAAACATTTTTGATATTTTATCGACCATAAATACAAAGTCGGTAAGTGCCGGAGAGTAAACTGCCCCACCAGCACAAGGACCAAGTATTACAGAAATCTGCGGAATTACGCCAGATGCCATGGTGTTGCGATAAAAAATTTCGCCATAACCAGCCAATGAGTTTACACCTTCCTGAATACGTGCACCACCAGAATCGTTGATCCCAATAAGTGGAACACGCATTTTTAAGGCATGATCCATAATTTTGGTTATTTTTCGGGCATGGCTCAAGCCTAAAGAGCCACCTGCAACGGTAAAATCTTGTGCAAATACACACACCGGACCGCCCAAAATAGTTCCGGTACCAATTAGTACTCCATCACCATGTAATACCTTCTTTTCCATGTCGAAATCACGAGCCTGATGTTCTACGAACAAATCATACTCGCTAAAGGAATCACGGTCTAATAATGCTAAAATACGCTCCCGGGCAGTTAACTTACCCATTGCGTTTTGCTTTTCAATGGCTGCATCGCCACCACCCTTTTGTACCAGCGCTCGCCTTTTCCTGAGGTCTGTAATACTTTTTCTAAGTGACATAACCTGATATTTAGTTAAATTGCTACTTTTATTTCTTTTGTAAAAACAGTCACAAATGTACACATTCTTTGAATACTTTTGCACACAAGGAGGTAATTTGTGTAAGTTTCGTTCCAAAAAAATATTGTTTTATGTTTTGTTCTAACGCACATTTTTTCTTGATTGGAAACTGGTTGGTATTAATGGGACGTTTTTCAATAGATTCTATTTGGATGCCATATTAATTAGCAGGTTTATTTTTTGTGAATAATTATTGATTCAAAACTGTTTAAACATCAGGTTATTCGAGGCATTATTGTTATATTTGTTTGATAATTTATTTGAAGCAAAAGTCGTTGACAGTCACGATTTTTAAAGGTTATAATATAAAAAATAATGACAGAAGAAGAGAAGAATCTGGCTGGTGCAGGCTATTCGGCCGATAGTATTCAGGTTCTGGAAGGCCTGGAAGCTGTACGTAAACGTCCGGCAATGTATATTGGTGATATAGGTATTAAGGGTTTACATCACCTTGTTTATGAGGTAGTCGATAACTCAATAGATGAGGCACTTGCTGGGTATTGCAACAAAATTGATGTTTTTATAAATGAAGATAACTCTATTACCGTAAAGGATAATGGTCGTGGAATCCCGGTCGACATGCACGAAAAGGAAGGTCGTTCGGCCCTTGAGGTTGTAATGACTGTATTGCATGCCGGAGGAAAATTTGACAAAGATAGTTATAAGGTTTCCGGTGGGTTACATGGTGTAGGTGTATCGTGTGTGAATGCCTTATCCGTTGAATTGAAAGCAGAAGTACATCGTCAGGGAAAATATTATCAACAGGAATACCGTCGTGGTACACCGGTTTCTCCCATTATTGAAATGGGTGAGTCCGATTATCGTGGTACTATTATTACGTTTAAACCGGATAGCGAAATTTTTACGCTTGTTGAGTATAAATACGATATTCTTGCTGCTCGTTTGCGTGAACTTGCTTTTTTGAATGCCGGAGTTCATCTGGAGCTGACTGATAAAAGAGATATAGATGAAGATGGTAATGTTAGAAGTGAGGAATTTTTATCGGGTGAAGGCTTAAAAGAATTTGTAGAGTATCTCGATCAATCGCGTGAAAAACTTATTGACGATGTTATTCATATTACAAATGACAAAGGTGAAGTACCGGTTGAAATAGCACTTCAGTATAATACCTCTTATTCCGAAAACATATTTTCATATGTAAATAATATCAATACTATTGAAGGAGGAACACACCTCACAGGTTTTAGACGTGGTTTAACCAGAACATTAAAAGCATATGCCGATAAATCGGGTTTGCTGGCCAAACTAAAATTTGAGATAAATGGCGACGATTTTAGAGAGGGTCTTACGGCTGTGGTTTCGGTAAAAGTACAAGAACCTCAGTTTGAGGGTCAAACCAAAACAAAATTAGGAAACTCAGATGTGAGTTTGTATGTTGATCAGGCCGTGAGTACAATGCTGAGTAACTATCTTGAAGAACACCCAAAAGAAGCCCGAATTATTGTTAATAAGGTAATTCTTGCTGCAACAGCACGCCATGCTGCTCGTAAAGCCCGCGAGATGGTTCAACGCAAAGGTGTTTTATCGGGTGGGGGCTTGCCCGGCAAATTGGCCGACTGTTCGGATCGCGACCCAATGAATGCCGAAATATTTCTCGTTGAGGGCGACTCTGCTGGAGGTACTGCAAAGCAGGGTCGTAATAGGCGTTTTCAGGCCATATTGCCTTTAAGAGGTAAAATTCTTAATGTGGAGAAAGCAATGGATCATAAAATATTCGATAACGAAGAAATTAAGAATATTTTTACGGCATTAGGTGTGTCTATTGGTACCGAAGAAGATAGTAAGGCTTTGAATATGAATAAGTTGCGGTATCAAAAAATTGTAATAATGACAGATGCCGATATTGACGGAAGCCATATTACAACATTAATAATGACTTTCTTTTTTCGTTTTATGCATGATTTAATAAGTGCCGGATATTTGTATATTGCAACTCCGCCACTTTATTTGTGCAAAAAAGGAAAGATTGAGGAATACTGTTGGAATAATGAACAACGTGACAGGTTTGTTGAAACTTATGGCGGTGGTAATGAAAATTCGGTTCATATTCAGCGTTATAAAGGTCTTGGTGAGATGAATGCGGAACAATTATGGAGCACAACAATGAATCCGGAATCACGTACATTACGGCAGGTAAGCATTGAGAATGCGGCTGAAGCTGATCGTATTTTTTCGATGTTAATGGGCGATGAGGTCGCACCACGTCGCGAATTTATTGAAAAGAATGCGACTTATGCTAATATTGATGCATAGTTGATTTTTAAAATGAAATAAAAAAGGCACCTTACTTTTAAGGTGCCTTTTTTATTCTCGACTTTACAGTTTTATCGCTTAATTTTTTGTTTTCTTTTTTGATTTTGCATCCGATTTGGCCTCATGATCTGCTTTCCCGGTTATTTTATTTCTTGCTTTAAGGCGCGATTCTAAAAGTTTAATCTCACTGTTTTTTTCCTGAATTGTTTTTTCAAGGATTTGCATTTTCTTAAAAATATCATCTTCACCAGGAATAGCCTCTTTAACACGTTCCGCAAAATCACTCAATACATTCATATAGTTTATAAATGCATCGTAAGGCGATTGGTACGGATTGAAGTAGGCATGAATATCACCGTCTGAAAAGAATTTCGTACACATGTAATAAAAGTGGTCACTTGCCTGAAGGTAGAGCCAGTCTTTTTGTAATTTTATATCCGAGACTTGAGTTATTAAATGTTTTAAATCATACAATTTATTAAATGCTTCATTCTGAAGTTCATTGCCCAACCATGCAGATAGGTCTCGTTCTTCATCGGCCCATGAAATCGGATAAGGGACATTAATCGCTCCGGAAGAAATCGATTTCCTGAATATTTCTGAAGGCGTATTAAATGATATTCCTTTTTCGATTATTGCTTCTGGTAGTTTTTTCAGAAATTCAAATATTCCTGATTCTTTTGGTTGATGCTCACCAAAAGTTTCATAGTCCATAAAAAGATTTATGATTGGTTCATTCTCTAAAATAGTGGAAACCCATCCTGCGTATTTTTGGGCCGTTAAAGGATACTCATTCCAGCCTTTATTCGAGAATCTAAATGCGATATCATCACTTAGTTTAAAGTTTCTTAAAAGAATTTTTAATCTTGGGTTGATGTTATTGCAGTACACAAAATTTGGACTTTTCCAACCTAATACATGCTTTGCTCCTTCAGAAAGCATGCCTGAATAGCCCATCGAGGCAATTGTTGCACCGATCTCATCGCTATAAATGAGTTCGGTGTTTCTAAATATTTTTGGTTCAACCCCAAACAGCAGCTTGATTTTTTCGCTATGCATACGGATTTGTTTTTTAAATTCAAATTCGTCCTTAAATGAGCATAGCGAATGGGCATATGTTTCGGACAGAAATTCAACTTGTCCGGTATCTGCTAAAGCCCTAAACGAATCTATAACCTCCGGTTTATAAAGTTGAAACTGATCTATAGCCAAACCTGAAATTGAGAATGTGATTTTAAATTTATTTTTGTTCTTTTTAATCAGGTCCAATAAAATGGTATTTGTAGGTAGGTAACATCGTTCCGAAACCTGTGTTACAATACTTTCGTTCGTGTAATCATCGTAATAGTAGTTGTCTGAACCAATGTCAAAAAAACGGTATCTTTTGAGTCGAAATGGTTGATGAACCTGAAAATATAAGCAAATTGTCTTCATTGGAGATTAGTTTTCAGTGGTTAATACTCGATCATAAATTTGGCGCACTTTTAATGCCGCCTGATCCCATTTTAAACTATTTACTTCTGCTTTACCTTTCGTTTTAAATTCATTTGAAAGTGCATTATATTTAAGCAATCCATAAATAGCATCGGCCATCGCATCGATATCCCAAAAATCTATTTTTATTGCATGCTTTAGTATTTCCGAAACACCCGATTGTTTTGAAATAATTACCGGTACATTAGACTGCATTGCTTCCAGCGGGGAGATGCCAAATGGTTCAGACACAGAAGGCATTATATATACATCACTGTATTTTAGTAATTCAAAAACCTGTTCGCCTTTTAAGAAACCTGTAAAATGAAACCGATCGGCAATTTTTCGTTGGGCAGCCAAACGAATCATTTTATTCATCATATCTCCGCTTCCGGCCATTACAAAGCGTACATTGTCCATTTTTTGAAGAACTTTATACGCCGCTTCAATAAAATACTCAGGCCCTTTTTGCATTGTTATCCGACCCAAAAAAGTAACTATTTTATTGTTATTATGCTTATCAATTGTTACAGCATTCAGTTCTTCATTGGGTTCAACGGCATTGTAAACGGTGGTAATTTTCGATTCTGGGATGCCATATTTTTCAATAACAATTTGTTTGGTTAAATTTGATACTGTTATGATATGATCAGCTTCGGTCATTCCCCATTGCTCAATGGCAAACACATGTGGATTAACATTTCCACGGCTACGATCAAATTCTGTGGCATGCACATGGATAACCAAAGGCTTTCCACTCGTTTTTTTTGCACTAATGCCGGCTGGAAAAGTTAGCCAATCGTGGGCATGAATGATATCGAATTGGTTGTTTTCTGCAATTCGTTGGGCCACAATACCGTATTTTTCTATTTCGTTATATAGGGTTGAACCATAAGTCCCGCTAAATTCTACGAAACCTTCTTCTGTAGTCTGAATTGTTGTGAATTGATCTGAGACTTCTGTGGATTTTATCCGCCAAAATTCTTCCGGATCGACATATGGTGCAATTGTTGAACGAACCTCCAAATAGTCAATTGTTCGTTCATTTTCTGTAAGTTTAACCTTTTGGCTCTTAATTGGAATCTTGTTTGCTCCAATAAATTCAACATTGTCTAAAAGTTCGTCGCCGTAAGCTTTAGGTACAACGAAAAGCAAATCAAGATCCGACTGTTGTATCAGACCTTTAGACAAGCCATAACATGCGGTTCCTAAACCACCTGAAATGTGGGGTGGAAATTCCCATCCAAACATCAATACTCTCATTTTAATATCCCGGTTTTGATTAATATTATACGTTGTTTATTATTCGGGAGAGGCGAATCATCTCGGCAACATTTGCTGCATACGATACCGCACCTCTTCCCTGATGAGGTGGATCTCCGTCGTAATATTCCGAAAGTGTACCTATGCAATGCTTCGACATCTCGTCATCAAATGCTTCAATTACTTGTTTCAGATGCTGAACGCCACTGTTCTTGTATATTTTTAAATACGATTCACCATATACGCCCAATAACCAAGGCCACGCTGTGCCCTGATGATAGCCATAATGGCGGGTATTGTGGTCACCAACTAATTCGCCGATGTACATTGGATCTTCAGGTGAGAGGGTGCGTAATCCTCGCGGTGTAAATAAATATTTGTTTACTACATCCAGAATTCTCTTTTGTTGTTCCTTGGTGAGCGCAGAATGTGGTAACCCAATTGCAAATAGCATGTTAGGTCTAATTTGACTGTTTTTTTCGTCTCCATTTACAAAGTCAAAAAGGCAATCATGTTTGGTGTTCCAAAATACATTTGCGAAATTTTGCTCAATTTGTGAAATTGTTTTCTCAATAACTGTGCTTAATTCCGATTTTTGTTTTATGTTTTTAAAGTAAAATACTAAACTATTGTACCATAGGGCATTAATTTCTGGTAGGTATCCATAACGTGGATTTACCGGAATGTTGTTAACTGACGAATTCATCCACGATGCTGGTCGGTTAATATCGCTGGTAACAGCTATTAATCCGTTTTGATCTAACCTGATTCCGGGAAGTTTTGATTTGTATATTCTTCTAAATACTTTTTCGAAAATTGGCTTGTATCGATTAAATCCGGCACCGCCAACAGAAACAATTTGCTGAAAACAGTTTAGTGCCCAAAATGAAACATCCGGTGCATCGTATTCATCTACATTTTCTGGTAATGTACCTTTTGAAAGATATGCCTTAAAATCCTCTATTACTTTTTTTTCCGCTTTTCTAAATGAAATCTGATCGTTACGAGACAGGGTGAGGCCTAAAAGAGAAATAAAAGTGTCTCTTGCTCTTGGTTTGAACCATGGATAGCCAGCCTGAATATCTAGTTCATCATTTTTAATTATGAAAAACTGTTGTGCGGCATTATCTAAGCAACTTAATAAACTATTTCTTTGTGGGCGGCGATTGACTTCTATATTAAACTTTCGCTTCAGCGTTTCTGTATTAATTTCACTCAAACCGGCTGAAACAACAATGGTTTCACCTTTACTAATGGGTAATTCAAAATATCCGGGTACAAATAAATCTTCAGAGAACTCGTATCCTCTTTCTTGTTCCTTGCTGTATTCAATACCATAATACCAGTCCGGCACTGAAATAAATTCATTGTCTTTCGAGAATTGAAGATATAACTCAGGATAATTCTCATATTGTTTGAAGCGGAGTCCATTTTCTAACGATTCTATTTCATTTTTCACCAACAAATTTGCTTTCATTAGTTGGTGGTAATTTCTAAATGCAAAGAATGGTTTAAATCTGATCGTTGTAGGAGAATGCGCTTCAACCAAAGTATATCGCAACAAAACCCTGTCTTCACCGGATATAAAAACTTTTTCGCGGGTAAGAATTACGCCTCCCACCCGATATGTTACAATCGGAATAGATTCACATTCAAATTCACGGATGTATTTATGGCCCTTAGGTGAATAGTGATTCTCGGCAAACTTGTGAATTCCCAAATTAAACTCCGAATTATGTTGAATGACTGTTTCGTCCAATGAAGACAAAAGTACATGCAAATCGTTATCTATAGATTTTATTGGACATACTAAAAGCCCATGATATTTACGTGTATTACATCCGGATACCGTTGTACAACTGTATGCGCCTGTTCTGCTGGTGCGAAGTAGTTCTTTACTCAGCGACTCTTTCAGATTAATTAAATCCTGTTTCTCAAAATTGAGGTACCCCATTTGAGTATATTGAATGTGTTGAACTTTATACAAATAATCTCATTTACAAAGCTAAAGAAATAATTTAAAAAAAGCGGAATCATTTCGATTCCGCTCACTTATTATTTCTTTGTTGCATTGTATGAACTTCCGACGCGATCCATCGCACATCTGAATCCTAAGTCGTCACGAGACCGGGATTCGTCCAGATATCGTCTTGTTGATGGATTTAGCCAATATGGTTTATCTCTCCATCCACCGCCTTTGTAGACTCTGGTCGTATTGCTAATACGAGATGAAAGCATTCCTTCACCAAAATCTCCATCGGGAGAGTATAATTGAGCTGTTGCCGAATCGTTTTCTGCTTTAGTTTTCCAGTTTTTTCGAATCAAACTGGATCGGGCATCACCATCGAGATAATTACGCAAATCTGAAGAAGGATATTTGCCTTTGAGGATTGAATCCGGTGCATCTTTATAAATAACCCGACCTAATGAATCGAGTTGTGCAATTCTTGCAGGTGAACCATTAATATCGCCTTCAATTATCGAAGGTGCCTGAAATCTATTTCCTCGAACCGGGTTAAACTCATCTACAACTTCATAAGAGGTAGTTCTGTAAACGTCAAATACCCATTCATTTACGTTTCCGGCCATGTTATAAAGACCCCAGTCGTTGGGCGCAAAACTATTTACCGGAACTGTTACACATGCTCCGTCATTGAGGTTCCCGGCCATTCCCATCAAGTCGCCTCTGCCTCTGGCAAAGTTAGCCATCATATTTCCTCTGTTCTTTTCATCTTTATCTCTTAGGGAGGCACCATCCCATGGGTAAATCCTTTTTTCTACATAAGAATCCATATAAGGATCGCCAACTATGCCATACGCTGCATATTCCCATTCAGCCTCTGTGGGCAGTCGGAATTTTGGCAACAGAAGTCCGTCGTTATAATCTGCCTTACGCACAGTGCCAAAAGCATCCTCTAATGGTCTTTTACCTTCAGTAGGCTTATAGTCAGATCGCATCAAGTACTTCTTGGTTGAGAAAACATTAAAAGAGATCTCCTCCTGATTGCTATTAGCTTGTATTTGTTGAAAGTTAGGAAGTTCTATAATTCCTTTATCTGCAAGAGTTTTTTCATTTACCCTGTCTGTTCGCCAGTCGCAATAATCACTGGCTTGCTTCCACGATACGCCAACAACCGGATACAAATCGAAGGAAGCATGACGGAAGTAATACTCAACATACGGATCATTATACCCTAATGGCCTTTGCCACACTAAAGTATCGGGTAAAGCTTGTCTGTGCACATCAGGGTAATTATGATATACTAATTTTAACCAGTGTAGATATTCACGCCAGTCACGATTAGAGATCTCATGCTGATCCATATAGAATGAATTCACTGTAACCCTTCGTTGCATATTATTCCAATCACCAGGCAAATCTTCTATTGTTCGACCTAATGTAAAAGTACCCCCTTCAATAAACACCATGCCTGGTGGAGTACTTTGTTCTACATAATCTCTGGTTTCGAATCCACCATATTTGGCATCGTTATATACCCATCCGGTGGTATTCGATACACCCTTCCTACCGCCAACAGGACCGCAAGCGACACCTATTATCAGTAGCAAAATACCTGAGAAAATGCTAATTCTACGATTAATATACATATTTAAAAAGTTTCATTCTCGGTTACACGACACAAATATAAAACTTATTTCGAATAAACTTATTGTGATGTCCCGAAAAATTATTTTGTTTCAATTTATAATTGAATGCTTTAAAAATAAGAGATAATTTTTTTTTTACATCCTAATTCATACTTTTGTGTTCTTTAATTAATTTGATTTGTAGATTATATCAGATGAAAAAATATTTTTATCTATTTTTTTTGATTAGCATATTAGGTTTAACCTCATGCGTAACAAATAAAAAACTAATGTACCTTCAGCCTGCCGATGGTGAGATTATTCCAAACTATGCGAAGGAGGTTGCTGCTGTTTATAGGGTTCAGCCTGGAGATGAGTTGTTTATAAAATTAGCACCCTTAGATGCAGATCTCAACGATTATTTTAAGAGTGAAGTGTCGGGAGCGTATTTTAGTACCGAGACTTCTGTGAGTTTAAGCAGTTTTTTGGTAGATGAAAAGGGCTTTATCAGTTATCCTCTGATTGGTATGATACATGTAGGAGGTAAAACAACGAGTGAAATTAAAGATATTATTGAAGCGAGTTTCAAAAATATTGTTATAGAAGGAGGATCTGTTTTTGTTAAACTTGTTAATAATTATGTGAGTGTGCTTGGTGATGTTAAGATGCCCGGCCGTTTTGTAATCTATAAAGAAAGATTGTCGGTTTTTCATGCCATTGCTATGGCAGGAGATTTGTTACCTTTTGCATCCAGGAGTTCAGTAAAAATAGTACGCCAGACACCAGATGGACCGGTGGTTAAAACATTTGATTTGCGAAGTGATGAAATTCTTGGCTCAGAATTTTATTACATTCAGCCCAATGATGTAATATATGTTGGAAAAATGAAAGGTCAATTTTTTCGTTTTGAATCACTTACAAATATTATGACAGTGCTTTCAGGATCATTATCAATATTTTTAATTGCCTTAACAATAAACAAAAATTAAGAAATGGCTAATTCAGAACACAATCTTTCAATACAGGATAGCTTTGTTCAGGTTGATGGAGCAAATAGTAAAATAGATATTCGGAAATGGCTTTATAAAATGCTCTTTAACTGGCATTTGTTTGTAATTGTTTTGTTTTTAGCAATGATTGGCGCATTTATTGTCAATAAAACTATATTACCACAGTACAAGGTTCGAGCAAGTGTTTTAATAAAAGAGACCGAATCTGGTGGGTCATTATCTGCCGGAGGGGTACCGGATTTGATGAGTGGTTTATTCGGACAGTCTCGGAATGTGGCCAACCAATTTGCTATTCTATCGTCTTATAAGCTCATTAATCGCGCAGCAAAGAAACTTCCGCTTGAGGTGGCTTATGAAAAATTGACATTGTTTAAAAATATACCTTATTATAAAGATTCACCAATAAAAGTTGTTTTTGATACCTTGAACGCTGAATCAAGTGATCTTTTGTTCCGTTTTGAATACCTGGAAGGCAATAAGTTTGAGATAAGTTCCAAAGGCAATAAAAAAATAGATTCTTTTGAGAAGGAAGGTATATTTGGTCAGAAATTGACTTTTGCGTGGGGTGCCCTCACTATTTTTAAACAGGATTTGTATTGGGATGATGAAGATATTAAGCCGGTATCTTTTAGGTATATGTCTCCTTTGGATTTGTATAATCAGTTTTCGCAAATAATGAAGCTCGATTATATAATGGAAGACGCAACCATCGTTGAGATAAATATTGTAAGTAATAATCCCGCAAGAGATCAGGAATTTTTGCTGGCACTCACAAATGAATTTCTGAATGAAAATCTTGAACGTAAGAATATTGAGGCTATTAGAACCATTGATTTTATTGATAATCAGTTAAAGCAATTGTCCGATTCTCTTACTTTTGCCGAAAACAGTCTTGAAAATTTTCGCTCCACCAATTTAGTTTTGAACTTGGATGCACAAGCACAGATTTTATTGGAACAAATGACAGAGATGGATAAATCGAAATCCATTTTAAAGGTTCAGGCAAAATATTATGAATATTTACTCGATTATGTTCAAAAAGGCGATTTGGATAAAGAGATAATATCACCGGTAACTGTGGGTGTGGTTGAACCAGCTATTGTAAAGTATACCGCAGATTTGTCGGAATTGCAGATGCGACGGAAATCTATCGGGTCAAATAATGCGATTAGTGATGTTATTGAAACAAAGCTCAGTTTTTTAAGACAAGGTTTGCATCAAACGGTTCAAAATGTGTTAAATTCCACAAATATTCAAATTGCAGACATCGACAAAAGAATTGGACAATTTGAATCGAAGGTTGAATTGTTACCCGGTAATGAAAAAAAATTACTCAATTTGCAACGACGGTTTAAAGTTACCGATGAGTATTACACCTTTCTGTTGCAAAAGAAGAGCGAAGCACAAATTATCAAAGCCTCAAGCACACCTGACAATATTATCTTAGATGATGCCATGGTGATGGAAAGGACCAATGCCAAGACATTGAAAATTAATTATCTTCTTGCTATATTTTTAGGCTTGGCTATTCCGTTCGGTTATTTAATTGTAATTGACTATATTGGCACCACGATACAGTCCAAAGAAGACATTGAATCGGTAACAAATCTACCGGTATTGGGTATGGTTCCACGAAAGGAAAAGTTTGATCTTATACCGGTATTAGAAGCACCAAAATCTACTTTTTCCGAAGGTTTCAGGTCTTTAAGAACCAGACTGGAATTTATGGCAAAAGGCCAGCAGAGTTTTGCAACCCTTATAACCAGTTGCTTGCCAGGTGAAGGAAAAACATTTGTTTCTTTAAATCTGTCGGCTGTTTTTGGGTTGGCAGACAAAAAGACTATTCTGTTGGGATTTGATTTACGTAAACCCAAGGTGGCTTCTTATTTAAAAGTAAAGGCAGAAAAGGGTTTGAGTAATTACTTAATTGGTGCGGCTACACTCGATGAAATTGTTGTTAGACCTAATGGTTTAAATTTCGATATTATATTCTCCGGGCCTATTCCACCGAATCCGGGCGAATTGTTGGGCTCGGATCGAATGACAGACTTATTTCGCGAATTGCGCTTAAAATACGACCTAATAATTATCGATTCAGCTCCTGTTGGCCTTGTAAACGATACCTTCTTGTTGGCTAAACATGTGGATGTTAATGTATTTGTTGTTCGCCATAAAAGAACAGACAAAGAATTATTACGTGATAATTTAGCCGCAGCACATGATAATAATATGGAAAATATTGCAATTGCTGTAAACGATGTCTTTTTTAAAACGAATATGTCTAATCCTTTTAACTGGTTTGGTCGAACCGGATTGAAATACGGTTCGGGCTATGGTGGTTATTATGGCTATGGTTATAATTACGGTTATGGCTATGGTTTTGATATTGGCAAAAAAAATGGTTATCTGGACGATTAAAAATTTTGCTGGTGGGTGTAATCAAATTTTATGGTTACACCCATTACATTATTGCACAAAGCCTTTGCCTTTAAGTAAATTTGATTAATTATGGAAGCTGAAAAAGTTGTTGAAAAACATGCTGTCTGGTATGCTGTTTACACTAACTCGAGAGCAGAGAAACGTGCAGGCGAATTATTACTCCAAGAAGGAATCGAAAATTATGTTCCCATTGTAAAAGTACTAAGGCAGTGGAGCGATAGAAAAAAATGGGTAGAAGTGCCTTTGGTACCCGGTTATATTTTTGTAAAAACTTCTGAACGAAAACGCAGTAAAGTATTGGCCATTACGGGTGTCGTTGGTTTTGTAAAATTTAATGACACTATTCCTGAAATACCTGATGAGCAAATAGAAACACTTAAGATACTTGTTGAAAGTAAAGCCGAGTTAAGGTTCTCAAACTCAAATATAAAAAAAGGAGATCGGGTCGAAATTTTAAAAGGACCCTTTATGGGGGCTATCGGGGAGGTAATTTCTGAAAAAGGTAAAAGTGTTTTTCAATTGGTTATGACTACGCTTGGGTTTTGTTTTCAAATGGATGTGCAGCGTGAAGATTTAAACGTGATAAGAGATACTTAGTCATGAATTTAATTAAAAACCTTTTGCGATATGTGCCAACGCTGATAATCCCACCGATATTAGGGATTATTTATGTTCCGATTTATACGCATTGGTTTTCTCCTGGCGATTATGGCGATCTGGCTCTTGCTCGCGTTTCAATTAATCTCATTAGTCAATGTTTTGCCTGGTTAGGTGCCGGTTTAGTGAAGTTTTATGGCGATTTGAACCGCGAGAAGAGTGCTGCATCTGCAGTTTCTACTGTTTTGATTTCGGGATTGATTCTGGCACTTTTCGTACTCTTTTTAGGAATTTTTTTTGCTATTGTTTCCTGTCAAAGTGATTCCGGATATTATATATATACCTTGATACTGTTTTTTACAACGTTTAATTATACCGTTTCATTGGATATACTATGGTCGCGTCAGGAATCGACAAAACACAGTTTTTTTTATGGAATTTCACTCATTGCAACTTTTCTGGGGGGGCTCATTTTTGCCGGAATTATAGATCGGTCTATTAACAGTGTTTTACTGGGTAATGCATTGGGATACTTTTTTTCATGGTTATTTTTATTCGTCCATGAAAAACTGTACACTTTTTATGCTTTTTCTCATTTTAACTTCCAGATACTACGAAAGTTTTTTAAATATGGGTATCCATTGGTTATCGGTGGATTGGCAGACTGGATTGTGCGACTTTCCGATCGTTTTGTTATTAAATATTTTCTCGATTCGGCAGCTGTTGGTTTGTATACTCCGGTCTATAATATTGTCTGGAGTGTTTTAAATATTGTTGTCAGTGCATTTTTACTTAGCGAAAATCCTTATTTCTTATCACTGGGGAATCAAAATATTGCCAAAAAGACCCTGTTTTTAAGACAGTCGATGTCTTTGTTTCTTTTCGTAATGATACCTTGCATTAGTGTAACAATTTTTCAGGGGGAAAGAATAGTTGGTCTGTTTGTTGATAAAAGCTATTTCGACGGTTTGGCTATAATTCCATATGTTGTTCTTTCTGTTTTAATGGCTGGTGTTATTCGTAGTTTTCAGTTACCAATTATTGATGCGGGCAAAACCAAGCAAATTATGACTATAAATATCGTGTTGGCTATTGTAAATTTGGGATTTAATATCATTCTATTACCACTCATAGGCTTTAAAGGTGCTGCAATAGCAACACTAATTGCCTATTGTTCCGGACTTATCTTATCTGTAATTTATTGTCGGCAAATAATTGTTTGGCGATTCCCGTTTAACCGTTTACTACTATCTACTTTTGCATCAATCCTTATTTTTGGTCCACTTACTTTAGTTTCAGAACAGTTGAATTTAATTTGGTTTGTCGGTTCACACATTATTGGTTTTGTTGTATATTTACTACTCTTTCTTGGTCTTAATATGATAAAATTGTCAGATTTTAATTTTGTGTCCTCTAAAAATTAGTATTGTTCCGAAAATGAATTGGATTCTCTATTTTAAAATTTTAGTCCTTATTTTTACGTTATCTGTTACAATCCGATTGGCTGTGATGTCGAAATATGTGTTATTGGTGGCGTTCATAGTGCTACTTATTCCATTCCCAATTACATTTAATGCGATGGGAAAAGATCTCGTTAACATGTCAACAATTAATATTTTCTGTGCATATTTTGTTACAAAAAGTTATTGCCAAAAGTTATCCAGGTATCATATTTTAGCACTGATATTCGTTTTAATGTCGGCGATTTCTATACTTATAAATTGGGTTCAATTGGACTATTTGTCGGCAATTCGTCAATTTTCCTATATTGTTTCAGGATTTGCATTGTTTTCCGTTATCCACAATATTCAATTTGATCGGCGTACTATTCAATTTTTATTTCGATGTTTAATGATTGGATTTCTTATGCAAATTGTTGTATCTATAATACAATATCATTTCCCGGAAAACAACATCATGAGGTTTTTTTCCACCCGTACCTATGTGCCTCAATATGCCGAAGATTTAAATCATTTTCGCTTTAGTGGACTTCTATTCGATTACGAACTCACGGGATTTTATTTTTCGATTCTCTTTGTTGTGTCTTCTTGGATTGGTATAGTATACAAAAGATTTTTCGAAATGACCATAGCTCCTATTTTGTTAATTGGTTTATTATTAACGTTATCGAGAGGTGGAATCATAGTCGCATTTTTGGGTATACTGTTTGGTGTTTTTTTGTTCTCCCGTCATTTAAGGGACTATATGTTTCGAATAGTTTTTGTGGTTTTCTTAATTTTTGTTGTTACCGGAATATATTATCTGGTTTTCCCTAAGGGAATTGATGGATTAATATTTAGGGTTGAACAATTATCGGAGCCCGAATATTCCGGTAGTTTTCTGTCGGTAGTTAACCGTGAAGTGTGGCAAACAGAAAACTTTTCTTTAACATGGTTTGGAACCGGAAAGAGCAGTCCGGGAATGTGGTTGCATTCCTTGTACCTTACACTGCTGTATCAAAATGGTTTATTGGGTTATTTGTCTTTTCTTACATTTTTAATCGTTTTATTTTTGGGTGTTTGGCTGAACCGAAAACAAGAAATTGTATCAATCCTTTTAATTGTTTGTGTTTTATTTATGGTTCATGAACTTAAAGTTGAGCATATCCGTACAGTGGTTTTCGAAGAATTAACTTGGTTTCTGTTTGGTTTATTTGCTATTTCGGTGACGAAAAATGACCAGGCCAACAAAAAACTCATATTTTAATGTGGCGTTTCTCGAAATTGTGTTAATTTCGTTTGATTGAAAATTTTAACGATTTATGAAAGTTTTAGAAACATCGATAAAAGATTTGTTTATAATTGAACCCAGGGTATTTGGGGACGACCGTGGTTATTTTTTTGAGCCTTACAATCAAACGGTTTTTAATGATATTTTTGGCCATATTCAATGGGTTCAGGACAATGAGTCAAAATCGAAATTTGGAGTTGTTCGTGGCTTGCACTTTCAGAAACCACCTTTTGCTCAAACAAAACTAGTCCGTTGTATCGTGGGCGAAGTGTTTGATGTAGCAGTGGATTGCCGAAAGGGTTCTCCCACTTTCGGGCAAAGTTTTGGTGTGAATTTGTCTGGCGAAAATAAACGTCAATTACTCATTCCCAAAGGATTCGCTCATGGATTTGCTGTACTAAGTCCCGAAGCTATATTTGCATATAAAGTTGATAATGTGTATAATGCACCAAGTGAGGGCGGAATATTTTGGAATGATCCGGCTCTGAACATCCAATGGCCATTGGACCTGGTTCAGGCCAATCTTTCGCCAAAAGATTTGATACTCGAAACGTTCAAAAACAGTGACTTACCTTTTTAATTAATTAATCGTATCTTAATAATGAAAACAGTTTTAGTTACCGGGTCGTATGGTCAGTTGGGGTCTGCAATGGAAACGTTGTCAATAAATTACCCCGATCTGAAGTTTGCATTTTACGATGTAGACCGACTTGATATTACAAATGAAAATGCTGTATTGGATCTGGTCGCTGAACTTAAACCGGCCTTTATAGTCAATTGTGCAGCATATACTGCGGTAGACGATGCAGAAGAAAATTTGGATTTAGCCACGAAGATAAATGTAGATGGACCGCGAAATCTTGCTCGGGCAGCAAAAGCGGTACAAGGTAAACTCATTCATATTTCTACCGATTATGTTTTTAATGGAGACTCTTGGTTGCCTTATAAAGAAACGGACGCTGTTGATCCCATAGGAGCTTATGGCCTTACAAAATTAAATGGTGAATTAGCCGTTTTTGAGGCTGATCCTGCTTCAATTGTAATCCGAACCTCGTGGCTCTATTCGCAATTTGGAAAGAATTTTGTAAAAACAATTCTGCGGGTTTCGGCCGGAAGAGATGAGATGGGTGTGATTTACGATCAGGTCGGTACACCCACTAATGCAATGGACCTTGCCGATGCCATTTTACAAATTTGTATAAGTGAAGCATCGCAAACAGCAAGTGGTGTGTATCATTATTCCAACGAAGGTGCAGTATCGTGGTACGATTTTGCTTCAGCCATTGTTGAAATTGCCGGAATTAATTGCAAGATAAAACCATTAGAAACTTTTGAATATCCGGCCAAAACTAAGCGGCCGCACTATTCGGTTCTGAACAAAAGGAAAATACGGGAAACCTTCGATATTTCTATTCCCTATTGGCGCGATTCTTTAATTAAGTGTATCGATCTACTTAAGTAATAACATTTAAAACGAATTAAATGAAAGGAATTATACTTGCCGGAGGTGCCGGCAGTCGTTTGCATCCAATTACCAAGGCTGTTTCGAAACAGTTATTGCCGGTTTACGATAAACCGATGATTTACTATCCTTTGTCGGTTCTTATGCTGGCCAATATTCGCGAAGTCCTTATTATCACAACGCCCGAGGATCAGTTATCGTTTATAAAATTACTCGGAGATGGTAGTCAGTTTGGGATGAAAATTGAATTTACGGTTCAACCTTCGCCTGATGGCCTTGCTCAAGCTTTTATTCTTGGCAAGGATTTTATAGGTGAAGATAGTGTTTGTCTCGTTTTGGGCGATAATATTTTTTATGGTCATGGACTTACAGAACTGCTTGCGAGTGCTGTAAGTGTCGTTGAAGATGAAGGGAAATCTGCAGTTTTTGGTTATTTTGTGAATGATCCGGAGCGTTATGGGGTATGTACTTTCGATAAGGAAGGTAATGTAACCAGTATCGAAGAAAAGCCGGTTCAACCAAAATCTAATTACGCTGTCATCGGATTGTATTTTTATCCAAATAGTGTGGTGAATATTGCTAAAAGTATTAAACCATCGCCACGGGGCGAACTTGAAATTACTACTGTAAATCAGGAATATCTTGATCGCGGTCAGCTTAAAGTTGAACTCATGGGACGTGGCTATGCCTGGCTCGATACCGGTACGCATGAATCGTTGATTGATGCTGGTAGTTTTGTGCAAACCATTGAGGCACGTACCGGACTTAAAGTTGCATGTCTCGAAGAAATTGCACTTACCAAAAAATGGATCACCAAAGAAGATTTAAAAATCTCTCTCGAAAGTTTGGGTAAATCGTCTTATGGACAGTATTTACGTCAATTGATAAAATAAAAAAAAGAGGCTTTTGCCTCTTTTTTTTATTTTTTTATTAACCCACAAAATGGAAGTGTGGACCATAACGTTCGAATGCTGCTTTGTCAAGCATTTCGCGATCGTCCGGATGGGCTACTTTAATAATCTCTTTAGCACGAGCCTGAAGTGTTTTGCCATAAAGATAAGCATAACCAAATTCAGTGACCAGATAGTGTAAGTGCGCGCGTGAAGTGACAACACCTGCGCCCGGAAGCAATGTATTGCAAATTTTTGAAATACCTTTTTCTGTACGTGATGGAATTGCAATAATTGCTTTACCATCTGGCGATAAAGCAGCCCCACGCATAAAGTCAACCTGTCCACCAAAACCCGAGTAGAATTTGGTGCCGATAGAGTCCGAATTTACCTGACCGGTAATATCTACCGAAATAGCAGAGTTAATCGCTGTTACTTTTGGGTTTTTACGAATGACTGAAGGGTCGTTTGTGTAAGCCACATCTTTCATCAATACAGCAGGATTATCATCTACAAACTCGTAAACCTCTTTGCTGCCCATAAGGAACGTCGAAACTAATTTGCCTTTATCGATACCCTTCTTAGAGCAATCAATCACGCCTTTATTATATAAATCAAGAACGCCGTCTGCAAACATTTCGGTATGCACACCCAAATGTTTATGGTTTCCAAGTTGTGCTAAAACTGCATTTGGAATTGAACCGATACCCATTTGTAAAGTAGCACCATCTTCAACTAATTCGGCACAAATTTTGCCGATGGCAATTTCTGTTTCGTTTGGTACTCCGAAATGTGCCTCCATCAGTGGGGTGTCGTCCTGACAAAAAATGTCAATTTCACTCATTTTAATTAATCCGTCACCAAAGGTACGTGGCATGTGCGGGTTTATTACGCCAATCACTGTGTCAGCAGTTTCAACAGCCGCTAATGTCGCATCCACAGAGGTTCCTAATGAAACATAGCCATGTTTATCTGGTGGGCTAACCTGTACAAAAACCACATTCGGACGGCAAAACCCTTCACGAATCAGTTTCTGTGTTTCAAATAAAAGTACCGGAATGTAATCGGCCCAACCTGCTTGCGTGTCTTTACGTACGTTATGACCTACAAAAAACGATTCGAGCGAAAATATCCCTTCGAACTCACGATTAGTGTAAGGCGCAGGTCCTTCTGTGTGAAGATGTTGCAAAGTTACGTTACGGAGTTCACCATTTCGGCCTCTGTCGCATAAGGCATTAATAAGCTTTTGCGGAGCACAGGCCACGCTATGAATATGGATTCTGTCACCACTTTTTACAACCTTTACGGCTTCTTCGGCCGATACAATCTTTATGTCTTTCATTATAATCGTATTATTTTATCCGTCTTTTCTAAAACGGTGCAAAAATAGTACTATTGGTTCAAAAATAAAACCTAAATCGGCTCATTGATTGCTAATTAGAACGATTCTAAAACAATGCTGAAAAATTTCTGTAATTGTGCAATCTTGTCGCTCTTTTTAGAATCTTGCATTAATTTACCTTTCTGTTTCCAGAAAATAGTATGAACCATATTTGGGCTTTTTTTGGGCTAACATTCTTAAAAACATAAAATTTTCGTATTCCTTTTGTCTGAAAAAAATTATAGAATTCGATAGAAAGGTACTGTCTGATTGTTCAATTGCTCTGTTTGTTAACGTAATTGGTGTTTTTCCAAAGATAAACATCGAGGATTATGGCAAGAGGCAACTTGTAATAGAAATATTGGGTTATATTTTGTTTTTGAGCCACCTTCATCGCGTTCTCACATAGTATTCTCATGCGGGGTGTTTTTTTAGTTGTGGTAATTCAAATGATATTGCTTTATCCGATAAAAGTTAACCGCAAGCCATCGTAATGATTGCTTCGGTTATATTCATATTCCATAATAGATATAGTGCATACTATCCGGCAGTAGTAAGAACAAAGGTTTTAAATATCAATAGATCGTTTGATTGTTGATTTTGAATTTTATGAAACATAACATGCTTGCGTAATAATTTTGAAAATCTGATTATTTTTTAGGGGCTATGATAAAATGTGTTAAAAAAATCCATTGATTATTCACAGTGCGCAAATAGAAATAATCCATTAATTAGTATCGATATACCAATAAAACAGAATGCCCGGCATGTACAACAAATTCTATTTACAGCATTTGTTTATCATATCATTTTTTTAAGTTATGCTTTTAAGCAATTATAGAATTCAAGTAGTTGGAGACTCATTCGTTCAATTGCGGTTTCGTGGTCTCGCTTATGGTGTATAAGACTTTGGGCAACACCCCAATTTAACGTGAAAAATAATTCCGACAAAAGGGTTGTGTTTAAGCCGACTTTTAATTCTCCCTTAGCCACAGCCCGGTCCATTACAAGTTTTGTCGTTGCGATTTCCGTCATTACGAAACCATCTTTTTTAGATGCGTAATTTGGATAATGCCGTGAAGCATCAATAAACAACGAAAGTAAATTAATTGGTAAATAAGTCGGATATGGAACTAAAGCTTTGTCGATAAGTGATTTTGCTTTGTCGATACATAGGTTTATAAATTTAAGGAAGGTGGTCTCTTCTTCAATATCGATGCATGTAATTACCAGGTATTTATCGACTACGGCCATAAAAAGTTCTTCTTTATTTCTAAAGTGGTGATAGAGTGCCCCTTTAGTTAATCCAATGGCGTTACTTATATCTTTGATGGAAACGCCTTCGAAACTCTTATTTAAAAAAAGAGTATACGCCTTGTCAATTATATATTCTTTTGTGTTGTTCATAAAAAAAATACCAATCGTTCAGTATGCAAAGTTAGTGATTGTTTTTAAAGTGGAAATATTTTTTATTTTAAATGGCCTTTGGTGTATCGCACTTTTCCTGTGTTATGTTCCCGAAGTCTGTTTTCGAGGTTCATTGTACTGCCATAATAGAATGTTTTATGCGACAGGCTTTGCAAAATGTAGGTGTAAAATTTCATGACAAACGGTTTTTAAACAAAAAGCCGGCTAAAAAGCCGGCTTTTGCGGAGAGAGAGGGATTCGAACCCCCGGTACCTCACAGTACAACGGTTTTCAAGACCGCCGCGATCGACCACTCTGCCATCTCTCCCAGAGCGGTGCAAAAGTACTGCAATATTTTTAATTTGCAAATATTGAGATTAAAAAATGATTATTAATCTGCAATTATTTTTCTGTTTTAAGTCAATGCGAAAAGCTGTAAATGCGCATTGTGAAATTACATTTTTGAAAATGAGCCAATTAATTCGGTATGACAAATATTGGCAATGACTCCATCTTTTTTTCCTAATTTTACATGAGTAATTAAAAATCACGAATTATAAGCAATATAGATATGGAAAAGGCAAAAGAATTTATCGAAAGAGAGTGGTTTACCATAACCGGTCAGTTGTTTTCGCTTATGAAAATTGAATCGGTGAGTGCCAAACCTGAACTAAAAAAGAAAATGTACGAAGCCGCCGATTATTGGCAGGTGCTGCTTCTGGATGCAGGCGTCGATACGGCCGAGGTTATCGAAACAGCCGGTAATCCTGTAACGTATGGCGAAAAGATTATTGATCCGAAAGCACCAACAATAATGGTATATGCACATATGGATGTTATGCCGGCCGAGCCACTTAATTTATGGAAATATCAGCCGTTCGAACCTCGCGAAGAAAACGGATACATCCTTGGTCGCGGTGCAAATGACGATAAAGGCCAGTCATTTATACAACTGAAAGCGTTTGAATATCTTGCTAAAAATAACCTTTTGAAAGTAAATGTAAAGTTTATTATTGAAGGCGAGGAAGAAGTCGGGTCGCCCTCATTGGCTGGTTTTTTGGAAAAGCACAAAGATCAATTAGCCTGCGACTTCATTCTTGTCAGCGACACCAATATGGCAGGTATTGATATGCCGGGTATTACAACTGGTTTGCGAGGACTTGCTTATTGGGAAATTGAAGTAAAAGGGCCATCGCACGATTTGCACAGTGGTATTTTTGGTGGCGCAGTCGCAAATCCGGCCAATGTTCTGGCATCGATGCTTGCCAACGTTCATAATGCCGATGGTGCCATTACGATACCGGGATTTTACGATAAAGTTCGCGAGCTTTCGTACGAAGAACGTGCAAAAATTAACGAAGCAACTTATAACGAAACCGATTACAAAGCAAGTCTTGGCGTATCGGCATTGCATGGTGAAAACGGATATTCGACATTGGAGCGAACCGGCATAAGGCCAACATTCGATATTTGTGGTATTTGGTCGGGGTATACCGGCGAAGGAACAAAAACTGTATTACCAGCGGTGGCGAAGGCGAAAATATCGAGCCGTTTAGTGCCTAACCAGTCATACGCAGAAATGGCGGCATTGGTAAAAGACTTTTTTGAACAGAATATGCCGGAAGGCGTCACTGTTACCGTAAAGGATTTGCATGGCGGCGATCCGTACGAATGTCCGGCCGATTTTGTGCCGCTAAAAGCAGCGGAGCAGGCCTTATTTAAAATATTTGGTAAGCCGGCTGTGCATCTCCGGTCGGGTGGTTCAATTCCGATAATCAGTACATTCGAAAAAATTTTGGGGGTAAAAACACTGCTCATTGGTTTTGGCCTCGGCAGCGATGCGATCCATTCGCCTAACGAAAACTTCAGTATCAATAATCTTAAAAAAGGTATTGAGTCGATGATACAGTTTTACATTGAATATCAACAAAATATAGGTAAATAGCAAAAATATTTTGTCGCTTAATATGCAGCAATAAAAACGTAATATCCTGTTCATCCTAACTTAATTTAGCGGGGTTAAATTGCCGCAAAATTGATGGACATGGAAAATACGAAAATGGTTGCAGCCAAAGCGGTTAAAACAAACCATACTGCAAAAAGCTTAGTTGAAGTTCGCGAAGGCGATAGAATTCAGTTTTTGCGTTCGAAACTGGCAATTTCCGATCGGTATGGAATCGATGCCATTTCTATCCCCGGAAGTGCAGGTTTTGGCATTGAATCGGTATTGTCGTCAGCAATTTTTTATGGCGATGGGGTAATATTTATTGGCAAAAGTGAGCATAAATTAAATACTAAAAAGATACTTGGTACGTATAAAATACCTTTTTACGAAGTATATGCCGAAACAAACATTACAATTATCGACGAATTGGTAAGCGTATTGCATACTTCGCGCCGCTACAAGCATTTGGTGTTGTCGGTTAATACGTTGAACAACGATTTTTACGATCTGTTGGATCGTATTGCCGGGTTGCACCAAGCAACCGGGATTCAAATTATTTGCGATTTTAATGGTTCGCTTATCAATATTTCGGCAATGCCTGATTTTTGCGATATTGATTGTATGGTTTTTGCCATTGAGGAGTTTGGCTCCGGCATGCATTTGCAAAACATTGTGTTGGCTCACCGCCGATTTCTTACTTCGTGCGAAGGGCAAAGCCACACTGTTTCGCTCGATTTGTATTCGGCATGGCGATTGCAGTTCGAAAACTCATGCCACAACACATAGTTTTTTGGTTTCGGGTTGAACCATGGCAATGCATTCCGGGTTTTTGGCTGAACCTTCTGCCTTATGTTTATAAACATCATTCGCAGGATAGGGGCTGAAACATCCTATAAAAAAAACATAATAATGCCAAATTGTCAATCACATGGTGATCTGTACGAAAATTGAACTCCAATATAAAATGGATTGATTATTAGAAATATACAATAAAATTACGCGCAGAAACTTTCCTCTATTTCTTTGTGATAAGAGCTGTTTATAGTGCCTATGGTCTTAAATATAAGATTCAAAGGCATTATTTTTTTATATTTGTTCGATTAAATGATATTTACGTCTATAATGGAAGCAAAAGTAGAATCGCTGAATCATATTCTTGGTAATGCAACTGCCGAAAAAATAGTTGCAACAATTTATGCCGAATTTGGTGAGAAAGTAGCATTTTCGTCGAGCCTTGGGGCCGAAGATCAGGTGCTTACCGATATGGTAATGAAGCATGCAAAGGGTATGCGTATTTTTACACTCGATACAGGCAGGTTATTTCCCGAAACATACGATCTTATTGCTCGTACGAACAATAAGTACAAAACTAAAATAGAGGTTTTCTTTCCCGATTATCAACAGGTACAGGAAATGGTTAATACCAAGGGGATAAATCTGTTTTTCGATAGTGTAGATCATCGCAAATTGTGTTGTCGGTTGCGCAAAATTGAACCATTAAAACGTGCTTTTTCGGGGCTTGATGCCTGGGTTTGCGGTTTGCGGGCATCGCAATCGGTTACTCGCGAAGGGCTTAAAGTTGTAGAGTGGGATAGTGCCAATGGTTTGGTTAAAATAAATCCGTTGGCCAATTGGACCGAAGAGCAGGTTTGGGCTTATCTAAACGATAATAAAGTGCCATACAATCCGTTGCACGATAAAGGGTTTCCGAGTATTGGTTGCCAGCCCTGTACCAGGGCGGTAATGCCGGGCGAAGATGTACGTGCCGGGCGATGGTATTGGGAAAATCCCGACACCAAAGAATGCGGCCTTCATAAGCGGTAATATGGTTAACTATGCTGCGTGAGGGATTGCAGCGGTAGCCCGCAGGTGACGGACCTATATAATGGAATTTTTACATATGATGTGTGGGCATTTGATGAGAAATAGATTTTAATGAAATGTCGTTTTTCTGAATGATGTGCATGCTTTTATCGGGGAGTTCCGGCACCGAGGACTACAAGCGGAAAGCCCGACCCGAGTTTACGAGGGGCACGCCCCCCAATAAATGATAAAAACAAGAATGTTCGAATATGTACAACCACGAAAAGCAGTTAAATCTGGACAGACGATATTTGAGGATGGCGCACATTTGGGCCGAAAATTCGTACTGTGTACGACGGAAAGTTGGCGCATTGCTGGTAAAGGATAAAATGATAATTTCGGATGGTTACAACGGCACACCGTCGGGGTTTGAAAATGTTTGCGAAAATGATGAGGGACTTACTAAGCCGTATGTACTTCATGCAGAGGCGAATGCAATAAGCAAAGTGGCGCGAAGCAATAACAGCAGCGACGGCTCTACATTGTATGTAACCTCGTCGCCTTGTATTGAATGTGCAAAACTCATTATTCAGGCGGGCATAAAAAGAGTGATATTTTCGGATAAATACAGGTTGGAAGATGGCATAGAACTCATGAAACGTGCCGATATTGAAGTTGTACATCTTAATTTGGAAGATAATGAATAGTTCGGAAAATTTGTTGAAGAGATTACTGCCTGTATTAATTGCAGTAGCAATTGTAGTAGGTATTATAGCGGGAAATTTAATGTCCAGATATTCGGGTCGACAACAGGCTAATGTATCTTTGAGCCAGCAAGGTTCTGGTAAAATAGATGCGATACTCGACCTGGTAGAGCGGCAGTATGTGGATAAGATTAAACGCGATTCGATGGAAGAGTCGCTGATTCCAAAGCTATTAGAAGAATTGGATCCGCATTCGGTTTACATACCGGCAAGTGACCTTCAGGCGGTAAACGAAGAGCTCGATAGTAGTTTTGGCGGAATTGGGGTTCAGTTTAATATACAAGATGATACCGTGATGGTGATGGATGTAATTTCGGGAGGTCCTTCCGAGCGGGTTGGAATTCATGCAGGCGACAGAATTGTATCGGTGAATGATACGGTTTTTGTTGGAAAAAAAATATCGAATGATAAGGTAATGAAAAAGTTACGCGGCCCCAAAGGTACCAAAGTTAAGGTTGGTGTAGTGCGTAATGGTATTAAAGGCGGAATGAATTTTGAAATTACCCGGGGCGATATTCCCGTATATAGTGTGGATGTTTCGTATATTATAAAACCGGGTATCGGTTATATAAAGGTAAGTAAGTTCAGCCGGAATACTTATTCGGAGTTTTTAAATGCACTTTGTGAATTAAAGGCACTGGAAGCAAAATCGGTTATTGTGGATTTAAGAGGCAATCAGGGCGGCTTTTTGGATCAGGCCGTACAAATGATCAATGAATTTATGAACCGAGGTGATTTAATCGTGTATACACAGGGGAAATCTTCGGCACGACAGGAGTTTAGGGCTGATGGTTCGGGTACATGTAAAGATGAAAAACTGATTATACTCATTGATGAATGGTCGGCATCGGCTTCCGAAATTTTTTCCGGCGCAATTCAGGATAACGACCGTGGCTTAATTATTGGCCGTCGTAGTTTTGGCAAAGGATTGGTTCAGAATCAGTTCCCAATATCCGATGGTTCGGCAGTTCGACTAACGATTGCCAGATATTACACCCCATCGGGGCGTTGTATTCAAAAATCGTATGGCGATGACAAGGAAGATTATTACAAGGATATCTTCAACCGTTATATGCATGGTGAAATGGATAAAAAGGACAGCATTAAACTCAACGGTGAGAAATTTAAAACAAAGAGCGGAAGGTTGGTTTATGGTGGTGGGGGTATAATGCCCGATATTTTTGTTCCTATTGATACCACCGGAATGACACCATTTTTTAACAAAGTGGTTCAAAAGGGATTAATCTATTCTTACGCATTTAAATATACCGATAGAAATCGCGAAATACTTAAGTCCTATCAAACGTTTGGGGCTCTTAACGGGTATCTTAACGGCGAAAATTTGTATGCCAAATTCGTTGATTTTTGCTTCGAAAATGGTGTTAATCCATCGGATAAAGAACGAGCCACATCCAAAATGTTGATAGAATCGCAATTGAAAGCTTATATTTCGCGCAATATATTAGATAATAAGGGCTTTTATCCGGCATTGTTGCCCATAGACGAAACGTTGCAAAAGGCATTGGAAATTCTTTCGGGAGGTAGTGCAAAATTCGAATCGTATTTGAGATGACAACGGACAAATTTAATGGATGGGTGGCTGTATATTGTGCCTCGAGCACAAGTGTTCACCCAAAATATTTTGCAGCATCTGAGAAACTTTCGGCAGCACTTGCAACCCATGGATTTGGTATTGTTTATGGGGGTGGGTCCAAAGGGCTTATGGGTGCGGTTGCCGACGAAATGTTACGGATGGGTGGCCGCATCAGGGGGATTATTCCCACTTTTATGACCGAAGTAGAGTGGCATCATAAGGGTTTGAATAGCTTGCAGTTGGTTGAAACGATGGCCGAAAGGAAAATGATGATGGTCGAAAATACCGTTGGTGTTGTGGCACTTCCCGGAGGTGTGGGTACTCTCGAAGAGATTCTTGAAGTGATTAGCCATAAGCGACTTGGGTTGTATTTTAACCCGGTTATATTTTTAAATATTGATGGTTATTTTAATCCGTTAATTGAGATGCTTGAACGGATGGTTGAAGAAAAATTTATGAGGGTTGAACACCTGAAGCTATGGTCAGTGGCAAAAAATGCAGAAGAGGTTATAGAATTGATTAAAAATACCGAACTTTGGCCCGCAAATGCACGCAATTTTGCGGGATTGTAGTTTATTATGAATATAGCAAAGCCGTTCGATCTCAAAGCAAACAGTAAAATATTATGGTTATTTCCATTCGTATATGGTAAAGGCCTGTTGTTACCCCATGCCGATAACTGGTTTACTGATGTGATGTCGGTAATTCTCTTATTGCTTACTTTTTTAACATGGTTGGTGTTGGGTTCGGGCTCGGGTTATTTGCGACTAAAATTTTACGAATTATTTGAAAGTACGGTAAGAAAAAGTTATATGCCCGATATGGTGGCACATGAACCATTATACAAAGCTATACTTACCTTTAACTATGCTATTTCGGCCGGATTATTTGCCACATTTGCTGCCGAAAAAATGGGTGCAAGTATTGGTATTGTCCTGTTTTTGATTTGTCTCGTTGCTATTTTAGTTTTACATGGCATAAAAGTCAGTTGTATTTGGGGCTTACATTACCTTTTTGGTTCGAAGGCCACACAGCCAAGGGTTGAGTTATGGACACAGAATTACATCTTTCTAAACGAAATTACAGGAATATTTTACCTTGTATTCACAATTTTTATGGCTTATGGCAATAGTTTGTTTATACAAATTGCGCTTGTTGGTGGTGGTATTATAACTGTTATCTATTTAATTTTAAACGTAATACGTATTTTTAGTATTTTTTTCTTCAATATTGGCTCTTTGTTTTACCTTATTTTGTACTTTTGTACCCTTGAAATTCTACCCCTGATAATTATAGCAAAGTTGTTGATCGGGGGTGGTTTATAGTTAATTTTAAAATAATAACTGCTTGAAAATCAAGAAAATATTAATATCGCAGCCCCAACCAAGTGTTGGTAAGTCTCCTTACTTCGATTTAGCTGAGAAGACAGGGGTGCAAATAGATTTTCGTCCTTTTATTAAGGTTGAAGGTGTTTCGGCAAAGGATTTCAGGTCTCAAAAGGTAAATCTATTGGATTATACAGCAGTTGTATTTACAAGTAAAAATGCAATTGACCATTACTTCAGGCTTGCTCAGGAGTTACGCATTACGATCCCTGACACTATGAAGTATTTTTGTATTTCGGAAGAAAGAGCGCATTATCTACAGAAGTATATTGTGTACCGCAAACGGAAGATTTTTTATGGCACAGGAAAGTTTCCCGAACTTTTGGATGTAATGCAAAAGCATAAAGGCGAAAAGTTTTTATTGCCAATGTCCGATGTTCACGTAGACGAAGGTCAGGAATTGATGAAATCGCAGGGGTTTGATTTTACCGAAGCAATTATGTACCGCACCGTTAGCAATGATTTGACTGATATTGGTGATTTGAGCTACGATATCGTGGTGTTTTTCAGCCCTTCGGGAATTGAATCGTTACTTAAAAATTTCCCCGATTTTAAACAAAACGATCTTAAAATAGGTGCTTTTGGGCCCCGAACTGCAAAGGCTGTTATTGACAGTGGTTTAAGACTCGATTTGCAAGCCCCGAATCCCAAAGCACCATCAATTACCACGGCTTTGGAGCAATTTATTACAGAACATAACAAAGCATTTACCCGGTAAAATTGGGGTAAATGAATAATATTAACAGAAAGGTGGCCTGTGTTGCAGGGCACCTTTTGTTTTTTTGATAAAAATTCATCAACTTGCTGTAATGTTAAGGCAAACATTAAAATCGGACGAACGTTTAAAGAGCGAAAAAACCATCGGTTTGCTTTTTAAATCGGGCTATTCGGTAATGGCTTATCCGTTATTGTTTATCTTCATGCCCTTAGTTGAACCCGAAACTCACCACAAAGTCATGGTGTCGGTAAGCAAAAAGAAGTTTAAACGGGCTGTAAAGCGCAATCTCATTAAAAGACGGTTACGGGAGGTTTACAGGCTTAATAAGCAATGTATCAGTGGGTTGTCGTGTAAGCACCATTGGGCCATTGGTGTAATTTATATCGGTAAAGAAATTTTGGCCTATCGTCGTATCGAAAGTGCGTACAGAATCGGAGCACAAAAGATGACGAGAATTACCATTGAAAAGGGCGACCACGGTTCAGCCAAAAACACGAAGGCATAACATGAAATTTTTAGTCAAATACCTCTCTTTAGCTTTAAATGCAGTGTTTATATTGCTGGTAAATGTTTATCGGTATGTTATTTCGCCCATAAAGCCCGCCACCTGCCGTTATGTGCCTACGTGCAGCGAATATACGCTTCAGGCACTCAAAAAATATGGTCCTTTCAAAGGGTTGTATCTTGGAATAAAGCGCATTTTAAGCTGTCATCCATGGGGTGGGCATGGTTACGATCCATTACCATAGCGTTTTAGTTTTTTCGATGAACCGGTGTATCGAGGGTTAGCTCTAAAGTTGAGGCATCGAAACGGATTAACCCATCGTCGCACATAATCCGGATTATTGCTAAAACATCTTCTTTTGAGGCAGGAATTGCAGCAAGCATATCGTTTAGATTGTATGAACCGTGTTGCAACGTGTGCAGAATTCGTTGTTTAATGCCTTCCAGAAATGGCAATGTACGTGCTTTTTTGCGGCTTCGGCAAATATCGCATATCCCGCAGGGTTCGGCCCCTTGCTCTCCAAAATATTCAAGTAACAGGTTTTCTCTGCATGTCAGCGATTCGTCGATGTATTTCAGCATGGCATTCATCCTTTGCGTCATCCGGTCTTGCATTACTTCGTAAACTGCTTCGGGAATTACGATGTTTTCCATAGAAGTACGGGGTTGTTTTAAAATAATAAGTGGTAGTTTTTTTCGTGGCACATATTTGATTATATGCATTTTATCGATATAAACCAAACTTTCGTAAACATATTTTCGGTCAGTTCCAAGCCGTGAAGCCACTAAATCTTCACTGAAGTATACATATTCAGTAAAAAGTCCGGTGTACGAACGTAAAATAACCTGAAGTAGCGCCGAAAACTCGGGGTGGTGGTTTTCGAAATGAAACAATTCGTTTTTGCCGGCACTGAAATGAATGCGCGACGGACTATCCTGAATGTCGGTATATTCAATAAATCCGGCTGCTTCGAGCAATTTAAGAGCGTTATGTGTTTGAATTTGTGGAAGTTTAAAGTCGAGGCAAAAAAGAGGCATATCAAAATCGAATACACTATTTTGGCCCGAACCAATGGGAATTGTAAGTTTATTACACAGCGATTGGTAAATACGGGCGATAAATTCACGTTCGGGAAAAGCATCGGTGACTCTTTTTTTTATGGTTCGGCTGTCGCTGGGGCCATAAAGTAATACGGCATAGGCCATTTCGCCATCCCGTCCGGCTCGTCCGGCCTCCTGAAAGTAAGCTTCGGGCGATTCGGGCACATCGTAATGAATCACCATACGCACATCGGCTTTATCGATGCCCATTCCAAAAGCGTTTGTGGCCACAATTATTCGTAATGAACCGTTAGTCCAACCCTCTTGTGCGGCATCTTTCTGGTGCGGTTCAAGGCCGGCATGAAAAAATCCGGCACTAATATTCTTGTCGCTGAGCCACTGTGCAAGTTCCTTGGTTTTTGCCCGGCTCCGTACGTATACAATGCCACTACCGGATACTTTCTGAAGTATGCCAAGCATCTCTTCGCTTTTGTCCTGCGTTTTACGAACCACGTAACTCAAGTTATTACGCCTATAACTTTTACGAAAAATATTACCATCATTAAAGTGAAGTTTTTCGCAAATATCTTCAATAACACGACCTGTGGCTGTGGCTGTTAGTGCCAATACCGGTGCTCCCGCAACAAGCTTCCTGAATTCGCATATTCGCAGGTAACCGGGCCTGAAGTCGTACCCCCATTGCGATATACAGTGGGCTTCGTCTACTGTGATAAAGCTGACATTAAGATAAGGGAGACGTTTTAAAAAGAGTTCCGATTCGAGCCGTTCGGGCGAAAGATAAAGGAATTTGTAATCGCCATAGATACAGTTGTCCAATGCTGCAATAATTTCGGCACGCCGCATCCCCGAAAAAATGGCCGTGGCTTTAATCCCTTTATTGCGCAGGTTCTTTACCTGATCTTTCATTAGCGCAATGAGGGGCGTAATTACAATGCAAACCCCATCCATTGCCATCGCCGGAACCTGAAAGGTTAGCGATTTTCCACCGCCGGTGGGCATTAATCCAAGGGTGTCTTTGCCTGCATAAACCGACTCCACAATGTCCTCCTGCAACGGCCTGAATTGGTCGTAACCCCAGTATTTTTGTAATATATCGCGATGTAGTTGGGCCATAATTGATGTGGCAAAGTTACACAAACTAATATAAAATCAATGCTTTAGTTATGGTAAGCATCGCTCTTTAGATAATTTTTTAATTAAAGAACTTAAAACTCCTTAACAAGACACAATAGATAAACCTTTTTTTCTACTTTTGCTGAAATTAAAAAGTTGAAGAAGGTAATGACCTCATTTAAAAATAAAATGGTTACAAAAATGAGTGCTTTTCTTGAGGTGTTTTTATTTTCGACATCCAAAATGAGCGTTGTTGACTTTTTTCTGCTGATTAATGACAAGAAAATCTGGTTTAAAAATTTAATGTTAACCGCTTAATTCAATAATCAACATTTTTGTATTATGAAAAGACTGTCAGTCATTTGCGCAGCACTTACGGTAAGTTTAAGTGTGTTCAGCACTGAAAACAATTCGGCCACTTTGCTTACAATTGGGGGTAAACCGGTAACGGTTGGTGAATTTGATTACATTTTCTCAAAGAACAACACCGATTCGGTCATCACCAAGCAAAAAATAGATGAATACATGAAGTTATTTGTAAACTTCAAATTAAAGGTGCTTGAAGCCGAAAACCGTGGAATGGATACTACAACATCGTTCGTAAATGAACTAAAAACATACCGGGATCAGTTGGCTGAACCCTATATGACCGACCGCGAAATAGACGAAGAACTAATGAAGATGGCTTACGAACGGATTACTCACGAAGTGAGCGCGAGCCATATTCTCATACGGTTTCAGGAAGGTAACCCGGATACCACTGCGGCATACAACAAAATAATGGCCATTTTAGCCCGTATCAAAAAGGGCGAAAACTTCGAAAAATTAGCTTCTGAAACTTCTGAGGATACCTACTCTGCAAAAAACGGTGGAAAACTTGGGTATTTTAAAGGTTTTCAAATGATTAAACCATTTGAAGATGCCTGTTATGAAAACAAAGTTGGTGACATTGTTGGACCTGTAAAAACCATTTATGGATATCATCTGATTAAGATAAACGATCTCCGTCCATCATCGGGCGATGTAAGGGTGGCCCATATATTAAAATTGGTCGATCAGGATGCGCCGGCAGAAGCATGGAATGAAGCCAACGAAAAGATTAACAATATCAGGCAACAGCTGGCCGATGGCGCAGATTTTACAAAATTGGCTGCCGAAAACAGTGACGATCAGGCTACTGCCGAAAATGGTGGCGAATTGTCGTGGTTTGGTGTTGGCGAAGTGGTTCCTGAGTTTCTTCAGGCAGCATTTGCGCTTAAAAATCCGGGAGATATTTCATCGCCGGTAAAAACCATGTATGGTTTTCACATCATTAAGTTGCTCGAAAAAAGACCGGTACGAAGTATGGCCGAAATGCGCGATGAGATAAAAAGCAGCTTGTCGCGCTCTCCTCTCGGCGGCAAATCGAAAGAGGTGTTTTATGCCAAGCGTAAAGCCGAATATAACTATACCGAAAATAAAGCGATGTTTGATAAGCTCGTCGAAATTTCGCATCAATACACCTATCGCGACAGTATGTTTAAAGTAGTAACAAGAGGTATGAATGAACCAATTTTTACACTTGATGGAAAAGTGTGGACCGTTGAAAATTTTGCTGATTATCTTGTGGCTAATCCACGTGGCGAAACGCCCGACGAAACTGAGCGTGTAAGGCTGAAACTTGATCGGTATTCGCGTCAGGAAATAGATATTTACGAAAAGTCGCAACTCGAACGCAAATACCCTGAATTCAGATATTTGATGAATGAATATCACGATGGTATTTTGTTGTTTGATATTAGTCAGAAAGAAATTTGGAACAAAGCCTCGGAAGATGAAAAAGGGTTAATTGCATTCCATAACAAAATTAAGAAGAACTATAAATGGGAAGAACCACATTTTGCGGGTAAAATTTATTTTTGCGAAACGGATTCTGCCAAAGGTTTGGCTCAAAAATTATTGAAAAAGGGAACTGAAAAGCAGATGCTCGACAGCATTAATAAACTTGGACCCGTAATTCGGATCGAAGAGGGCATTTATAAACAAAAGGATAACAATAGTGTGGATGCACTTGTATGGGGATTAAAACCATTCGAACCCTTTATGCAATATAAGGCTGCATTTGTTGTGGGAAAAGCCTACAAAGTTGGTGCACCTAAAGAATTATCGCTGGTAAGAGGTTCGGTTATTTCTGATTATCAGAATTATCTCGAAAAGGCGTGGCTCAAAAAACTTGCAAAAAAGTATCCTGTAAAAATTAATAAAAAGGTTATTAATCAGATAAAAATTAAGTAAAGTAAACTGAGAGTTGCCCCGGAACAATATTCGGGGCAACTTTTATTTTTCTAATAATTACAATGAAAACAGAAAAGAGCAAAACACAAAACATGCTTTACCGAAAATTTTTGGCATTGATTGTGGTGCTTTTTTTTGTAATATTTTGCGGGTGTAGCAAAAATCAGGTTAAACTCAGTGACGATGTTGTTGCACAGGCGAATGGGAAAAGTCTTACTCGCGCCGATATACGCGCAGTTGTGCCGGTTGGAACCAAAGATGGCGATAGTATTGAAATGGCAAACAGGTTTATTGAAGCATGGGTTACAAACGAAATCATTCTTCAAAAAGCACTGCGAAATATTTCGGAAAATGATGAAACAATCACCAAAATGGTGGAGGATTATCGCAATGCATTGGTTGTACAAAAATATTTGGTAAATCTTATTGCTCAAAAAACGGGTAAAAAACCGGGAGAGGAGGATATAGCGGCTTGGTATCAAAAAAACAGTTCGCGTTTTATCCTTGATAAATGTTTAATTCAGGGTGTTTATATTGCTGTGCCTCAATCGGCTCCAAATATAATGCAGGCACAACAATGGGCCAAAACCGGTCGAAGTGCCGATTTACAAAAACTACAGGAATATGCAATAAAGTATTCGATAAGTTACGATGACTTCAGAAATGTTTGGGTACCGTTACCCGAAATGCTCAGTAAAATGTCGTCTGCTATTGTTCCATCCGACGAATTTGCACGTAAAAACAATTTTTATGTAACATCGGCTGGCGGAACCACGTATATACTTCGAATCTTTTCATCTATACCATCGGGACAACCTGCGCCAAAATCATATATTGAACCAACGATTATTGAAATGATTATGAAAGAACGGAAAGAGGCATTTCTTGCTAAATTCAAAAAGGAGATACTTGATAAAGCCATAAAGGATAAAAATGTATTGTATCATGAAGCATATAAAAAATAGCGTAAACATCATTTTATTTTGTCTTTTTTGTAGTCTTACAGCACTACAAGCACAGGACAATATCATCGACGGAATCGTTGCGGTAGTAGGAGGCGATGCTGTATATAAATCGGACATTGAGGCTCAATATATGCGAATGAAGGCCGAAGGGGTGGATGTTCAGGGCGACCTGAAATGCCGGTTACTCGAGGATATGATGATTCAAAAGTTATTGCTAAATCAGTCGCGCCTCGACAGTATAGAAGTGTCGGAATCTGAAGTACTTAACGCCGTAGATCAACGGATGCAGTACTTTATTAGTCAAATTGGGTCGAAGGAAAAAGTTGAAGAGTATTTTAAAAAGAATTCCGTGGCATTAAAGGAAGAGCTGAAGGATGTAATTCGCGAACAAAATCTTACCGAGCAGATGCGAAATAAGATAACAAAAGATATAAAAACCACACCATCTGAGGTTCGCGTTTTTTTTAAGGATTTTAATAAAGATAGTTTGCCGTTAATTCCGGAACAATACGAAATATTGCAAATTATGGCTAAACCTAAAGTGGATCAGGCCGAAATTGACCGGATTAAAAACCGTTTGCGCGAATTTCAGGACCGAATAAAAGCTGGTGAAGATTTTAATATGTTGGCTATACTTTATTCCGAAGATTTAGGTAGTGCCCGACGCGGAGGCGAACTTGGAATGAAGGGAAAGGGTGAATTTGTACCCGAATTTGCTGATGTTGCCTTTAGTTTGCGCGATCCGAAACACGTTTCGCGTATTGTAGAGTCGGAATATGGTTACCATATTATTCAGCTTATTTCGCGCGAAGGCAGTAAAATTAACTGTCGTCATATCTTATTAAAACCACGAATTTCGGACAATGCCTCTAAAGCTGCTTTGGCTCGGCTCGATAGTATAAGTGAAGGTATTAAAACGAACAAAATTCCATTTGAACAAGCTGCTTTGCTCTATTCCGAAGACAAAGATTCAAGAAGTAACGGTGGTTTAATTGCAAACCCCAATACCGGAGCTTCGCGGTTCAGACTTACCGAACTACCGGGTGAACTTTCGGCTCAGGTCGAAAAATTAAAGGTGGGCGACATTTCGAAACCCTTTAAAATGGTTGACGCTAAAGGTCAGGAGGTTTATGTAATGATAAAAATAAAGAATAAATTGCCGGCACATAAAGCCAATGTTACCGATGATTATCAGATACTTAAAGATGTGGTACTGAATAAGAAGAAGGAAACAAAACTAAACGAATGGATTAAAGAAAAACAGGGAGATACGTATATTTCTATCGATCCGAAATGGATAAATTGCGATTTTAGATATTCGGGCTGGATTAAAAAATGAAGCGATTAAATCAATTGGGCAGGCTTCGACCTGCCTTTTTTCTTATTCTGTTTGTTGCGGCTTCAATCTTAGCGCAACAACCCAAACGTCGGCGCATTTCGCTCGAATGGGCCGATAAAACGTTATATGATGCCACTATCGATAAAGATGCGCGCTTTTTGGTTGGCCATGTAAAATTTATGGATCAGGGGGCATTTATGTATTGCGATAGTGCCGTATTGCGCGAAAACAATAACAATTTCGATGCTTATGGTTCAGTACATATTGTAAGAGGCGACACTTTCCATGTGTATGGCAATACGCTCTTTTACGATGGATTTACTAAGATTGCCCAACTTCGCGGCAATATAAAGCTTATCAATAAAACGACTGTTTTAACCACCGATAAGCTCGATTACGACCTTGGAAACGATATTGGTTACTATTACGAAAATGGTAAAATTGTGGATAGTACCACTACATTAACCAGTTTGATAGGCCGATACTATGCCAAAACTGAAGATGTACATTTTCGTAAAAATGTGGTGGCTACAAATCCTGAGTATGTAATGACTACCGATACACTCAACTATAATACGGTAAGTGACATTGCCATTATTCTGGGACCGACAAAAATTGTGGGCGACAGTGCCTATGGCTATTCCGAAAAAGGATGGTACAACATGAAGACCAAAGATTTGAATCTCGATAAAAATTCGATTCTGATAAAAAAGAACCAGAAGATGAAGGGCGATAATATATTCTTTAACCGGTTGAAAAATATTGGAAAAAACAGCAGTTTTATCGAACTTGAAGATACGGCTCAAAAAGTGATAATGAGCGGGAAAAATGGGTTTTACGACGATGCAGCCGGTTTTTCTTTTCTTACCGATTCTGCTGTATTTAAGCAATATACACCTACCGATACACTGTTTTTGCATGCAGATACGTTGCAATCGGTTATCGATACCTCGGGCCAACGGGTGTTAAAAGCATACCATAACGTACGATTCTGGAGAAGAGATGTGCAAGGCAAATGCGATTCGTTGGTGTATGCTATGGCCGATTCTACAATAAGAATGTTTAATGAACCGGTATTGTGGTCGCAATACAATCAGCTTACAGGGACCTATATTCGTATTTACAATGCAAATGGTAAAATAGATCATGTAGAGATGGAAGATAAGGCCATGGTTATTTCCCGCGAGGATTCATTGCGGTTCAACCAGATAAAAGGTGCGCTAATCACCGGCTATATGTTTAACAATACGTTGAATAAAATTTATGTCGACGGGAATGCGCAAAGCTTATATTTCCCTCGTGATAAGCAGTTTATTATTGGTATGAATTATGTGGAGAGCAGTTACCTTACCATTTACTTTGAGGGCGGTAAGTCGATAAAACGAATTGTAATGACCCCGCAAACCACCGGTAAAATGCAGCCGCCCAACCTTAAAGCCAATGGTGATGAAAAGCTCGACGGATTTACCTGGCAGCATCTGATTCGACCCTCATCGCGCGAAGATATATTTAGAAAAACCAAATAGTTAATAATAAAAAGCTTTTTGCAATTATGCCATTTAACCGACATAATGCAATAAGCTTTTTGTGTGAACCTATGCTACTACAAAACCTGTTTAAGATATTGCGCCATTTTTACATTTAAAAGCCACTGATTTTGGATTGGGATATTCGTATATGGTTGATATGGCATGTACGGATATGGACCAAATTCGGGGCAGATGTAAAACTCCTTTGCACCACGCTGTTCTGCTTTGGTCAAAATCTCTTTCCACCATGCTACAAAAGTATTCAATGCCTCTTTCCACTCCGGCGCAAAGGGATCATTAACCTGTGCCGATTGGGTATGGCCGATGCGGGCGTGTAGATAGTAGCTGTGCGACATAGCCAGGGCCAATGCGGGTTGTTGATCTTCCAGAAAACTTTCGCTTACATTGCACCAGTGCGAAAAATCGGCATTCAGCCTTAATTGCGGATATTTGTTCAGATACGTTTTTGTGGAAAAGGCCGAATAGTTGAACCGGCCACGGTGTGTTTCGTGAATAATTCGGATGCCTGTTTCCTGCTCAATTTTAAAAGCTTTTTCAATGACTTTGCAGTTATCTTCGAACGAGAAATAGTCCTTACCGGTATGCGAATTGATAAACACCGGATTGAGTGCCGCAAGGTATTGTAACCGCTCCGAAAATCTGATAATGTACGCTTCAACTGTTTCTGCTTGCAACGGCAACCACTGCTGAGCAATAAATGCACATTGGGTTGTTTTGATGGCATTGAGTAACTCTTTTTCAAATGCTTTGTCGGCTGGCACATTCACTTCCACGCCATCGTACCCCGCTTCCAATGCTTTGTCGATAAACGCTGCGCCACCTATACCATCCTGTCCCCAATAGGGACATATATATTTTACTACCATTTTGTGAGTCGGTTAATACAAAAATATTACATTGGGAATAATTTAGGAAAAAATTGTCCTTCCATTTTTTGTCCTTTGTTTATTTTTGGTACGCCAACTAATATCTCTTCATCCGAATTTGATTGAGTGCCATCGGCAAACACATTCAATACAAAAGCACGTCTTTGCTTATCCGAAAAGTTTTCGAATGAACCGTGTACTAATAGCGGGTGGTGAAAAGCGGCATATCCTTTCTTCATTTCTATTGGCACCGGATTATCCAGCTGTTGTGCCTGTTCGGGTGTAAGATAGGTGCGAAGTTCGTTCATGGCACCGGTAAGTACCGGTTTATCGAGTAACCCCCATTCCTGACTTTTGGGTATATACTGTAAGCAACCGTTTTCCTGCGATGCATCGTCGAGACCAATCCATGCCGTTAAATGTTGCATGGGTGTTGAGCGTGTCCAGTACGAATAGTCCTGATGCCAGGCCACTACGCCACCATGTTTGGCCGGTTTACAAAACAGTTGATCGTGCCAGAATCTTACATCTTTATTTCCTAACAGCTGGTAAGCTGCCATTACAAATGCTGGATTCCATAATACATCGTGAAATCCCGGTGTCATGCGCCAATGCCCTAACGAATGGAAGATGATTTTTGTGGGATCTGTGGATTCATTGGTGTGAAATTCATATAGCAAATCGTGGTTTGGATGTTTGGTATCCATGATAATATTCAGTTCTTCATTGAGTTGGTCAACTTGCCACTCTTCAAGTAATTTGATGTTCGAAACATATCCGAATTCGTTAAAATGAGCCACCTGTTCGTCGCTTATTTTATACTTTTCCCACGCTTCGGGCGTAGTTGGCCAGCTAAACATTTCCGAAACCAACTGACTGTGCATTGAAAGATCTCTGTTCAATTTCATAATTAGATGTATTTGTATTCTTATTTATACTTAACAAAAATAAGAAGGGTTGACGATTTATTTGTATCTGTTATTAACCAAAACATATTCTATTTTGTTGTATAACTATTATTATTAATGAATAGAGTACATAGATAGGTTATAAAATGAAAGCAATTCTCGAAACTATAGAATCAAATGCGCATACCATTACGTCGTATCATTACCAACAGAATACTTTTGGTGCGCCATGGCATTTTCATCCGCAATTCGAATTGGTTTATATTGTTTCGGGCCAGGGTACCCGATATGTTGGTAATAGCATCGAACTGTTCGAGAAGGGCGATTTTGTGCTTATTGCAGGCAATGTGCCGCATTGTTGGAAAAATAGTTCCGATTACGTTGGTGCTTGTCACTCTATTGTGGTTCAATGGATGCCAAATGCGATAAAATCGCTACCGGAGTTTAATGTATTCGATGGATTAGTTGCAAAAGCAAAACTTGGAATACATTTTTCTCCTGATGATCCGGTTCATTACGAAACGTTAATGAATAATGTGGTCGTTAATGATCCACTTTTAAGGGTTCTCAATTTTCTAATGCTTTTTTCGGAACTCAAAAATGAAGTAAACTACCGGCTTTTGTGCGATAGCGAACAAGAATATAAATTAAGTGTCGTAAATAACGACCGACTGAATAAAGTGTATCTGTTTATCGAGAATCATTTTGATGAAAAGGTGACTCTTAAGGATATTGCATCGGAAGTGAATATGGGAAGTGAATCTTTTAGTCGTTTTTTTAGTGAGTCAATGAATAAACCGTTCTTTTCGTTTTTGAACGAGTTCAGAATAAAAAAGGCATGTAAAATGCTTTCGGAAACCAATCGGTCGGTTTCCGAAATTTGCTATAGTTGTGGTTTCGAAAGCCTGCCTTTCTTTCATAAACAGTTCAAAAAGTATAAAGATACCACGCCATTCAGGTACCGCACTTCATTCTTAAAAGCGATGACTTAACGGGCTGTTGGCTGTTGACTATTGGGCAAGTGAGCAATTGGCACTATGTTCACCACCAACAAGGCACAAATGCACAAAGAATTAGGTCGTTAAAACAATCTCCAATTAATGCAAAAAATCGGTGTTTTATCGCAAAGGTAAAGGCGGAAGGGGAGAGCTTGTATTAACCAATCGTTTCATCGAATAGCATAATCCCATCGTCACATAGCACATTATTAATATTGTGGCATGTTTCTACCATAATTGCACCGCTACGCGGCTCGAAGATAAAAAATAGTTCAATACAAAGCCGCGTAGCGGCGGCATTATGGTAGAGATATGCAATTATTTACGGTTCAAATAGCCGCATAGCGGCGGCATTATGGTAGAAGAATTAACCGAACAGATATTTATATAGCCGCATAGCGGCGGCATTATGGTAGCATAATTTATTGTCGCAAAAAGGAATGATGCCACCGCTACGCGGCTCTGCATTTATATTGTAGCATGTTTACTACCATAATTGCACCGCTACGCGGCTCGAAAGTGAAAAATCATTCGATAATCAGCCGCATAGCGGCGACAGTTTGGCAGAAGAATTAACCGAACAGATATTTATATAGCCGCATAGCGGCGGCATTATGGTAGAGATATGCAATTATTTACGGTTCAAATAGCCGCATAGCGGCGACAGTTTGGTAGCATAGCGGCGACAGTTTGGTAGAAGAATTAACCGAACAGATGTTTATATAGCCGCATAGCGGCGCCATTATGGTAGATGAATTAAATGAGCAGTTGTTTATTTAGCCGCATAGCGGCGGCAGTATGGTAGAAGAATTAACCGAACAGATATTTATATAGCCGCGTAGCGGCGGCAGTATGGTAGAATGATTGTATGAATATTAACACAAAAATATTTGTATGCGGTAACGAGGCCACATTTTTAGTGGAGTATCTCACCATGACGGGTATTTATGTTTTTAGTATATTTTATTGAATAATGTTAAAACTAAAAATAGAACAG